>CAZQTZ010000047.1:0-12738 GCA_964596465.1 uncultured Candidatus Bathyarchaeia archaeon | reverse complement strand
TCAGGTCATAGTAATTTACTTGATAAACAGATACAAAAAAGAGGGTTAACCCGAGAAGAAGTTGATCGTGAAATAAAATATCGGAAAACCGTTTTAGAATGGATGGTACAGCAAGGAATACGACGCCATGTAGATGTGGCTAAGGTCATCCGGGAATATTATGACAACCCCAACCGCATCTTCCAAAAAGCAAGAGTGGGGTTGAAATGAGAAAATCGGATAAATTTAGCAAATTACGAAAGCACTTCCATTCAAAAGAGAAACCACTTGAAGTGGAGAAAAAGAAAGAGAGCGATTTTGAGAAATTCAATGATAAAGCGTATCAAGTTGTAGGAGAAAAGATTGGCAAGGTTTTACCGATTTTCAGAGATTTAGACACAAACCTTCAAAGAGCAGGCATGAAGATCAGCTTTAAAGGATATGTCAGTTTAACCGTCTTTTCTACTTTAATAGCGACTATATCAGTTGCATTGATTATTCCGTTTTTGGCAGGTCTAATCTTTAATGTGCCATTATTTGCCGCAATTTTATTCGGGATAGGCTCAGGACTACTTGCAGGAGCCATCTCAGTAATCTGTTGTTATTTTTATCCTATTTATCGTGCAGATAAACATAAAAGGGAGATAGATGACGAATTGCCCTTCACAACCGGCTATATGGCTATACTTGCGAACGCAGGGTTATCTATAGAAAAAATTTTTCAAGCAATTGCAGTATTAAAAGAGCCTCTTGCTGCATCTTCGGAAGCAAAAGACGTAATCAGGCACATCAACTTGTTTGGTATGGATGCGATCTCTGCTCTGGAAAAGACCTCTAACCGAACACCATCAGAAAAACTCAAAGAGATATTGCAGGGCATAATCGCTACAACGCACAGTGGAGGTAATCTTTCAGGTTATCTTCGGGAAAGATTCAGAAATTATATTAAAATCAGAAAACTTAACTTAAAAAAATATAATGATACACTATCGATTCTGTCAGAAACCTACGTGATAATGCTACTGACGGCCCCATTACTATTTGTCATTATGCTATCTGTAATGTCAGTTCTAGGGGGCAACATAATAGGAAACATCAGCTCAGATTTACTATTACGTATAATTACTTACATAGCAATTCCGGTTTGTGCTGCAATATTTCTGATAATTGTTGATACTGTATCACCAAAATGGTAACATAGAATGCCAAGAATAGAGAAAAAAACCAAGCAAATCGTGACTGCTACATCGATTGTGACAGCATTAGCTATGGTCATAGCAGGGTACTTGATAGTAGGAGATACAACTAAACTAGATAATTATCTATTCTTTGCGTTAGTTATTCTAACTGCGCCTTTGGCCACTATACATTACATGGATTATCGCTGGAAAAAAGCAATTGATGCCCGATTACCTGATTTATTCAAGAGTATAATTCAAGCCCAACAAATCGGAATGACACTTCCACAAGCACTAGAAGAAGCCGCCAAAAGAGATTATGGCCCATTAAGCGTGGAATTAAAGAAAATGACTGTTCAGATGTCGTGGGGATACAGCTTTGAAGAAGCCCTCTCAGGTTTCGGAAAACGTGCAGGGACAATTCTGATGCAGCGGCTTTTACCGCTAATAATTGAAGCTAGTCGCTCAGGAGGCAGCGTTGAGAAAGTATTTGACCCCATGGGGAAGTTTATCGAAACAAATAATATGCTTGAAAAAGAACGCAAAGCTCAAACCCGACCTTACATACTGATAATCTACATCGCCCTTTTCGTGTTCCTATTCACGATAATACTTTTATTCAAGACATTTTTCGCAGTCACTGAAGGCGAGTCATTAATCACTAATCCATCAACTTCCTCAGAAGCCATGCAAAGAATCTTTCTGCATATGACATTAATTCAAAGCTTCTTTGGAGGATTAGCTGCAGGAAAAATGGGCGAAGGCTCCACCTACGCAGGTTTGAAGCATAGCTTAGTCATGATTATAGCAAGTTTCTTGGCGATAAGACTGTTCATGTGAGATGATAAAATGAAAGATATCTTAAAGAGATTCCGGCATAACAAACGCGCAATCACACCCGTCCTAAGTGAACTCTTACTTACCATAATAGCGGTATCTGCCATGTCAATTGCTACAACCGCAACTTATGTTATAACGAATAATATGCGAGAAAATATGAGTGAACGCATAGTCGTAGAGGACGTTTGGTTTAACACCGCAACACAGACAATAGATGTTTATTTGAATAATGTGGGCAAAGTGAGCATTTCGGTTGTTACAGTCTACATCAACCATACAAGTCAACCAGTTAATAGATCATTCTCCTTATCATTAGAAGACCAGCAATGGCTAAACATACCATACAAATGGAAAGCAGACAACATTTACTACATCGATATTGTTACAAACAGAGGGACACACATTGCAGGCTACTATAAAGCAATTTAAGCACAACAGGCGCGCAGTAAGTACCGTCATAACAGTAATGCTAAGTCTGGTTTTACTAGTGATAATAGTAGGTAACGTTTTCTTAACAAATTACAAGATGAACCAAATAGATATGGAAAGAAATCAAGAAGAAGTAACTCTTAGCAACATTGAATCCTCAAAAGAGGGCACAATAATAGGAATAAAGAATTCAAGCCCTTTTAGTGTTCGTATAGTCGCGATTTGGATTTTAGATTTAAATTCCCATAAGAGATGTGACTTGAATCTTTTTCTGAACTCAGGTGAAGCCACAAATTACACTCTGTCAGATATTGACCTTCTAGAAAAGTATATAATCAAAATAGTAACAGAAAGAGGAAACATAGCTGTTTACTCAACAACGTAGAACCTTAAAATTTTAGGTTCTCTTTCAAAATAGCTAAAGCTTCAGACCTATTTTTACCTTCAATTGTACATATATTGTATATTTCAGCCATTTTACGCCCATTTTCGGTAAGCGCGGGAATGGCTACAAGGAAGGCTTTCTCAGGGGAAACATCGAAAACTTTAGCGAACATGGCAATAATAGGTTGCTCAGAAACATCACCTTCATGAGAAATAGCCAAATCGATAACAGTTGCTCCTTGCGTAAAATCATTCTTGAATGCAGCTATATCAAAAGAATGCTGAGCACCAGATTTACCTTTAATAATCGCGGGATTTTCAACCTTAAGTCCTGCTTTAGTGAGGATTTCCATTATGGGAGAAACCAATGAATTCTTTGATTCAGTTCCTTTAACAGTTTTGCCTAAGGTATAGGAGTATATGTCTTTTATTATCGCTTCTTCAAAAGTTGAGGAAGAACGACAACTAGTGCAATAATGTTCAGGGACAGGTATATCGAAGCTTTTTTTGCAGTCGTTACAAGCACACCAGACTCCGGCTTTTCGAAAGTCTAAATTAACCCGTTTAAGGTCTTCTCTACATTTTGGGCAAGAAAATTTTCCTTCTTTTCGGAAATTCTCTTCTATGTCCATGTATCCACATTTTACATGCTCGATTAGACTGCTTTTTTGGATATTGAATGATTTGCAGAAAGGACAACAGTAACGGAAAGAAATACCTGTAGAGCCGCAGTTAGGACAAAAAATAACCTTATCGTACAGCTTTTTTAGTAGTACTTTGTCCTCTACAAGCTTGTCTAGGAAGGGTTCAACTTGAGAAATATCACCGAGTATTTCTTGAACGATCGGGTAATAATAACCGATTTTAGGTTCAAAAGCGGGTTCAAGAATACTAATTTCACCACTGGTAAATTTACTTAACAGTAACCGAATATTCTCATCTTCATATGCTTCAGATGATTCGGCTCTGTTTGCAATATGCATTTTTTCGCTAACCAATGCCTCTTACCCGCTGAAGGTCATATTAAGTTATATCATGTTGCATTTAATGTTAACTATGTATCAATATGTATACATCTGACACATTTCATGTTTTAACCCAAGAATTAAGTAATATAACTCACGGCCAATTTCGGTAAGATAAACTAATTAACCTAATTTTTAATGATGTTGTTTTTTAATCGGAATCAACTATTCACAGGCATTAAAACGGGATAGAGAAAGAAGAAATGACAAATCAAACACGTTTTGGACCAGCAGGAGTTCCGCCTGTATTCAGAATGATGGGGGCAAAGTTGCCAGATGTTCCTAAGTTACTAAAAGAAGAAGAGCTTAATGCATTTGAGTATGCAGCAGTAAGATGGGGCCAAGTTCCTCAGATTAAACGTGAAGACGCAGAAAAGCTGGCTTTAGAAGCAAAAAGAAACGATATATCAGTCAGCATCCACGCCTCTTATTTTATAAATTTATTCGGTGAACCACAAATAGTCGAAGCGAGTAAAGAGCGATTAATCGCTTGTGCAACAGCGGCCAAATGGATAGATGCTAGCGTAGTAGTTTTTCACCCTGGTTATTATGGAAAGAATGGAAAAACCGAAATTCTTCAGAAAGCCATCAAAATATTAAGAGACACAGTAAAGACGTTAAAAGATGGGGGGATTGAAAAAGTTAAATTAGGTCCAGAAACGATGGGGCGACATAGCCAATTTGGTACATTAGATGAGATATTAACACTCTGTCAAGAAGTCGAACAAACCCAATTGGTTATTGATTGGTCACATCTACATGCACGAACTGGCGGAGCTCTTAGAACAGCCCAAGATTTCCGGGAACTGGTAACTAAAGCTGAATCAAAATTGGGTACTGAAGCCATAAAGAAGATGCATTGCCATTTTAGCAAAATTGAATTCACATACAAATCTGGGGAGAAGCGACATCACAGCCTTAACGAAGCGGCTTATGGACCTGAATTTGAAAACCTAGCAACAATAATAGCCGAATTCAAACTAACGCCTACAATAATATGTGAAACCCCACTTCTTGATATAGATGCGATGAAAATGCGCGATATCCTCAAAAAAATCATGAAAAAAGAACAAACTGATTCAGAAGCGGTCAGATAATCAGAAAATCTCCTTTAACAACATTAAAAAATGCAGATTTCTTATGAGTTAGTTGTGGTTTTAATTAAATTTCCCGATATGCTTTTAATCCTATGTCGCTAATGCTCTCTTGTGTGAAGTCTTGTGGCTACGGAGAAGGGATTTCAGAAATTAACGTTTACATATGAAGCGCTAAAAATGTGGTTTGACCAGCTTCAAGTTGAAAGATGCAGGGATTCTACAATTCCAATAACTGAAGCCTATTGCCGAGTTTTAGCTGAAGACATTATCGCAAACGAAGATTTGCCTAGATTTGATAGATCAGCCATGGACGGATTTGCGGTCAGAGCTGAAGACACTACCGGAGCTTCACAGTCAAAACCGTTACTGTTCCGTTTAGCAGAAGGTTCAGACCTTACTGATACTGCACATCGAGAAGCAAAACAGGTTTGGACGGGGAATACTATCCCCGGTGGCGCAAACGCTGTGGTAATTTTAGAGAATACCCAAAAGAAAGATGCTAAAATTGAAGTTTGGACCCAGGCTGCCCCAGGTGACAATGTAATTCGTAAAGGAGAAGATATTAAGAAGGGAGAAACTGCGGTAAAAGCTGGCACACGACTTAATCCGTATCATATTGGATTAATCTCAGCTTTAGGATTTAATGAAGTAAAAGTTGTCGAAAAGCCTAAAATCGCTATAATAGCTACAGGCAATGAACTTGCCCAGATAGGTGAAGAACGCAAAGAGAATCAAATCTACGAATCTAATCGTGTTATGCTTTCAGCGATGTGTAGAGAACTTGATGCTGAACCACTTGATATCGGCATAGCTCAAGATAATATAAAAGAGATCTCAGAAGCTATCGAGCTTGGATTAAAAATCGCTGATGCAGTTATAACCACGGGAGGAACAAGCGTAGGAGGATTGGACCTTGTTCCAGAGGTTGTTAATAAATTAGGAAAGCCAGGAGTTATTGTTCACGGCATAGCTATGAGACCAGCCATGCCTACGGCACTTGCAGCTATAGAACGAAAACCAGTAATGATTTTTTCTGGCAGCCCAGTCGCAGCTATAACAGGTTTTGAAGTTTTTGCGCGACCGCTAATTTGTAGGTTATTAGGAATGAAACAAGAAGAAAAGCGTCCAACCGTGAAAGCTGTCTTAACAAGACGAGTAACAACTGCCTTAGGAAGAAAAAATTTTATTCGAGTACGAGTTTTCCAAAGAAATGATGAATTTCAAGCTGAACCGATTGCCGCTCGGGGTGCAAGTGCAATATCAACGATGACTAAGGCTAACGGATATGTTATTGTCCCAGAGAATCGAGAAGGTCTTATGGAAGGAATAGCTGTCACCGTTCATTTGTTCGGGAATATAGAAACGGCGACTCCAAATGTTTAGGAAACTCTTAACGTTTGAAGAAGCAAAAAAGGCGCTTCAACAATTAAATCTAAGTACGTTAGGTGTGGAACAGGTTCCTCTTTTGGAATCTTATGGTCGGGTTTTAGCCCAAGATTTGGTGTCTGCATTAGACATACCGCCTTTTGACCGCTCTACAGTGGATGGTTACGCTGTTAAAGCCCAAGATACCTATGGTGCAGAAGAAAATCAGCCAGTGAGGGTGAGAATTTGTGGGAGCGTAAGCATTGGTGAACTGCCCAAGGTAAAGGTAAACGCTGGTGAGGCTGCAGAAATTGTTACGGGAGCTCCAATTCCGGAAGGCGCAGATTCCGTTGTTATGGTTGAAGACACCAACCGGATAAACGATGACCTTGATGTATACAGCGCTGTCACAATAAAGGAAAACATTATGAAAAAAGGAACCGATATTCAATTAGGTCAAACAGCGCTTAGAGCAGGGATGACTCTTGGACCTAGAGAAATTGGGGTACTAGCCGCTTTAGGTAAAGCAGTGGTTGACGTCTATCGTGTTCCTATTGTGGCGGTTCTATCTACTGGAGGAGAAGTGACAGAGCCGGGAAAAGAACTCTTGCCAGGAAAAATTTTTGATATAAACGCTTATAGTTTATGTGCAGCAATTTTTGAAAGCAATTCAAGACCTATCCTTATTGGAGTGGTATCTGACGATAAACATGAATTACGTAAAGCATTGGAGCATGCTTTAACTTTGGCAGATGTGGTAGTAACCTCTGGCGGAGTATCGATAGGGCCAAAGGATATAATTCCGCAAACTGTAAATTCGTTAGGTGCTCCAGGATTAATCTTCTCAGGTGTATCAGTTAAACCTGGAAAACCAGTAACGGCGGCGTTGATTGGAAGAAAACCAGTTTTTTCGTTTCCAGGCCATCCCGCAGCCGCTTTGTTAATGTTTCAATTATTAGCGCGGCCTATTCTCCAAACCATGGCTGGAAAGTCTGAGTCTGAACCTGCATCAGTAAACGCTTTTTCAGGAAATAGGATGTTTTCAGCGAAAGGAAGGCGCACTTTTGTAATGGTACATTTAATACGTAATCCGGAAGGCAAGTTATACACTGAATCTGTAGAGACTGGTGTCTCAGGAGCAATAACAACCTTAGCGAAAGCGGATGGTTATGTGGAAGTCCCAGAAAATGTACAATTCATCGATATAAATGAAGAAGTTAAGGTTTGGCTCCTAAAATAAAATAATAGATTAGGTTGAAAGGTTTTTAATCATTTTTAGACTACTGATTTGCGATTGATGGCTACGTATGCAGTAAATGCCCAAGTTAGTAAAGCGTATGCGATCATACCTATAGCTGCAATGAGGTCCGTTGATAACACGAAGTATAGTGTATAAAGCGTGAAAGTTGTAACTACAAAGAATAAAACGACGACTATCCAGAAAGCCCATTTTCTTTTTGCAAATAAACCATACGCAGCGACTAGACTAGTAATACCTAATAGGGCTATATGTGGGGGGAAACCGCTAAGTGGAAGCAGAATCAGTAGGATTATACCTGCGAGACCATAAAACGCAAAGGTAGCAAACGCACCTTTACTTTCAAATTTAAGTTTGGAGGCAAATGACACTTCTAATCCCTTTAACCATAATGCATTAGGGGAAACACTAATAAATTTAATGTTTAAAATTTCGCTGTTAAAGGCGTCGAGGTTTTTTAAATTCAGGAAAAATAGTTTATTAGATTTCTTTTATTAATTATTAGTGAAAAAGTTTTAGAGCAACCAATTGATGATACACGCTAAAGTAGGAAATAAAAAATGAGCAACATCGAACTCTTTACCTCCCAATCAAACATTTTTAGTGGACTCGAAACTTCTTTTGATAAGGCAAAATATGTCGTGGTTGGAGTTCCCTTTGATGTTACTAGTACTTATCGTACTGGGGCAAGGTTTGGTCCAGCCGCTATTCGTCAAGCCTCATTGAATATTGAAACGTTTAGTTTCCGCACAGGCGAAGACATAGAGAATGTTCCTATAAATGACATAGGCGATATTCATATCAGCACTGACCCGAAGAAAACCGTGGATATGCTTAAAGTAGTAATAGAAGACATTGTTGCCGCAGGAAAGATGCCCGTTTCTATTGGAGGAGAACACACTATAACCTTAGGCATAATGAAAGGATTTGGCTCAAAAGTCAAGAAGACAGCAATTGTAAGTTTTGACGCACACCTAGATTTAAGAAAAGAGTTCCAGGGCTTAAAGCTGTCTCATACTACGTTTATGCAATTAATCAATGAAGAACTTAACCCAGCGAAAATTATTGAAGTAGGCACAAGATCTGTCTGTCAAGACGAATTAAAATATGCTAAGAAAGCAGGAATAGAATTTTTCTCCACCCAGCAAATCAAAAAAGAAGGCACAGTCCAAATTATTCAAAAATTAAAAGAGAAACTTGCTCCATATGACAACATCTACCTAAGTGTTGATATGGATATACTAGATCCTGCATTCGCGCCAGCAGTCCAAAATCCAGAAGCAGACGGCATCACAACCGGTGACCTACTAGACATGGTATGCGCCCTATGCGATAAACGAGTAATCGGATTTGATGTATTGGAAATCGCCCCAGTCTATGACCAAGGTATATCAGCCATAGCCGCAGCCAAAGTCATCTTTGAAATGCTCTGCCAACTAGAAAATGCGAAAAAGACATAATTTTGAATTATAAATCAGTCAATAATCCCGTTTTCCTTTTTTAAGAAGCAAAACGATCATTCTTTTGTAGTTTTGCTAAAAAGAATCCGTTGCATTGATGCATATGTGGGTAAAGACGTTGGCATTGCTCCATTCCCTTTAATCCGGGTACGCCAATTTTCGGGTTTATGTCGACTAGTTTGAAATCTGGATGCGTTTTTAGGAAGCGTTCAATTATGTTCTCATTTTCTTCAATGGTTATACTACAAGTTGAGTAGGTTAGAATGCCTTTTTCAGTGACGTATTCAGCACAATTATTGATCATACGCCATTGGAGGTCAGTCATTTTCTCTATGGAATGGGGCGTAAGACGCCATTTTGCGGCGGGGAGCTTAGCAAATACGCCAGTGCTTGTGCAAGGGGGATCTAAAACTACTACATCAGCCTTAAAACCTAACGGTAAGGGTTGGCAAGCATCAGCGATTACAGGATAAGCATTAGCTACACCCATACGATCTAATTCAGTTTGCCAACTCTGCATTCTTCGACGCGAAAAATCTACTGAGACTATTAGGCCTCGATTTTGCATGAGTTGACTAAGATAAGTGGTTTTTGCGCCTGGAGCGGAACAGATATCCAGCACCTTCATACCAGGTTGGGGATTAGCAACTTCAGCCGCATAACAGCTTGCTTTATCTTGGCTATAGAATAAGCCTTGTTGAAAACCTGCTGTTTTTGATATGGGTAGTTTGGACTGCATAACTTTGTAGGTGTTTTTTAAGGATTCAACTTTTTCTACTCTTATTTCTTCTAAAGCGATTTTTTGCAGAAGGTCTTCGGTGGATGCTTTTAGAGTGTTTAATCGAATGTATTGAGGCGGAGTGTGCATGTTCCCTTCCAGAAAAGCTATTGCTTGGTCTCGGCCGAATAAATCAAAACAGTATTTGACAAACCAAGTTGGGTGAAAAGTCTGAAGTGCAATCCGTTCGTCATCGCGAGCAGACTGTAAAATTGGCGTTATATTGCTTGTAAGTAAAAAGCCTAGAACGTATTCCACTTCCCGTATTGTTTCCCAACCTAAAATTGCTCGGCCAAGCTTAGCTATGTTTACTGCCTCGTTAAAATCATATTTTACCCAATTCTTCGCTACACGCATTTGATAAACATAAAGACGCAAGAAGGCTTGAATACCCATGTCAAATTCGTCAATTGTTTTATCTTTTAGCTGGCTATTGATGAATTTGTCGATAAGATTTTTTCTACGAACAGTCTCTACAACCAGTCTATATCCTAACCTTGCAGAATCGGGGTTGTTTAAGCGAAGTTGCTTAACAGTTCTTGTAAAGGCCATGTGTTCGCTGAGCCTTTTCAGTTCTATCCAGCTTAGAGTTTCTATGGCGAGGGTCCAAGCATCTTTCAACATTTCGTCGCACAACCTAAAACATACGCTGCTCCTAATAAGAATTAGACAATTCACACATCATTTTAATGATTGCCCGCGGTATAGAACGCCTAATATTCTTCACTAAAGGTTTTAGTCTACCACTACATACACCTATTATCAGGTTAGGAAACTAATGTCTCAGAAAAGTCTAGACTCATGGTACCAAATACCAACAAAAACGCCCGAAAAAAAAGCGGAAGCGCCTCTAAAGGCAGCTAAGCCTGAGTCTGAGCCTGCGACAAAAGAACAGGATAAAACCAAAAAAAAGCGTGTTTACCCGCCCAAAGCACCTGATAACCTGCCTCCCTCATATTTTGTTTCTGCAACTTATGATGGGCGACAGAAAAAAGCCATAGTCAAACTTTACGAGCCAACGGCAGGCAGAATCTATTTTTGGTATGACAATACGGGACATAAACCATATTGTTTGACTAATCTTTCGCAGTATGAAATAGAAAAGATGGAACGTGTGGTAAATCATGAAGGCTATGATCATTGTGAATCTGTAGAATTATTCGATCCTTTAGCGGATCGGAAGGTCACAGTTACGAAAATAGTCACCAATGATCCATTAGCTATTGGAGGACGCCCACAGGGGAGTATAAGAGACATTATCCCTGAAGAGTTCCCGAAAGTTGCGGATACACCCATAAATCCTGAAGATATCAGGGTCTGGGAGGCAAAAATAAAGTATTACCAATCTTACATCTATGATACGCGATATTTGCCTGGAATGATTTATAGCGTAAAAAATGGCAGTCTTGAGTCCTGTGTTGTAGAAGAAGCAGAAAAAACCATAGTCAAACTTAAGAGTATTTTTAAAGATGCTACTACTGAAGAACTAGAGTATATAGATGAATGGGCACGGCTCATGGAGTATCCTGCACCTAAATTCCGCCGTGCAGCGATAGATATTGAAGTCTACGCTCCCCTTTCAACTCGTGTTCCCGATTCGAGAGAAGCTGTTTATCCTGTAGTTTGCTGTTCACTTTACTCTTCAGATAATCAAAGAAGAGTGCTTATGCTTAAGCGGCCAAACGTACAGATGGGAAATGCCGATGTGTCAGGCATCCAAATCGACTATTATGAAACCGAAGAGCAATTACTGCGAGCAATTTTTGACATACTCTGGGAATATCCTTTTTTGCTGACCTTTAACGGAGATGACTTTGATTTGCGCTATCTTTCTCATCGCGCAACCAATCTTGGTATCTCCCGACAAGACATTCCAATTGATATAGGTAAACGGGTCTGCTTGTTAAGAACAGGCATACATATTGACCTATACAAGTTTTTCTTTAATCGTAGCATCCAAATTTATGCCTTCAACAACCGCTATCGAGATGTAACCTTAAATGATGTAGGCAAAGCCGTAATTGGCCTCGAGAAAATAAAGTTTGAAAAAACAATCGGTGAATTAAACTACACTGAAATGGCCGCATATTGCTTTAGAGACTCCGAAATCACCTTTAAGCTTACTAGTTATGAAGACGAGCTGGCTATGAAGTTAATTCTGGTTCTTGCACGAGTAAGCAGCATGCCTATGGAAGACGTCAGCCGACAAGGCGTTTCCAGATGGATTCGCAACTTTATGCACCGGGAACATCGACACCACCGTATGCTTATACCCAACTCAGAGGATATTCTAACCAAGAAAGGAAAGACTGCCACAACCGCCATTATTAAAGGCAAAAAATATCAAGGCGCTATAGTTGTAGAACCGGTTCCGGGCGTACATTTTAACGTAGCAGTTATGGACTTTCCCAGTCTATACCCCTCAATTATAAAAGTATGGAACCTCGGATACCAATCAATACTGTGCCCACACTCTGAATGCCGCAGTAACATGATCCCAAACACACCTCATTGGGTCTGCAAGCGGAAACGTGCAATGGAGAGTCTATTAATCGGTTCTCTAAGAGACCTACGTGTTCACTGGTACAAGTATCAGTCAAAAGACAAAACCTTACCTCAAGAACAAAGAGACTGGTATAACGTTGCCCAAGGAGCACTCAAAGTCATCCTCAACGCAAGCTATGGAGTATTCGGAGCGGAAAGCTTTGACTTATATTGCCCGCCTGTAGCAGAGGCAACGGCAGCTATCGGAAGACACTCAATTACCCAAATCCTTGGTCACGCAAAAGAACTAGACATTCAAGTGCTCTATGGAGACACTGACAGCCTTTTCTTAAAGAATCCTTCCAAAGAGCAAATTGAAGAATTAGCTCACTGGACAGAACAGAACCTTAAAATGAGTATTGATGTTGATAAAACCTATCGATATGCTGTTTTTAGCAGCC
>CAZQTZ010000046.1:0-13116 GCA_964596465.1 uncultured Candidatus Bathyarchaeia archaeon | reverse complement strand
TTATAGTTGATTCGGGAGATTTTAAAATATTGAAAAGCAGGTATCAATGATCCAACTACTAAGCAGATTGTGGCAATCTCGGGTAATCCAATTGGTTTTATAATATCGGATAAACCAGGCACCAGACCAAATATAGCTATAACTGCGCCCATTGGAGCAAGAATCATTATGGCTTTCTTGTAGAGGTCTTTTAGGTTTTGGAAAGCACTCTTTTGCATGTTATGAGCGACAAGAATGAAAATTAAAGATAGAACGGGCATAAAGAGAAACGCAACTATGTATGACATGGTTGGAGAAGTAGGTAAGGAGGTGCCAGACATTAATTCGCTCATGCCAGCAGACGAGAAAACAACGAATAAAATATAGACACATAATATGACGATTAACATTACCGTATAAGCTTCAACTAGGGTAGCAATTTTTTCAACTGAGCGAGTTAGTTCATTATGACGAAGCTCAAAAATCACCTTTAACTCGCTTTTTAAATAATCAACCATTTTGCCTCCGCTTCTAACTGAAGAAACAAAACCGCCTAAGAAATTGCGATAAAGTTTTGAATGCGTTCTTTCTGCTCTTAACCTCATAACAGTCAGGGGATCTTTGCCTAGAACTTCTACTTGTCTAACAAGTTCATCAGCTTCTTTTTTAAAGTTAGGAAGGAAGGAGAGTTTGCGCATCTTCTTCCAGCTGTCGTAAGGAGATACCCCGCTAGCGGATAAAAGTGTAAAGACCATTACTACGAAAGGCAGTTCTGCTTCAATTTTTTCCCTTTCTTCACTAGTCGCATGAGTAATGAACCCAAGAATTTTCCCTATAAAACCGCCTTTTGCCTGCATTTTATTACTCCTTTTGAGCAGCTCTATCTAAATCGGCTAAATTGAGGGAACTACTAAGAGCCTTGTGTACACTTCTAAAATCTCGCAGATTTTTATCAACCATGTTTAGAAGGATTTGTTTTCGGCGTTCAATTTCTTGCTCAATTACACTTAACGGAACAGCCATATTTTTTGCTATTTTCGAAAGCAAATAACTTTCTTCAATATCTTCTTCGAAGCTGTCAGTTGATGGATCATATTTGAATACATCATGGATAACGCCTCCAGAGTCTAATTCGGATATTCTGACGAATTTTCGAGTTGATACTTTTTTATCAGTAACAACAAAGCCGGGAGTTTTAACTTGTTTAACAACGATTATGCAGTTCATTAGGGGTAAAATTCCGTTTGGTATATTCATAGGAGGCTGAGTTAAACGCTGAATTACCGTTTCAGCGTCTTCTGCGTGCATTGTACACATGCCACCGTGCCCTGTTGCTAAGGCCTGAAATAGCACATATGCTTCTTCGCCTCTGACTTCGCCTACAAGAATCAATGCGGGTCTGTGTCTTACGGCTGATTTGATTAAATCGTAAAGGCTAACTTCTCCTTGACTATCTCCTCCGAAACCGGCTCGTGCAATTGTGGATACCCAGTTTTCTTGGGGGAGATTGATTTCTGAGACTTCTTCAACTGATATCATTTTGAAGTCAGGTTTTACTAGACATGCTATCGCGTTTAGCGCCGTGGTTTTTCCTGCACCTGTAGGACCTACTACCATTACTGACATTTTGTTTTCCATGAGCAGCCAAAGGTATGCTGCAATGGATTCGTCTATGGTTTCATTCATTATCAAATCTACAATCGTGATGGGATCTTCTCGGAATTTTCTGATGGTAAAACTTGTACCTGCAGGTGTAGTTTCTTTTCCAAAAGATACAGCAAGACGATGTTTTCCAGGCAAGGTTAAATCTACTATCGGATGTGCAATGCTGATATGTTTACCCTGTCTGTGCACAATTCGGGTTATAAAATCATCAAGTTCTTCTTCGTCGCTATAGATGATGTTAGTTTTTACGTTTTCATATTTTCGATGATATAGGAAAATTGGTTTGTTAACGCCTAGGCAGCTAATATCTTCGATATAGGGATCACATATAAATCCATCAATTCTTCCGAAACCAATCAGATCTCGTTCAAGATAATACATAATTTTTTTTAGACCTGTTTGATTAGTTCCCGCTAAAACATTTTTATTCTCCTCAATTATTCCAGGAAGTTGTCTATGGAATGACTCAGATAGGTTTTCGTCAATTCTTGGAGCTTTAAGTTCGTATTCAAGTATTCCTTTTAGTTGTTTGTAAGAATCACGCTCTTCAGGGGTCATTGTAAGCTCGTCTACTACGTAGAAGTAACTTCCTTCAGAATCATCCTGGAATATCCATGCATAAGAGAATGGGGGGTTAAGGGGATAACTCTCAATTTGAGTATAACCTTCAGGTACTCGGCAACCTTGTATTCCTAAGTAACCGACAAGTTCGTCTTCAGTAGTTTTCGGTTTGGCTTCAATTTCTTCATTCTTTTTCTTTTTTCCGACCAAACTAGTCATCTCCATTTAGAATCAGGTATGATCCTGTGCTGTTAGACTGGTACTGCATGAAAACTGGTCCTGAACCGCTAACGTAAGAACCAGATGAAGACCCTTCGAATGGAATATGCGCTCGTTGTATGCTTGAGGTAGGTGTTGCTCCAAAACCAGCTTCCACCCAAGAACCTGAAGAATCATTATGTATCAAAATCCAATAGCGTTGACCACCGATTAAGGATGGAATATCTAACTGCAAATTCATTTTTACATTATCAGTATTAGAGTAAGAAATTAAATTGAGGCTTTTGGTAGCCACATAATTTGCTATGTTTTTTAGTTGCTGAATTTCAGCTTCTGCCTTTACGTTGACTACAATAAGGCCGCAGGAAGAAATTACAAGTGTGCCTACGATTATTGAGGCAAATAATGTGTATACATAACTTGGGATTATTGAAGGCAATTAGACTACACTCCTTGCAACTCGTATGTTACATTGAATAATTTCGAGATTGATAATTGCGCCATCAACGGTGCTTGAAACTGGAATCGATGCTTGACCAAGTGCATCATCTAAAACTGAAGAAAATAACAAGCTATTAATTTCGTAATTCAGGGAATAAGAGAAGCTTGTTATTTGTGTCGAATCACAGGATATCCTTAGAGGTACTTTTCCGAACAGTGATACTGAGTCTGAGGTGTTCATATTGACAATGTAAACGCGTAGGTTATTGATTGGACGATTACTCTCTGTACCTGCTATCATGTATGATACAGTAGGACGATAATGTATTCGGATTTCAGCATACTCGGCACCTCTTGCAATGAAAAGTTGAGTTATCAGTGAGCCGCTTTGGTTAGTAATTGTTCGACTATCACCTTTAAGGTATAGGCCCGTATCAGGAGAATCGGAATAAGGTAATTCATATCTTATTTGCCCAATTGTTTGGTTGTAAATTGTTTGGTTAATGTCAATATTGTCAGTTATAGACAACACTAAAGAACAATTATACGGTTCAACGTTAAGTTTTCCACCTGAATCTAAGATTTCCAACACACGTGCTGATCCAGGTTGACCAATCACAGACATTAGATTTTGATCAAAAGAAACAAGATTCTCTTTAGCTGCTTCAACTTTTAGAGTCTGAGTTTGAGAATTCACTCTTTCAACAGCAAGATAATACGTAATCGAAATCAACCCTAGGGTAGATACAAAAAGTATCATAAAGGTCATAGGAATAGCTAGTGCTTTTCGAGAATTACAGAACGGTTTAAGCAAGTTAGTGAATATTTTCCTTGTCAATCTGTGTCTCCCATTCGTAGAGCTGTTATTCTAAAAATACTAAAAAATGCATTAAGCTGTTTGTGCGTAGTAAAATATACATATCCAAAAAGTGTCTATTTCAATTTATCAAAAAAGGTCTAGATAATAACTGTTAAGAATTTTTAATTAAATAAAAAAGAAAAGGTGTGGGGGTTTAACCACTACTAGGATTCTTATGCTACGTATGCTTGTACGTTGGTTTCTTTATAGTACATTGCTTGTGATGTGAATACAGTGATAGCAACTGTTAGACCGATGTCGTTAACGGTGATGCTGTCAGGGCTAGAAATGAACATGACTAAGGTTTTGCCTGATTGCAGAGTAACGTCAGTTGATGCTTGTTCAAATATATAGTCACTACCGCCGATTGATATGTTTCCACCGTCGACTAGTGTTGTGTTGAATGCTAAGTCAGCAGATACTGATGCGGTGGTAATGTTATAGAAGACATTTGTCCATGCACATTCCTGACCTCGGACTGCAAGTTTGTCTAGAACTACGTCTCTACCACCAGTGTTTATGATCATGATAGCAGCCTGTGCCTGACCAGAAGCAGCATCATACCATACGTGTTGCTTGGTTAAGTGCAAGCTTTCTTCTTGAACACGAGTGCTAGTAACGTTGATAGCAAAGTAAGTAACGACACCAGCGAGCAGCACTGAAACAACAAGGATAATTAAAGTAGTTACGACTGTACTTAAAGCCATACGATTTCTTAGTATATTTTTCATCTTATTATCACTCTTAAAAAATCAGTAACGCAAAAAACAGATATGTAAATTTGTGCGTAAAACAAACCTACACATACACAAAACTCAACAATATTACATAAAGGTAAAGGTTTAAAGAATAAAATATGATAAAAGAGTCATGTTTTAGAGACTAATAAAAAAGAAAGGTGTGGGGATTGGAAACCAATTTTAGCTTATTTATACTTAGTATGCTTGTACGTTGGTTTCTTTATAGTACATTGCTTGTGATGTGAATACAGTGATAGCAACTGTTAGACCGATGTCGTTAACGGTGATGCTGTCAGGGCTAGAAATGAACATGACTAAGGTTTTGCCTGATTGCAGAGTAACGTCAGTTGATGCTTGTTCAAATATATAGTCACTACCGCCGATTGATATGTTTCCACCGTCGACTAGTGTTGTGTTGAATGCTAAGTCAGCAGATACTGATGCGGTGGTAATGTTATAGAAGACATTTGTCCATGCACATTCCTGACCTCGGACTGCAAGTTTGTCTAGAACTACGTCTCTACCACCAGTGTTTATGATCATGATAGCAGCCTGTGCCTGACCAGAAGCAGCATCATACCATACGTGTTGCTTGGTTAAGTGCAAGCTTTCTTCTTGAACACGAGTGCTAGTAACGTTGATAGCAAAGTAAGTAACGACACCAGCGAGCAGCACTGAAACAACAAGGATAATTAAAGTAGTTACGACTGTACTTAAAGCCATACGATTTCTTAGTATATTTTTCATCTTATTATCACTCTTAAAAAATCAGTAACGCAAAAAACAGATATGTAAATTTGTGCGTAAAACAAACCTACACAAAGATAAGAAAAAGAAGGCCTTTTTTAAAAAACAAAAAGGAAATTTTTAAGGAGTTTAGGATACTGCTTGTACGTTAGCTTCACGGTAATACATTGCTTGTGCTGTGTATAGTGTAACACTGACTGTTAGACCTATGTCGTTTATAGTGATGCTGTCCGGGTTGACGAGGTAGATTAGCATTGTGTAACCTGATCTTAGGACGAGGTCGTTATTGGCTACCTGGAAATCATAGACGTTACCGTCATATGATAGCTGGTTAGTACCTGATACGTTGAAGTTAGGTACATATATCATGTCACTTTGTACTGGATTGTTTGTGATCGTGTATAGGACGAGTTTTTCAGTTCCTCCCTCAGTATCGTTCCATGCTGCTTCTTGTCCTCGTACGGCTAATTTGTCGATAACGACATCACGGCCACCAGTGTTAATCACCATTAGTGAAGCTTGTGAATAACCAACGGTACCTGGACTTGCGGTAGAGTTGTGCCAAATGTGTTGTTTGGTTAAGTGTAAGCTTTCTTCTTGAACACGAGTACTGACTACGTTTATAGCGAAGTATGTAACTACACTTGCGAGCAGCACTGAAATGACGAGTATGATAAGAGTTGTAACGACGGTACTTAGTGCATAACGGTTCTTTAGCAGTTTACTGATTTGGTTCATTCTTCTTTCACCTCCTAAATGGATTCTCTAGTGTTTCTTGGTCGGCTGTTTGTTTGGATGCCGTTCGACCAACGGTTTTTTGGTTCTTGATTTATTTGGAGTTGGATTAGTTTTTGTGGTTTCATGTTTTTCGCCGACTTTTCTTTGAAGAGTTGAGTAGCGAATTCAATATAAATCCCTTCTGTCTTACGATTCAATATACAACCTATAGTTTGAAACTAAGAAACAAGACTATAGCCCCCACATCAGTATCGGAACTAAGTTAGGGCCCAGCGACTAACTGAGCCCTAACTTTAAGGAGAGAACACCCTTCTGTCTGCAACCACTAAAGAGAACATTATTCACGATTTCGTATTGTATTTGTGTGCGTAGGTTTTATTTACAACAGACTCTCATTTCAAAAAAGTTACCTTTTGAACATATGTTATGATTGGAAAAATGATTCTTTTCCTGCCTAAACCTGAGTAAATTCATCAATCAATTCATTTTACAGAAGAATGCTTCTTCTAAAATAATATGACCAAAGGAATTCTTTAGCCTTCGACCATTATTAAAGTAAGAGTTGAACGAACATTAGGAAGCGTTCTAATATGCTTGGTAACCATTTCCTTAAGCTGCTCCATTGACCCCGCTTTTATTTTGGTTATTATATCATAGACACCATAAGAGAAATACGCTTCATCAACACCTTCAATCTTACGGAGTTCATTTAAAACCGTATCTTCTGAAGCTGATTCGACATTTATTAGGACAAAGGCTTTAGGCATTTAAATCTCCAAAAATAAAGTAATATTTACTTCTAATTAAAATTTTATGGCTTAAAATGAAAAAGAGAAAGAGTTATGGCTTAATTGATTTTTGTTGAGGTTGAGAAGGGATAGGGATTACTGTTCCTTTTGCCAAGTTTTCTTGCTCATTAAGGATTAGAGAGATAGCTTTGCCTTCGGGAACGATAATTTTTGAATTATTCATCAGTGACGCTTGAACAGTCTCCAATTGTTTGAAAATTATAGCATTATCTTTGAAGTATGTTGTTAACGCTTCGTTTCGAAGTTTTGTTGCTTGAGCGTCTCCCTCAGCTATTGTAATTGTTGCTGTTCTCTGTCCTTCAGCTCGAAGAATAGCTGCCTGCTTTTCTCCTTCTGCTCTTTGAATTGCCGCATTTTTTTCTCCGCTGGCTAAGGTTGCTTCAGCGATAGCGGTTTTTTCCGCAGCTTGCCGCTGGTTATCTGCTTCTAGAACTGACTCCATTGATTTGATAAGGTCTTTCGGAGGCTCCAAATCTTTAATTTCGGCGCGGATAATTTCTATTCCCCATTTTTCAGTCTGTTCATCTAAAGCATCTTTTAGACTCGCGTTAATAGTAGGTCGAGAAGTGTTTGCTACGCTCATATCCATTCCACCTATAATGTCTCTTAGAACAGTACGAGCAAGAGTGTCGATTTGAGCGGTGAAGCTGGCTACATTATATTGGGAAGCTTTAACGGAAGTTTCTTCCGGTTTAACTTTGTAAAAAACGACTGCATCGACACCCATGAAGACTTTATCTTTGGTAATTACATCTTGCCGCTGCACAGGAGTCATACGCTCAGTGGTGTTAACCTTTATTAAACGATCGATTATCGGGACTAAAAAGGTTAGACCACCTTGTACAAATCGATGATACTTTCCTAATCGCTCTACAAGACCTTTCTCGGTAGGTCTTACTATTCGAAATGAAGAAAGAATAATGTATAAAGCGAAAGCTAACGGAATCACTATAGCTACAATCTCTATTATGTCTACCATGGATTTTGCCTTACCTTTCAGGTCTACATAAACAGTATTTAAAATTTATCTCTTTACGGTCAACCTAAGATGCAACATACATTAACGTATCCTGTAGGATGAGGGGATTAGATGATAAAAAGATGTCAGATGCTATCTGACATTTGTTAATATCCCAGAGATAGTAAAGCTTCTGTATTGGGTTCCACCAGTATAAACGCCGTTTTCAAATACGCTATCAGACAGGGTGCCTGTTGAGCTACCGCCTAAATACACATTATATGAACCATATATAAGTTCAGCTGAAGATACAACTATTGATTGATAGGCCTTTGTTGCCTTAAAAGTTACAATCTCATCGCCTGAAGCGGTCTGAATATTTATCAAGGTATTGGCTGATTGAGCTCTGTTAAAAACTACAAGTACCGAATTTTGAATAGAGGTTGGACTAGGCGCCATTGCCATACCAGAACTTCCTACGGCTATCAGTGTTCCACCAGTTAATTGAAATGAACTATCATAATCTATTGCGCCATTTATATTTTGTATTGGTCCATTAATAATCAGGGTTCCTCCAGTCATCACTATTTTTCCGTTTATATCAACGCCGTCTCCATATGCATCAATATAGATGTATCCACCAGTAATAGTTAAGTTATAGTTTCCCATTGAGGGGAATCCACCTATTCCTGGCATTGCACCAGGAAGAGGCATCCAATCTGTTGATGACCCATCATTACCCCCGGCGCAATTTAATCCGTCGTCGCTTGAAATTATTCGTATATTGCCATTATTTATAGTCAGTACAGCGCTTTCCAATCCTTCAAACGACTTGATAATTTTAATATCTCCGCCGTTAACTGTTAAAGATAAGTCTGCGTGAAAAGCATCATCACCAGTAGAGATGTTAAACGATCCTGCGTTTATTGTGACTTTTCCATTTGAATGGACCGCATCGTCAGCTGAATTAATTGTGAAAGAACCTGCGTTAATTATTACGCTTACATCTCCTTTGATACCTTTTGAAGAGGTATCTGCCACAACAGCTTTTTCGCTACCTCCACCAGAAGTTAAAGTGAATTCGCCACCTGATATTATGACGTCTGTTGATGCATCGATGGCATCTCCATTTGAGATAATATTGATTTTTCCTGATTCAATTAAGATATATCCAGCGGTGGCATCTGCATCATTATCAGATTTCAGCCCATCTCCTCCTGAGGTTATGGTTAATGTGCCTTCTTTGATTATCAGGTAGTCTTTTCCTCGAATTCCATCGTCTATGGCATTAATCGTAATTGAACCACTTTTTATTATGAGCCCATCCTTGCTTGCTATTGCATCGTTGTAATTTGCAGTAACTTCTAATGCGCCGTTTCCAAATATGGTTAAATCTGCCTTGCTAAAAATTGCCGCGTTAGGTTCATCTTCTTCGGAATTCGTAAAAACATAGGTAATCCCATCAGTCAGGTAATTTCTAGTGTTTTCTTCCAGTACAAGAATTACTTTCTTAGCATCAAGTACTGAGATAGGGGCGCTATTAGAACAAATTATATTAGTGTTACTTAGGATTAATCGCACAGTTTCTTTATCTTCAGTGTCTACGATTATTTGTCCATCTGTCAATGATCCACTTATTTTGTATGTGCCCGCAGAATTGATTGTCACTTTACTACCATCAACAATAGTTCCTGTTGCGGGACTAACCATTATCGAATTTCCATTTAGAACTATATTTACAACATCAGAACTTGTCCAAACGTAATCTGCTGTTTCTTCATGGTCGGCTTTATTTTCTTCTGGTGTTCCGACGTTGCTACTAGGTGAAGGTGAAATATTAGGAGTAGAGGAAGGCGTGTTCGTTGGATTGGCTGTTGGTGAAGGCGTAGCAGTGCTAGTAGGATTGGCAGAAGGAGATGCAGTAGGATTTGTTGTAGGAGTTGTTGGAGGAGTGGGGGAAGTTGCGGAAGTTGAAGGATTGGGGTTTAGACTTGTTGTTGAAGTGGGAGTTGGAGTAATATTTGAATTTGTAGCAGTAGTAGTTGGACTTGTTGAAGGAGTAGGAGTATTTTGAGAACCTAAATTAGAAGCCGCAACATAACTTAAAATTATTATAGTTATGACAAGTATGCCAAGTATGAGCGTTAAGTTTCGTTTCATTATTTTTTCATCTCTATGAAGCTTTAACCTAGAATATTTGAAGAGGGGGTTTAGTTTGATTTATGATATTATTTTCATTTCTTTAGGAAGAAATGCCTCATCGTCCTAGGTTCAAGCTCTTTATTGCATCGAGTACTCGGAAATACTAATAAAAGTATTTTTCCAGATTATGTCCAAATCAGACACAATTCTATAACTAATTGACATTATTCATTAAATGTAGATTATTCCTTCATAATTTCTTTAAATGTATAACATACACAATAGATATTTGAATTAAAAATAAAATCTGCGATGATTTGTAATGTCTTTGGTTCTTCAAAGTAAAGTTGAACCGCACTTCAAGAATCGTAAGGCTCTGAGCACAGTTGTAACTATGTTGATTATTTTAGTAATTTCTGTTTTACTTGCAGCAACAGTTTCATATTTTGCTATCAACGTCACGGGTACTCGAATGCAGGAAGAAAGCGTTTTTTTAGCTAAACAACATGTTTGGTTCAACAACATCGAAGGACATTCCCAAGCCGCCATATTGATTATAAATATTGGCGGTAGAGACATCAGCGTTCAAAAAGTGACTGTTAGAGGTCAAACCGTGAATTGGAGCGAGGCGTACTATTTTAAAGGCAAATTTACGCTAGACACAGACCTTATATACATTACAAACTTATCCGAGGGCTCGCTAACTCCAGTTAGAGATACATTTGGATCATATGAAACCGTCAATAGAGTACACGGATACTTGCCTCTTTGCACAGGAGAGTCAATGCTTGTATATGTAAAAAACCCTGACAGCATAACAATTAATGACGTTGGCCAAACGGTTGCTATTGATGTCTATACTTCTCAAGCGATTTACTATAAGGAAGCCAATGTAGAGACACCAAACTATTAGCAGATAAATAATGAACGAAGAGGAAATAAAAAGACTAATGAGCGAATTTTTCTCACAGAAAATTGCTCCATCATAACTAAAGAGGAAGCAAGTATTGAGAAAGGAGAAGGCTTAATTTCTTAACCTTTAAGTTTAATTAATGTTGATTTAGAGATTTAATTACTTCATCAACTTGCTCTTTTTAAGCACGCGCTAAAATTCTGTTTTTTTATTAAAATCTCATTTTTTCCTCTTTTGTCTTATCTCAGAAAAGCAATTAATGAATTAAAAAATGCTACATAATCTCATATCTTTTTCTTTGTATACATTATTATCAGCATGGATGCTAAGAATAGAGAACCTATTATCCACGCTGAGAACTCTGGGATTGTTGGCGAGGGGGCGGGAGAGATTGGGGATTGCATCGGTATTGTTTGTGATGGAATTGGCAAATCAGTTTCGGTTGGTGTCATGGTTGGGCTTGGTGGAGGCGAAGGGAAGGTAAAAATAAGTTTCAATTGGGGTAGCTCAACATCTATATTCGAAATGTCAATGGGCGCTATAAGCGGAAAGCTATCTTGACCAGTAACAATTGGCACTAAACTATGGTCAGTTAATTCTAAACCCATTATAAAATACGGTTGATCGCCAATACCGTCAGTGTTAATATCAGTTCCATTGTAGTCGCTCCAATAGTTGCCTATGGTGCCATTGTCCCAGAAATTGCCTTTATTTTCATAGTTTTTAATCTGGTTTTTATTTGCTATAAAATTGTTCTGAAATATCCAGTTATTAGACGAATAAGATTCTAGACCGCCTGTGTTTGCACCAATGGTGTTATCTTGCACCTGATTAGCAAAATACCGATTATTATGCCCCGCTACGGTTAAACCAAAGCCGTTATTTATCCTATTTATGCATATGGTGTTGTTTAATCCACTAACGGATATACTACCGCCAGTTACGTTATTTTTTGAGATTATATTTTTATCCGAACTTACCCGTAGCCCATAACTATCTTTTAGGATATTATCGTAGAAGATATTTTCTGGGCCCTCAATTATTGCATAAGCATAACTTGTTCCGATTAGAAAATTTTTAGTTACATTATTAAAATAACCTGAAATTTTTAACATATAACCCTGCGATTGATTTATTTTAATGGAGTTCTCTGCTATAGTTTGGAAATTTCCTCCCACTTCTACTCCAATGTTTGTAGATGAGATATCGTTGCGTAAAATTTGGGTCCCAGTGCCGTTTGCTATTATACCACTACCGCACTTGAAGGTGTTATCTATTATTTTATCAAGAAAGGAATTGAACAATAAAATGCCAGTTGTGCATCCAGATATGACATTGTTAGTTATGGTGGTATTTAATGTTCCAGCTAAAATTATGCCCTCTTGATTGTTAGATAAATTTAGGTTTTGAATGGTAATATTTGTGCAATTGATTAGTACAACATAGGCCGCGTTTGGTGGAATGTTGGTGTTGGAGACACCTATCCAGTAGCAAATCGGATTATTGTTTAAGGTGTTTGTTAAATCCACTCGGTCAGCATTTAGGACAAGATTGTTATTCGAGATGCCGAAATTTTGTATGTTATCGGCAAGCTTATTTTCAGAAAGCCTGTTGCCTGATGTTGAAATCATTCTAATTCCACCCCAATTTTTGTTAATCATATTGTTTGACAGGGTGTTGTTTGTGGAGGATTCGATTCTGATGCCGTAGTCGTTATTGGAAACGTTATTATTTAGCAGGATATTTTGGTGAGAGTCATAGAGCCATAAACCTGCTCCACAATTTGAAATTATATTATTAGAAATATTACAATTTTTTGCGCTAAGCAGATGAATTCCGGCAAGACGCGTACTCCACATCCAGATAGATTGTGGGGTATATGAGGAGGAATCGTAGATTACGGTAAAACCTGTAAAAGTTACATTATCATGACATACTAACACAATTGTGCCGGCGTTACCGCCGTTTATGATGGTTGTTTCCTTATCCTCACCTATAATTGAGAGAGCTTTTGTAATCGTTATTCTCTCTTTATAAGAACCTCTCTTGACAAATAAGGTATCCCCTTCAGAGGCATTACTTATTGCCGCTCCTATTGTTGGGAAATCATCTGGAATTATAATAGTTTTAGGATCGGCTTTATTTTGTTGATTAATGGATGAATCGGAAGCTATCAGAGTAAATATCAGAATTAAAGAAAAGATGATGAGTCTGTTCATAAGATTCAGCGATGTATGATAAAGTGTAAACTAGTTATTAGCTCTCCTAACGGAACAGCGTGTTCCTCGAAAAGAACACTTACTAATCTGAAGAAATACAAAGAAAAGTATTAAATTGCTTAAAAG
>CAZQTZ010000045.1:0-13134 GCA_964596465.1 uncultured Candidatus Bathyarchaeia archaeon | reverse complement strand
CGAAGAACAGGGGTGAAACAGGATCATTCCAGTAATCATCAGAGTAACCTCTGGTCCATACTTTACCTTGAATCAAGGAAACGGAGTCCGTTTTGATACCTCTATTTGCAAGTGAGTTGGTAGCTGGTATTATCGTTCAGAGTGTTAAATATTTAAGGTTAAGGGATGCCATTTTTTTCAGAAAACTTTTTTTAAGAAAGCGGAAAAGGCAATAAATTCTCGTTATGCATCTCGATTCCTTTTAAGAGTTCATCAACATTTTGATTATATCAATATCAAAAACCTTTCAGATTTTAAAGACAGAAGTAAACTTATTAATCGCCACAGAGCCTCTTGAAGATAATGAACGAGTATTCTCTTCATTCGGAAATTAAGGACTTTTACTCTATTTCTGGCGATCAGTTCGAAGTTAAATTAGGGAATTATATTTTTGACATTTTAAGAGGAGACATGATTATAGAGGTTCAGACCAGAAATTTTTCAGCTATTAAGAAAAAACTTCAGGTCCTTACTGAAAAAAATAAAGTAAGATTAGTCTATCCTTTACCTGAAAGAAAATGGATAACCTACATCAATCAGAAAAACATAGTTATTAAAAAGCAGAAATCCCCAAAAAGAGGGAAAATAACAGACGTTTTTCGCGAGTTAGTTATGATTCCAACAATTATTGGAGAAAAGAACTTCTCTATGGAAATTTTACTTATCGATGCAGAAGAAATTAGGTGTAATGATGGAAAAGGAAGCTGGAGAAGAAGAGGAGTCAGCATCATAGATAAAAAATTGTTAAAAGTAAATGGCAGAGTTCTCCTTCAAAATAAAGCTGATTACCTAAAAATATTACCTGAAAATCTAAACGAAGTCTTCACCAATATTGAATTAGCCAAATCAGCTAATATTCCAGTAAGAACCGCACAGCAAATAACTTACTGCTTTAAAAACGGAGGTATTATCCAAACGGTTGGAAAAAAAGGAAGAGCACTATTATTTCGAAGAGTATAGAATTCAACCAATAAAATCATTTACCGCTTTTCAAATATCTTCAATTTCTTTTTCGCAAAACGAAATCTATACAAAAAATCCTTATTTTCCAGAAAAACTCTATTTTTTTTCTTATCCAATAAGAAGCATCACTTCAATAAAAGAACAACATCTGATTCATTTCTTCGGATGTTGTTCTTTTAAAGAACAATCACTCTCTTTACAAATCCAAAGAAATTTTATACCATAAATCTATCAATACTTAATATGAAAAGTAGAGAAAAATCCTTAATCATCAAACAAGTTAACGCAGAAAATTTTGATGATTTTTTAGGCTTAATTGATAAACTCGCAGAATATGAAAAGTTGGTTCCGCCTGATGAAGAAGCAAAAAGAAGGTTACGGACAGATTGCTTGTCTGATAATCCTAAATACAAGGCCTTCGTCGGAGAAATCAACAATAAAGCGGTAGGATACATAATTTATTTTTTTACCTTTTCAAGCTTTAATGCTCTAGCTACACTCTATCTGGAGGACATTTTTGTTCTTGAAGAATACAGAAAGCAAGGTATTGGTCAAAAAATGTTTGACTACCTAAAACAAATAGCTAAACGCGAAGGATGCGGAAGAATAGAATTTACAGTATTAAAATGGAACAAATCCGCACAAGAATTCTACGAAAAAAATAAAGCCGAACGCATGGAATGGTTCTTATATCGTTTAGTTAAGGAGAATTTTTAGCATATTAACACTTGAGGCTATTATTCAAAAAATAAATGGTACGTTCATAATTAAAAACAAACAAAAATTAGGTTATAGACTAGTTATACAAAATTTATATACTAAAACCAGAGATGTCTGATTAGAGGCGTCTGTATGACCGCACCAATGTCGATGTCTTTTTTTTCGCAAGATGGATTAGACACAATATTTTGGGGTTTTGCTCTATTGCTTGTCGGATCGTTGCTTGGCATGGTAGGTATTATAGGTCAAAATGGAGTAGTAGCAATCTTGGGAGCTCTTATCCAATTGATAGGATGGCTCTTGTGCATTATGGGTGTATCAGCGCTTAGAAGAGACTATCGGACTAATGTCCAAACAAAAGGACCATCTCCTCCGCCACCGCCAATTGCTGCTGGAACACCGACCTGCCCAACTTGTGGAGGAGCTCTAATTTACGTCCCTCAGTATCAAAGATGGTATTGTCCAGTCGATAAAAAATACATTTGACACAAACCCCAATCCTTTTTCTTTTTAATAAGAATTCTAACGCCGCTTTCTTTGGCTTTTTAATTCAATTAGCAATTAGAAACGAAAGTACGTGATATTATTGAATAAATTCAAGGTTTCATCATTAATAAAAAAAAGAAAGAGGATGGTAGGGATTTATTTTCGTTTTCTTATTAGAACGGCTATAGCTGTTACTATGGCTATAATAGCTATGGCAGCTGCTATTATGAATACTTCAGTGTTCGAAGTTGCCTCGGGCTCTGGAACAACAGAAGGTGAAATTGTAGGAATTATGGTCGGCGTAGAAGTTATCGTTGGTTGTGGGGTAACTGGAGTTGAAGTAGGCTGGGGAACAGCTGAGGCTGCTCCGACGAGAAGGTAAGTTGTTGCATAAGAACTGCCGTAAGAGTGGGTTCCTTCGAAAGTTGCAGTTATCTGGTATTTTCCTGTGGAAGGCGCAGTCCAGTCTATTGCGTAGCTTCCTCCGATATCAGAGGTTGTTGTGCCAATTGTTAGTGGATTACCACTAGGGTCAATTGCGGTTAATTTTATTGTTACACCTTTTGCGTTTTGAGGCATTGGTTTATGCATATTGAGGTATTCCATCCATACAGTCATGTCTTCATCTGAGATTGCGGGTGTCCCTTTTTGTCCAGGGGATTGATCGGTAACTGTTCCTGAAATTAGAACGGCTGTTCCTTTAGGCACTGCCGTCTGCGGGGCGGTTACGGTTATAGCACTAGGCCCTTTGCCGAAGGTGTAAACTTGGCCATCATAAGAATTAAGTACCGTGTATAGACCATCAGAGATTGCGCCGTGACGCATCATGCCAGATATATTCCATAAGGCTTTACCAGTGTAAGCGTCAACAACATGAAGTTTGCTTCCTCTCCAAAGCACAGAGTCAGGAGAGTGCTCATCATTGGTTACGTATACTTTTCCGTCCGCTATGTGAAAGCCAGAATATGTCGGGAAAGTTCCATATACCGTTTCAGTTCCTGAATTGCCGAAATAGTATTCCCATACTAATTGCCCGTTGGTTATGTCAAAGGCTCGAAGGTAACCATCATAGCCAGACATTAATAACATGCCATAGGCGATTATGTGCTGGTATGTGAAATAGCCCCATCCGCTTTGAGAAGTTGGTTCTTTCCGCCATAGCTCGTTGCCAGTCTTAATGTCGTAACCCATAAGCCGCATTAATCCGCTATCCCATCGCGTGTAGACTCCGTCCAGTATGTTTCTGCTGTAGAAGATACGGTTTGTAATCTCGCCTCTGTTCTTAATCCATAAGGGACTAATTGTGTCAGGATACTGCCCTGAAACGCTTTTCTGTAATGAAGTAGCAAAGCCCATCTCTACAGCAGTAGCAGGATACTCAGTGAATCCTGCCGTTCGACCCGTCTTGCTTTCCAAGTAAGCCATCATATAACCCTCCTGAACATTCTCTATCTCAATGACCATACCTGCTGGAATATCTGTTGTGACGGTAACGTTCCATTCAATGCCAAGTCGACCGTCAATCACTGATCCCATCGTTGGACTATAGATTGCACCTGCTTCCATGCCCATCCATGGGAAAGCATAAGCTATAGCACAGCTAGAATTCCATAGTATTAATCGATCTTTCTGAGCATCTAAGGAATAAGAGAGCACTTCTCCTGATGGCCCAAATCTGATGGCTCCACAGTACATAGAAACGCCTAAACCGTAGGTGATGTTAGTTATGGTAAAGAGCTTGATTCCCGTAAAACCATCATATATCACTGCGGTTGTGTTGGTTGCAGGTCCAGAGACATCCCACAGATGCGCAATAAGACCGTGCTCATTCGGATTTTCTATATCATATATTTGAGCAAAATCGATGCTTGCGTCTTTAATGAACCATTGTTCTTCTCCAGTGTATAAATCTAGACATCGAGTTCCGAAAATGTCTGAACTAGTAGTCGGGGCATGGTCAACATAGATTATTTTTCCTTCAAGTATGAAAGGGTCATAGAACTGCTCATATGAAAGCCCAGTGTAGTACGATTTATCACCAAATGGTCCACCAGCTAACCCACCTATTATTATGGGTTTTTTCCATAGAACATGGGCGCTGTCAGGCGCTGCTGTGTAAGGCGCAAATGCGGGGCTCATACAGAATTGCCGATATGGATAATCGTAGCATTTCATAAGCCAGTTATCAGAAATCTGCCACCAACCCTTATTCTCAGCCGATATTGGTCTAGTCCAATAACTTGTTGGAAGCGGCGTACTTGGAAGACCTTCCGCGGGATTTTGTTGCACAATCAATTGCACATTAGAACTAGTTGATGGTTTAAAGTAACGTTCAAAGCCGGTCTGGTTTACCCACTGCCCTGGAAAGCTCGCTTGAAAAGTATAAGTTCCAATCTGGGTGGGTTGATACATAAAGAAAGCCCCAGAAGTAGCCCAGGCATCAAGCGGACCCTTAGTTTCAACTGTTCCATCGGGTTTTGTTATCCTTATCGTAAATCCCTTGAAATGGTCTCCTCCTGCCAAGCCAACTGCTGTGTCGCTGGTTTTGTCCATTTGAAAAGTAACGGCAACGGTTTGACCAACACCTGCAGGATTAGGGGCAACCATAACCCAGAGGTAGGTATCTAATTGGATAGTAACAGCATCACCAGTCGGAACTGCAACAATCAACGCACTCAAAGCCAAAAGCAGAATTAAGCCAATTACAAATCCCGAAGATTTTTTCCTATTTTCAAAACTACTTTCTGAAAACGATTTAATCATTTTTCTCTCTCCTCCTACAAAATTTTTTAGATTACAATCTGCCTAAGCAGATTCTTTTGAAAAAGCTCAAGGAATAATTCACCCTGATGATTCTATATTCAGAGAATTTCACATATAACTTTTGCGATTTGATGAAAAAAGTAAGAAGTAAGCTAAATATTGACAGTTTTTCAATTACTCTGAGAAGCAAAATACACAAAAAACACAGAATTCCTAGCTAAATTAACTATAGAAATCATTTAAAAAAAACTAATTAGCCTTTTTTTTAAAAATTCGCTTAACCCAAGTTATCGCATCAGGAGTATCGACAGATTGGATATTAACGGCTTTGCTAGGGCAAGCCAGATAACATTCAAGACATTTAGTACATCTAAGCAGAGGTTCTTTATCAACCAAGTTTATTCCTTGAGGACAAACATTTTCACATCGTCTACAAGTCATGGAAGAAAATGGTTGGATTTGGCTTGAATTGGTTTCTTTCCTCTGTGAACTAATCTTTACGATGCAACTATTGGATTGGATTTCTGGTTTAAAGAAGGGGCTTATTGATCCAGCTAAGTTTAAAGTGGCTCCTACAGGACAGATTTTTCTACACCAGTATCTTTTCTGTCGCAGACTCAGCAGGACTGCGGTTAAAGGGATTATAGTCAGCTCAAGTATTATAGGCATCATGGTATTTGTCAGATAAGTCCATGCTTTAAGATGGAACATACCCCGCGTGGTTAATCCTATTGGACAGAATGTACAAAACACTGGAAATTTTAGGAATGCTGAACCAACAAGTGATGTTACTAGAATCCCATTTGCTAAACCCGCGTGTTTATAGCCTAAAACTTTACCGATAAAGCAGGTAGGACAGACCCCTAAAAGATTCAAATTTGAACTTGGATTAGTTTTTGTTGATTGCGATCTGCGTTGTTCTTTTTCGTGAATTAACCTCTGCTGCCTCTGAAATTCTATTCTCGGAAGCCATTTTGAAATAACCTTATCAAAGCTATCGATGATAGTTCCAACAGGACAAACCCAACCGCAAAAAAAATTACCAAAAATGAAAATAGGCAAGAGAAAAAGCAGCAGAGCAACCAAAGTCGGCAAAATATAAGACGCAGCAGCTTGACTAGTTAGTAGAGTCTGTAAACCCCCAACCGGACAAATAAGCCAAGCACCAGATCCGATTTGACCATACGCGAATGTCCATGTTACGCAAACTGATTGCCCATAGGGTAAAGCAAAAAGAGGATTACTAAAACCGCCAAAAAAGTAGCTATACACAAAATGATCAGGAGCAGCTAACAAGTATATAACGGGAAAAACGAAGAATACTAAAAACGCAGCTTTAACCGTCCACCTAAAATAACGAATAAACTTTCTTCTATCTCTTCTTTTCTTAGTCAAAGTTGACCCCAAAACTGCTAAAGAAACATCACAATCCTTTTAATAAAAAGAGGCTCTAAAGAACAAAAAAACTTTTCCAAAAAAGGTAGTTAGAATAATGAAGAACCAAAAATGCAGAAATCACAGGTTCTATAAAGAAGACTTTTCGTGGGAGTTATTCTACATCTAAGCTATAGGGTCCAGCTGTAAGTTTTTCGGAGCCATTTTCTTTAACAAGTACTGTATCTTCTATACGAACTCCGCCATAATTGGGAAGGTATATGCCTGGTTCATTAGTAACTACATTTCCTGCTATAAGCAAGTTTTTATCGGAAGAATTTAGGCTTGGGGGCTCATGTACTTCTAAGCCTACACCATGACCTAAACGATGAATAAAATATGCACCATAACCAGCAGCTTCGATTACGGTTCTAGCAGCAGCATCCACCTCAGCGATTACTGCACCTGCCTTTATTGTATAAAATGCTTTTTCCTGAGCTTCCTTAACAACATTATAGATTTTTTGTTGCTTAACCGTAGGCTTTCCAGCGACTATTGTACGAGTCATATCAGAGCAATAAAAGTTGTAGGTAGCTCCAATATCAACTACAACTAAATCGCCCTCTTTAATAATGCGATCTGAGCATCCTCCGTGAGGGAACGCAGAATACAATCCAGAAGCTACGATAGTTTCAAACGCTGCTGGTCCAGCACCATTTCTGCGCATAGTATACTCGATTTCTGCAGCTACATAATTCTCTTTAATTCCAGGTCGGACGGTTTCATAAGCCGTTTTCATGCCTTTACTGGTTAATTCGCCTGCTTTACGCATAAGCTCAATTTCATAGGCATCTTTTACTCGGCGAAGCGTCTCTATGTAGCAATTATTGATTTTGAGCATGTTTTCATTCTGGAATTCTCTAGTTAAAAATTGCCAATTCGGAACACTTAAAGTATCAACTAATAATTTTTGAGTTTTCTGAGCGGCAACTTGATCAACAACTTTTTTCATCAAATTCTCGTCGGCCTTCACCAATTCAACTCTAACGTTTTTGCTCTCCGCCTTTGCTTGCTCATAATTAACGCCGTAAACAAAGACTATACTTTCACCATCAGCAGGAACAAAAAGTAAAGAAGCACCTTGATAGCCGAGAAAATAAAGTAAATTTGCGCTATTAGAGATTAAGTAACCATCAAAACCCTCGTTATTGAAAGCAAGTTTTCTAAGCGCATCTATCCGATCAAGCATAATCATCCTCAAGAATACATAATTGAATATGTAAATTTTCCGTAAAAATACTAGTTAAAGTCTATTTTGATAAACCCGTATCAACATCCTCATTACTTAACTTAGAAATATCAACAATTTAAGAAAAAAGGATAGGTTATTTTGTTGATTGTTGGAAGAGCTTTTTTATTGCACTGATTCTTGCTTTCTGCGCTAACATATCACTGGTCACGCAGGAGAGAGCTTTTTGTGGACACCAGGCTACGCATTGTGGTTCACCTTTATCTTTACATAAGTCACATGCAAAAACGATTTTGGTTTCCGGATGCAACATCATAGCACCATAGTCGCAAGCTTCTATACACCAACCGCAGCCATTGCACTTATCCTTATCAACTATTATTACGCCGGTATCTTCAGATTGTTTTAAAGCATCACGAGGACAAGCGGCAACGCAGGCTGGCTCTTCACAGAGTCTACAAGTAACGGGCATATTGATAACTTGATTTTGCCGCACAACCCTGATACGAGACTTAGTTGGGTTGAAAGCTTTTTCTTTAGTCCAAGAGCAGATGTACTCGCAAACTTGACAACCTACGCATTTATCAGGGTCAACCGCTACAAAGCGTCTCTCGTTAACCTTAACCATTTGCTAATCCGCCTGCCCACTTTCGATAATATCAGATAAACTTTCCAATTCAAGTTCCTTGAGTTTAACGATTGTAGGTACACCGTTTTGGGTCCAGCCGCGAGTCTTATAATAGTCATCAAGCAACGAATCTAAATCTTTTTGAGTCACCAATGCCCCTTTCACAGATCCTTCGTCAGGAATAGGCTCATGCATGACTTTCCATGGTAAAGTATCGTCTTTACGTTTTAATCCTTCTCGGATATTGATTAGACGCAGAAGCGTATTAATCCGCTCAGCAACTTTTCTTAATTCTTCCGGAGAAGTCTCATACCCAGTAACTAAAGAGTAAAGTTTAGCAAACTCAGCCTGATCTTTGTGGAACGCTGTCTTGGAAAACTTGCAAACCATAAGAGAATTAACGATATGGTCGATATTTTCTAATTCAGCTACATGTTTTGCTCTACCTTTTGTGTAATGATCAACTTTACCTTTCACATCAAAAGCGTAATCATCATTATCAGAGCCACTGAAAGAAACCGCGAAACCTAAAGCCGCTGTTTTGAAACACCGCAGATCATAACCTGAAACCTCTAATCCCTTAATGTGCTGGGCAAGCTTATGGGAATCCTTACCTATCTTTTCTGCCGCGATTTTTACTCCATCCGCAAGCTGCTCACCGATGTCTTCACGTTTACCTATCTTTTCAATCAAATAAAGGAGCGCGTCAGCATTGCCGAAATGAGCATCAATTCCGAGGTCTTGATGAGACAGGATACCTTTTTCATGGCAATCCATAACAAAGCCGACAGTTACGCCTGTACTTTGTGCATCTAAACCATAGTAATTGCATAATTCCACAGCCTTCACTACCGCGTCGAGTTTATCTACTCCGCAGTAGGGACCCATAGCCCAAAGTGATTCATACTCCATACGAGTCATGGCACCCTTATATGGACCTTCAGGGACGATAACTTCATGTTCACAAGGCATAGGACAGGTACTGCAGGCAATTATCTTCGCAACGTACCTTGCATTCAAAGCTTCGCCGCTAACTTTTTCAGCAGTCTCAAAATGTGAATTACTATAATTGCGGGTTGGTAAACAATTCAGGACGTTATGGACCAATATGTCTTCAACTGTGCCTAGTTTGGTGTATTTCTCGGTAGCCGTTCCTTTCATGCGCTCATGGAAATCTTTAACCATATCCATAAAAGCTTCAGGAGACGCAGGAACAATATCATGTGTTCCTCGAACTGCAATAGCCTTCAAATTTTTAGAGCCCATAACCGCACCTAAACCTATTCGGCCAGCAGTGCGTGTTTTGTCGTTTATAATGCAGGAGATTTTTGAAAGTTTTTCCCCAGCTAAGCCAATTGAGGCAACACGTATGTAGTAATCGCCTATCTCCTCCTTAATAGCATCTTCAGTTTCAGAGGCAGATTTCCCCAGAAGCTGATTCGCATTTAACAGCTGAACAGAATCATCATCGATCCACAGATAAACAGGCTTAGAAGCTTTGCCAGTCAAAACAACAGCATCATAGCCAGCACGTTTTAGTTCTGCACCAAAACTGCCATGAGCAACAGTTCCGCTTACAGCATTAGAAGCAGGAGACTTGGAGACAAACACATGACCATTTCCCCCCGTAGGGAACAGGGTACCTGCAAGAGGACCTACAGCTAAAACAAGCGGATTCTCAGAATCGAAAGCGCCTATAAGAGCTTTTGAATTGTCAAACCATAACTTTAGACCTAAACCTAAACCGCCTAGGTATTTTTGTGCTGTAGACTCTTCAAGCTTCTCGACATGTGTTTTACCCGTGCTTAAGTCAACGTAAAGAATTTGACCTGCATAACCAAACAACCGATGCATCTCCACAGGGCTATGCAATTATTAGTCAATTGGAAGCTATATTAACTTAATCGAGTCGAACATCTAAACCAAACATAAAAAAATTATGGTAGAAGACGCAACAATAATTTCTCGATTTGCTCAGCGACTAAAGTAACTTCAGGTGATAACCCTTCTCCGAAATCAACCATTTTTGGCTGAATAAGTAATAATGCCAACTTCGCCTCTGTTAATTTAGTAATGTAATCACAGAAAACCCGTAAAGGTAACATATGCGTGGAGATAGCGGGGAAATCAATAACTTTCTGCGCATCATATAAACGAACCTCAGCAGGTTTTAACCCCAGCATAGCCGCATCTATTAAAAGCACATGAGAGGGTTTCATGTTTACAATTTCATCCATAAAACTCTCAGGTACTGTTTCGCATTCAATTAAATGAATCTTATCAGAAACCTTGCCTTGCAAATCCTGTACAATTTTTAGACCAACAAAATCATCGTAACGAATCGAATTACCTATACCTGCTATGACTACGCTTTTTGCGTTACTTAGCCAACTTCTCAATTCAGCCGATAAATGGTATGGTTCTAAAGACAAGAGGATTCACAACAGAATAAGAAAAACTGAAAAGAAAAAGATAAGTTTTGATTTTAGCGTCGAAGGGTTTGTACAATTTTATTGTTGCTATCGTATACTTCGACTGTGAGGGGCATTTGTCCGATTGCGAAGTGCGTTGCGCATCCAAAACAGGGGTCGTAAGCACGGAAGGCCATTTCAACTTTATTGAGGATAGCTTGATCAAACTTGCCATCATGGATTAAGCCTTTTGCAGCGTCACGGATACTTATGCATATAGCAGGGTAGTTGTTAGTAGTTGCTACAATCATGTTGACATCTTTCACCAACGCATCTTGGTCAAGGGTGTAGTGGTGGAATAGAGTACCTCTTGCGGCTTCAACAACACCGATACCCTCACCAGGTTTACCTGGTTTATTGCGAACGTTAGTGCTGGTGATTTCTGGATCTCTGGAAAGCTCAAGGGCTCTTTCTGCAGCGTAGAGTAATTCGATAAGACGGGCCCAATGGAACGCTAAAGTACTATGAACAGGTTTACCGCCTAATGTTTTGTACATAACTTCGTATTCAGCTTGAGCAAGAGGTGTTGCCATGCCATCTGAAGCATTCAGTCTACCCAAAGGACCAACACGGTAAATTCCACTGTCAGAACCAGTTACCTGACCTTTCCAGCCAATTTTCTTAAGATAGGGGAATTTACTGTAGGTCCATTCTTCAACGTGCTCGCTGATGTGGGTTAAGTAGTCTTTACCGTCAAATCTGAGACATTCTTTACCCGAAGGATCAACTACACGGATCTGACCATCGTAAAAGTTGACTTTGTTGTTTTTATCCACCATGCCCATATAGTAGGTGTTCATGGTGTAGGCGTCACTCTTTATCATCTCTAAATATTTGCTGTTAGCTAAAACAATATCGTGGAAGAGTTTAAGTGATAACTTAGCAAAATCCACGCAAGAAGCAGCCATCTTTTCGATTTCTTGTCTGCCTTCTTCGCTTAAAGCTTTAGATATGCCTCCGGGTAAACCGCAAACTGGGTGAGTGGCTTTTCCTCCAAGTATTTCGGTGATTCTTTGACCATAAGCACGATGCTTGATAACCTCTTTAGCTACATCCATCCCTGCTTTCTCTATTACGCCGAGTATGTTACGTTTTTCTGGAGGTGCATCTGGACCAACAATAAAGTCTGGACCGCCTAAGTAGTAGAAATGAAGTGTATGATCATATATAACATAGCCCATGTACATGAGTTCGCGAAGTTTCTTTGCTGGCTCGGTAGGTTCAACATTAAACGCCTGATCTAGAGCTTTAGCGGCTGCAAAGTGATGAGCGACAGGACAAACTCCGCAGATACGAGTAGTGAGAATTGGCATCATCTCAGCGGTTCGTCCAATACAGAATTTCTCGAATCCGCGAAGCTCAGGGATTTTGATATAGGCGTTCTCCACGTCACCTTTTTCATTAAGAAATATGGAAACGTTACCGTGGCCTTCAAGTCGAGTAATTGGATCAATCAGAATTTCTTTCAGTTTCTCTTTCATTTCTTAATCACCCTTCGTTTAATAATTGAAGAAGGTAGACTGTACATGTAGAAAGTACCAACAGGATCTTTTATCTGCTCAATAAGATTTTGGACATCTTCATCGGTATACTGCCCAGGTTCTTTGTCGATATTAAGCACTGATGCTAAAGCAGTTATCATACTTGCACCGACTTCAGGTTGATTTGGTGTTGCTCCCCCGCATCCAGTACAAGGCATATCAACTTTAAGGCATTGAGCACCGCATCCACTACGTGTAGCCATACCCATGCATATTATACCCTGCTCCATCAGACACCGTTCAGGATCTGGAGCTTTCTCATGCACACGATATATTTTATTAATTTTCTTATTTTCACGTTTACGAGGGCACTCATCACAAACCGCTTTGAGCGGTGCAAGAACAGCACCCTTCGGAGGAAGTTTACCAGTCGCTATAGCATCAATAGCCTCTATGACCAATTTAACAGGCGGAGGACAACCTGGGAGATAATAATCCACTTCAACCGTCTGACCTAAAGTCTTGACTGTATCATAGAACTCGGGTATCTTTAACGTACCTTCTTTTACAGATGAAGATGGTTTAGGTAAAACAGCCTTGGGATTTACATTTGATTTATCTTTTATGTAGACTTGTTCAAAAATCTCAGCTTTATCACTGAGATTGGCTAAACCAGGTATGCAACCCTCATGAGCACAAGAACCGAAGGCAACCAGAGTCTTGGATTTTTTCCGCAGAAGCTTTGCCATATGCTCCTGTTCAGAGTTACGGATAGACCCGTTAAAGAAGGTAACATCAATGAATCTATCGGGCATGTCTTCTACGTTCTGGTATTTAATATCCATAGCTACAGGCCAGAACACTATATCAGCCATTTTTACTACGTCAAGGATTTTCTCGTTCATATCCAGAACTGCAATTTCACAACCACCGCAACTTGCAGCCCAGTAGAAAGCAATT
>CAZQTZ010000044.1:0-13236 GCA_964596465.1 uncultured Candidatus Bathyarchaeia archaeon | reverse complement strand
CGCAGAAGGTCTGGTGTCGAATGGGTGGAGAACAGAAATTACGACTGCCAGTTCCCAAACCCCAGTTAACCTGAAAGACTATGATCTTCTAGTGTTAAGCTGGCCAATCTATGATTTTGGTCCAGGACCTACAATAACAAACTACATCAAACGAGTAGGTGACTTGCAGGGGATTCAAACTATAATAATAACCACTGGAGGAGGATTAGACCCGTTAAACGCTCAAGAGGCTATGAAAAACATTGTAGAGGGAGCTAACGGCAACATTAAAGCAGCACTAACAATCTTCAGAGGCGGAAACGTGACCGATAAAGCTTTGAACGCAGCTAAAGATATCATACCCTAAGGTGTCCTAAACGCAGAAACTCAGGATAATCCCCTCTGCTGTGTCGATGCTGCGTATCCTAATCCTGCCTTTGCTTATCTATTTATTTGACAGTGGAAACACAGCTCTGGGTTTATCTGTCTTTATTTTCTTAGCAGTTACCGATCTGCTGGATGGTTATTTAGCTCGAAAACTTAAAGTAAATTCTGAGATTGGGGCTTTCTTTGATTCTACAATGGATTTTATTTTAATCCTCAGTTTGTTCATATTTTTCACTGAAGCAGGCTTTTACCCTGTCTGGATATCTGCGATAATAATATTCGCGTTTTCCCAGTTTGTTTTCTCAAGCCTTTTTTCAAAAAGACTCTACGACCCCGTGGGTAAGTATTACGGGAGTTTTTTCTACATCGCGATAATTCTGACAATTGCTTTTCCCACTCAGATAATCTGTACTATAGTGATGAGTGCTCTCATAATATTCTCGTCAATATCTCTGGTTAGCAGGATTGCCCATTTTCTTAATATTTTACCCAAGAAATCACCTTAAATCAGTATTTCTTCGATTTAATTAGTAGCTTTTTTTTATTATTTTTATCCAGATGCTATTTATACCCTAAAAGAATCCCTATTTTATCTATTTTCAGGGCAACGGAGGGCAACTAAGTGGGGATTCAAGAAACTCAAGCAAAAGAGATCTTGCGGATACTAGACCAATCGTTAGCCTTGCCCACTTTAGTGAAACCAAAAAGTGACCCCTTCAAAACACTTGTCATCACAATATTATCCCAAAACACCGCTGATCGTAACACCTCGGTAGCCTTTAAGAGCCTTCAGAACAATTTCAAAATTACTCCCCAAGCTCTTGCGAATGCTCAAATAAAACTAATTGAAGACGCAATTAGAACAGCTGGATTATATAAGAGTAAAGCAAATGCAATAAATCAAGCTTCAAAAACTATTCTCGAAAAATATCATGGAAACATGCAGTCCATTTTATCTTTGCCTTTGGAGGAGGCAAGAAAAACCCTGATGCGTTTCTCTGGTGTAGGTCCAAAAACAGCTGATGTGGTTTTGCTTTTTTCTGCAAAGCAACCTACTATTCCTATCGATACTCACGTAAATCGTGTGTCAAAACGGTTAGGTCTGGCGCCCGCTAAAGGCGATTATGAAGCAGTAAGGAAGAGTCTGCAAGAACTTTACCCTGAGAATGATTATCTAAAGGTACATTTACTACTAATTTCTCATGGAAGAAGAACCTGTAAAGCATCCCGCCCACTATGCAAGCAGTGTCTGATTAACAAATATTGTATCTCAAAAGATTTGGAGAATAAGCTTTGACAGAACATGCCTTGCCTAAAGAAGTCCAAGAATACTTCCCTTACCCAATTGTCAGGCCATATCAGGGTCATTTCATAAACACTGTTTATAATGCATTGAAAGAGAAGCGTTCTGTGCTGATTGAAGGTAGCAACGGGTTGGGAAAAACTATCTCGTCTTTGTCGGCTGTTCTCCCTATTGCTGTTGAAAAGAAACTAAAAATTCTTTATGTAGCACGAACTCATCGGCAGCATGAACGTGTTATAGAAGAACTTAAAGCAATTAGCAAAAACCAACCCATAGCGGGAATTTCTCTCCGCGGACGCAATGAGATGTGCCTTAATAAAACGGATTTGAAACAAAATTACGATGCCAAGTCGTTAATGGAGCTCTGCGAATTATTAAAAGCAAAAGGGCAATGTCCTTTTTACAAAACGGCTGAACAACAGACTTATGATTATCTTGATCTCCAACAACAAATCGGCAGCAGAAGTTATAATGCTTCTGAGATTATGCGTATATGTAAGAAAAAAAATATCTGTCCGTATGAACTTGTAAAATCCGCAATATCCGATGTTACAGTAGTCGCTCTAAGTTACCTTTATGTATTTGATCCAGATATCCGCAACGCATTTCTCAAAAATTTTGATACTCAATTGCAAAAAATTATTCTTATCGTAGACGAAGCACATAATTTACCCGAAACGGCAATCGATGTTTCTAGCAGCAATCTCTCCCTGTTTGTAATGAGACAGGCAGAACTGGAAGCTAAAAAATTCGGTTATGAAGAAGTTGAAACCTTTGCGAAACTACTTCATGATGAAACCGAAAAAAGAGCCCAGAGTGTCCGTAAAGAGGAACAGATTCCCTCATCCTTTTTAGATGAAGTTAGAGGTAAAGCAGGAATTTTATCCCCCCGAAGCTTTTTTATTCATCTTGGAGAAATCGGTAATTCCATAAAGAAACTGTTATTGGCTGAAGGCAAGCACCCCCGCAGTTACATCAACGGCATGAGCGAATTTCTTCTAAAATGGCTAGACACAACTGATGATGACTCTTATATTAACATAATCAGCAAATTCTACACCAGAGAAAACGTGCCTACAGCAAAATTAGAGATAGTTGCTCTTGATCCCGCGAAGGTAACCATGCCGGTTTTTTCTTCAACTTACGCTAATGTTGTAATGTCGGGTACTCTCCAACCTTTGGGAGCATACCAGAAAATTAACCGCCTCCCAGAGAATACAGTTCAGAGTGTGGCGCCATCTCCATTTCCCCGAGAACACATTTTTTCCGCAGTATGTTTAGGCGTAACGACTGCCCTTGAAAGCCGAACCTCAGCTATGTATCAAACATTCATTAAGAAAATATGTGAAGTTGTTGAGAATACCCCTGTAAACACAGGTGTTTTTACTGCTTCCTTTGAGGTTTCAAAGTCTTTAATGGCTGAAGGCTTAGAAGATGCCTTGGGCAAACCATTATTCTATGAGGCAAGAGGAATGTCCTCCAAAGCTAACGAGAAAATAGTAAATGAATTTAAAGATCAATCTGGCAAGGGTGGTGCCGTCTTCTTAGGAGTCCAAGGTGGTCGAACTTCTGAGGGAGTAGATTTTCCGGGTAATGAGATGAATTCTGTAATAATTATCGGGGTTCCCTATGCAGAACCTACACCGAGGGTAAAAGCTCAAATTGACTATTACGAAAACCGTTTCCCTAAATATGGCCGCGAGTACGGTTATCTTCTACCCGCCATGAAAAAAGCCTCTCAGTGTGCTGGAAGACCTGTAAGAACTCTAGATGATAAAGGTGCAATAGTCTTCTTAGACTATCGTTTTGCCAGTGGTTACTGCAAAAGCTTCTTACCTTCCTGGATATTGCGAGATTTAAAAGTTCTACCTCCCACCGATGGTCTATTAGCAAAAGAGATAAGAAGTTTCTTCAAAAAATAACGCTAAAGAGGTAACTCTTGATCGGAGAATTCCTTAAGATTAGCATCCAATCGAATTTTGCCTAAGACGATGCCTGAAGGGGGGTCTGTCACCGCTGTAAATATCTTTATTGCTTTTCTCCCAAAATCAATTTTACGTATGACACCTATTCCTAAAAACCTTTTTTTGGAATCATTAATGCCAACTAGCATATCTTCAGCTTTTCCATTCCAAAGAACTGTCTTATCTCCTTCAAAATTCAAATACTTTATTGGAAAAACTCTCATTCTGGCATTTTTAAAGTACTTCTCATATCCGAGTTCTCGTAGAGCTCTACGTGTTTCCTTGGTTCTTTCACCAATAGCTTTCGGTGTTTCAGCGCACTCTTGTCTAAAATCAGCTAAAACATCTCCAAAGGTGGCGCATAGAGACGGGATTTGATCTTCCTTTTGAACACAGAAAATTATGTCTGCTTTCAATCCAGTAGCTAACTGTGATTTGAATTCAATAGCTTCTTCTCCCATAATCCAGCCATCAGTATTGATAATGATAAAATCTGCCCTCGCTTTGCTTAATATTTCATTTTTTAAAGTAATCGTAGCTTGAATAGTCCTTTCTCTAACGCCTTGAGGTGAAGTGGCGCCTATGAAGATGGCGTTTTGTTCTTGAACATTATAAAAATCTGAAAGTGGTCCAGAAATAAGGCTGTATGCGACTGTTCCTGGAGGACCTAGTTCGGATTGCCCTAAATCTTCATCTAAAACCGCAACTTTACTCTTTGTATTGACTAATCTGTTTGAAAGATAAGTGCAGAAACCTGTTTTCCCTGCATCTACCGCACCGATAACCATTACAGTGACTGGTTTCTTCTCATATTCTTGTATAATATCAACTGCTTTAAGCCATGAAGATGGAATTGAATCTCCATCAAATTCTTCGATTTTAGCAGCAGCCCCTAAGGCAATGGAGAAATGAGCAGTTTCTTTCACTGCAAAAGGCAATCTTTTTCCTTCACGGATAAGAATTTTATTTAGATTTCTTGTTTGAAACCCAAATATTTGGACTATGCCTGAAGTAATTGTTACTGACGCTGGTCCATTTATTAAGAGCGTTTTACCGGTTTCAATAATTTTGTTCATCTATTTTTCCCCGTTGATAAATAGTTCCTGTTCTCCCTGCGATACGTATGGCTGAAACAATGTCTCTAAGACCTCTTCTGTGTCCATATTTGATATTTCGGTTTGTGCCTCCTTCCCCGACTACTTCTAATATAACTTCTGAGGGTAGAAATTTGTCTAATGCCTCTAAAAGCTCTTTATGAATGGGAACCCCGCTTCCTACTTTTACTGTAACTAGGCTTGAAGATAAATTAACATTTTTGAGGACATTTTTGATTTCATTTATGGTTTCTTTTATGCTAAAACAATTTTCTGTATGAATAACTAATCCGTCTGCTACTACTGCTAACCCGAATACTCCTCCCGGGTCTACTCCCACTATAACATTTTCATATGTCTCTTTTCCTCGAAGTATCTTCACTACTTCATTTCCTAACCTTTCTGGTTCTATTTCAGGATTATAGACCAAAATTTTGTCATGGTTTATCAAAATCTTCTCTTTTTCAGTTGTAATTATCACTTTAACCTCAATTGGGATTGATTCGCCTGGGATAAGGCTAAAAAAGGGAATGTTTCTCTGCTTTAATTCATTGACTGACAGAAAGTAGGCTTTACCCTGAACTGTAGCAACTGCAACTTTTACTTTCATACAAATATGCCTACATTCCGTAATTTAGCACAAAACAAATTATTAGTTTCGCAGTTAATATCCATTGATGTGCATTAATGTGAAGGGCAACATTCTCACCGGGGTAGGATGTATCGATAATAAAATCGGCAATGGAATTATGCCTGATTCTTTGACAATGATTTACGGTGAACCAGAAACAGGAAAGACAACTTTGGCCATGCAATGCGCTGTAAATTGTGCTCTGAAAAAGTTGAAAGTCTTGTATATAGATTGTGATAATACCTTCTCTGCTAAAAGGCTTGAACAAGTGTCTTATGGACGATTTAACGAAATAGCAGAGTTCATAATATTAATGAAACCGACTGATTTTAACGAGCAAGCACTCGTTATTGACAATCTATCTGATTATATTTCAAAGAATTTTGGGCTAGTTGTTATAGATACATTCAACTCTCTTTATCGCCTAAAAGTCTCCGAAAGTTCGATTAAGGCTTCCTTTGCCCTTAACCGTGAATTGAATCGGCAAATGGCAACTTTAGCTCAAACCGCAAAAACACAGCATATCCCTATAGTTGTTACCAGTCAAGTACATAGCATCTTGAATAATCCCCACGTTAGTGTTGCCCCTGTAGCAACCCGCGTAGTTGAGTTTTGGGCAGAGACTATAATTGCCCTACACCCCACTGAAAATCTTCAGATGATAAAGGTAACAATAGAGAAAAAACAGAACAAAACTGAGCAAAATAACCGTAACACTCAAGAACCAACCTGCTATTTGAGAATAACTGAAACTGGGCTTCAGGATTACTCGCCTAGTAATTGATGGCTGATTACATGGAAATAGCTACAATCATAATTGAAGCGTTGAAATTCATATTCCCAGCCTACTGTGCAAATGGTGCCCCCGTTATAGGCGGAGGCGGAAGCCCCTTAGACTTCGGAAAAAATTTTTTCGATGGAAAGCGTATCTTTGGCAATAACAAAACCTTCAGAGGATTCTTCTTCGGATTAGCCATCGGCATAGGCGTAGGTTTTGTAGAATATCTTCTCTTCAACTATCCTTTACTTTTCTGCTTCTTATCCCCCCTAGGTGCTCTATTAGGCGATCTAACCGGAGCATTTCTAAAACGCCGTCTCGGAATCGCCCCAGGAGGGCTTCTTCCTATTATAGACCAAATAGACTTCGTCTTGGGAGCCCTTCTGTTTTCATTTCCTTTAGGCATACTGACATGGCAGCTAGCCTTAGTAGTTCTTCTAATTACCCCGCCAATTCATTTATTTACGAATTTCATAGCTTTCAAACTCAAATTGAAAAAGAATCCTTGGTAATATGCAAAACTTAGGTCTAAATCCAAACTTACTTCTTATTCTAACCTGCGAATCAGAAACATAAAAATTAAAAAATTGAAGAGTTTAATGGAGTTTTTTAGGCGCCGGATTTTACGAATACTATTAAGTATTCTAACAATGCCCAGCAGATCAAAGTAAGCGATATTCCTATAGTCATCATCATATATGCCTGTCTGGGATTGTAAGCGTGTCTTGCGCTTCGGTGCAACGCTAATAACCCTGCTAATCCTCCTGTAAACAGGAACCCTGCTATTACGGTATCAAATAGAAATTGCTCTCCTAATGAAGGATATAGGAAATAGAATCTATCTCCCGTATAAAACGACGGGACGGGCTGATTAACTATATCATAAGTGATACCGCTTAATAGAAGTATAGATACTCCTAAGACAACTGCTGTAATTGCTACCGAAGAGGGTTGCATTGTTGATATTTTACGGAACCATCGGCTTAGTGAGAACGGAATTGACGATGCCTGTTTCTTAACTTTACTTGACATTTATGTTTCCTCGTTTTCAATCAGGTACTTGGCTACTTCTTTAACCCAGTTTCCTGCTAAAGGACTCTCTGCAATCTTACTTAAATATTCTTTCCAAGAAATTTCAAGAGCTCTATTCCAAAAATCATACTTAACTATCAAATTGTTGTAGGCTTTCAAATGAATTGTGCAAAAATTTTTTTCTTTTACTTCTCGATAGCAGAGTTTGCAACTCATTTTTTTGTCTCCGTTTTTAATTTGCAATTAGGATTTAAACAGAGTGTCCAAGGACGTTTTCCTTTTTGTTCAATCTCAACAGTATGCCACCTGCATCCTTTGCATGTTCTATTTGAAGGTTTGGCGGTGCCACTTTGAGGAAGAGGAAAAGCTGCTTTACATGTGCCTTTAAAATAGTTTGTACAACCTACAAATCGCTTTTTTGTCTTTTTTGATTTTAGAATTAATAATAATCCGCTTTTGCAAATCGGACAGGGCCCAATTTTTCTTTCATCTGTTCTGGTAATATTTACCGCTCTGTTCAGCTGCTCTCCGATAATTTTCTCTTTTTCTTTTAGATTAATTGTAATAGTTTTTAATTCTGCTATAGTCTCTTTCAGAATTCTTTCTCTTTCTTCTTGTCCATTCTGAATCTCGCTCATCTTTTCTTCCAATTTTCTGGTGAAATCAACTGATATTACTGATGGGCAATATTTTCTTAGAACATCAGTAACTTCAAAGCCTAAATCTGAAACCGCAATTCGTTCTTCTTGAATGTATTTCCTATCATACAGAGTTTGTATAGTTCCTGCTCGGGTTGCCTTAGTGCCAATGTTCTCCCGTTCCATTTTTTTAAGCAAACTGCTCGGATTGTATCGCAGAGGGGGCTTAGTGTAATTATCCTCTAAAATTATTTTTTCAACCTTGATTATCTGGCCTTCATTTAACATCGGCAAAGGTGCTTCCTGAAAAGTGCTAAATGGTCCATAGTAATGAAGCCAGCCTTCTTCGAGAGTTTGTCTGCCAGTTAAGACAAACTTTTTTCCATTGATTAATACTGTAGCTTTTATTTCTTGTCGTACAGCGGGGTCACCAAACATAGCCATAAATCTTCGAATAACCAGTATCCAGATGTTTCTCTCAGGTCCGATTAATTGTTTTTCTGGTACTTTGCCAGTTGGATAAACTGCAGGATGCGCCGAATCTCGATTTTTTCCTTCGTTGGGATTAAGTTCTGGTTTAGCTAAAAGTTCTCCTGCGAGCTTAGTAAATTCGCGAATTTTAGCTAAATTTTTTAAAATGTTTTCATATCCGATCTGCCGTGGTAGTTTCTGGCTACTGGTTCGTGGATATGAAATCAGCGCATCCAAATACAGGCGTTGGGCAATTTTTAGAGTCTGCATCGGAGTATATTTGAAAAGCCGATACGCTTCACCCTGGAGCGTTCCTAAATCAAATGGTACTGGAGGAGGTTGGATGAATTTTTTTTGTTCTAATGAGGCTATTAGGCCCATTCTTTGGTTGCATACGTGAAAAATATCCTCAGCTTCACGTTTAACCTTAATGACTTTTTCTTCATAAGGGGCTTCAAAAGTTAAGTTGCCAATTCTAATTTTCGCCTTAATGCTCCAGTATGGTACTGGAACAAAACAGTTTATATTCCTCTCCCTCATTGCCAGAAATTTCAAAGTAGGTCCTTGAACTCGTCCCGTGCTTAATACAGAGAACCGTCCAGAATTTTTTTTCGCAGCATAAGTTAAGGCTCTTGATAAATTAATGCCATAAAGCCAATCTATCTCATGTCTGGCGAGTCCTGCTTCTATTAAATTAAAGTCAAGATGAGGTAAAACTGAATCATATGACGCTTCAAGCTCTTCTTTTGTTAGAGTAGAATATTTCATACGTTTTGCTTGATTCTCTTTACCTCTACATGCGTATTTGAGTATGGAATATCCTATTATGCTCCCTTCAATATCATAGTCACAAGCGTCGATAAACGTATCTGCTTTTGTTGATAATTTTGATATGACCTGTAGCCAAATTCGGATTCGGTTTGCTCTTTTTTCAACCTCATATCTGGGCGCCCATCTGAATTCAAAAACTGGATATCCTCTTTGTGTTTTTATTTTCCCTGAAACTGTATACAGATGGCCTAAGGCGGGCACAACAATTATGTTCTGCTCTCTTTTTGCTCTGTAATACGGAACTCCTTTTTCCATCAATCGCTCAGGTTTTCCTTTACTGTCTAATGCTGCAGCTATCCTAGAGGCTGCATCAGGCTTTTCAGTGACTATAAGTGTATATTTCTCCAATTATTAATTCACACTTGAACACTCTGATTCAATCTTTCTGAAAAATAAACGTTAACCTTGATACGCCTCCCATATTCTGAAAAAAATAGGTGGCGAGTCTTTACGAAATAAAAATGATTTATGCAAAGAGTGTAATTTAAAAAACGGGCTTTAATTTGGCAGTAACTGATAAATATGCGATGGATGCTTTGTTTTCTGTTATTTGAGGGGAACTGTGTTGCCGCAGCGTGTTATTTGTCATGGCTGTAACCATGTATTGTATGAAGGCGCTGAACTAAAGCCTCCAGACGAAATCATCCGTCAGCATGAAGGAAAATGCCCAAAATGTGGCAAGAAGCTTTCTCTATTACCTATGGATGTTGAGGTAAAACCAGTAGAATAACTTTAAAGTAATACCCCTTTAACATTCGTTTTTATATTATCCCTAACCTCCAAGTTAGCTTTACTAAAGCAACTTTTTAGAGCCTCGTCGCTTACTTTGAAAAATCCTTTTACTTTAAGATTCAATAAAACTTTCGAATTCTCGGAAAGGCATATATGATTGACATTCTGATATAACCCAATTAACCGCAGAAATAAATAGTCGATAATACTAATCTGTAAAAAAGAGATGGCATAAATGGGGATTAAGGATACTTTGTCAAAAGGCTTGGGCAGCTTCGGAAAAACACGCCTTCAAGTTAATCACGGAACAATTTTAACTTATTCAGCTCTATTACTAATACTCTTCATCGCTTTTACCATACGTGTATTGCCCATGCGCTGGGAAATACCCTCAGGTACCTTGGGTCTTAACGAGTTTGATCCTTACTATCAATATTCTCTAACTAACCATATGGTTAATCATGGTTTACTTTCTCCCTATTGGCCAACCCCTTGGATAAATTATCAGCAATTCTATCCTAGCGGATTGGATATGTCTCTATCCTTGCCCTCTTTACCTATGACTGCGGCGGCACTGTATAGTGTTGTTTCTGGGTTAGGCGTAAATGTTGACTTGATTTCCTTCTGCTCTATTTTGGCTCCTATATTGGGAACAATCGCCGTTCTATTTCTTTTCCTTGTTGGAAAAGATATGGCTGGAAAATCCGCTGGTTTACTTGCAGCGTTTGTAATGGCTCTGCTGCCTTCAGTAATTCAGAGATCCTCTTTAGGCTTTTTTGATACTGAAACAGTAGGTATGGTTTCACTTCTACTATTCATATTCCTGTTTCTGCGAGCAATCGAACCAACCAAATCTTTGCGTTCTATGTTTCTATATTCAGTAGGCTCAGCCTTAGCTCTAACATACTTCTGTGCCGGCTGGGGTGCAGCTTATTACCTGATTGACCTAGTTGCTCTATTCTCAGTTATACTCGTCTTGATGAAACGCTATAGCCAAAGACTCCTCCTCTCATACAGTATAACTTTCGGTCTCGGTCTAGGTCTAGCTATTATGGTTCCTTTCCTATCTCCCCATTACCTCACAACTGGAACTGTAATACCTGTTGTCGCAGTATTTGCCGTGCTATGTGCAGCGGAGGTTTTCCGCTCTCAAATTACCGCCAGATCAAAGACAATTCTAGCAGCCTCCTTCCTAGGCATCGTCGTTGCAGGAATAGCGGTCTTCGCGATATTTGGCGATTTAACTACTATCGCTGGCAAGTTCATTTCAGTTATCGATCCTTTCCAAAGAGCAAGTCAACCTTTAATCGAGTCAGTTGCTGAACACAGGATTACGGCTTGGGGCTCAATGTACTACGAATTAGGCATAGGTATACTCTTCTTCCTCTCTGGAATATACTTCACTCTAAAATCTCCAACCAACCGAAACATCTTCCTGCTGACCTTCGGTCTCACAACACTTTACTTTGCCAGCTCAATGGTGCGTTTGCTTGTACTTCTAGCTCCAGCTTTCGCTTTGCTCTTATCGGTTGGTGTAATAGGACTCATCAAACCCTTCTACACCCTACTGCGCGAAAGCAGTGGTCAAGTAGTTGTAAAATCCAAACGTAACTTACGTAGAGTCGGCAAAGAATTCAGTGCGCTTGCAATTATCCTAATATTTACTTTACTGATTTCGAACTTTGCGTTCTCAGCTACTACAAGCGGAGAGCCAAGAGTTTACACATCAGTTTATACTCCAATAACTATCAGTTCAGCAAGTCTTCCATTATCACAACCTAACGAGCAAATTCCTTACTGGCTAAACATGTTAAGCTATACTAGAAGCAACCTAGACTCCACTACTGTCGTTAGCAGTTGGTGGGATTATGGTGACTGGTTAGGTATCTACGGGAATGTCACTACTCTGTGCGATAATACAACTGTAAACGGCACCCAAATCGAAAACGTAGCATATAGCATGATGGCTAACGAGACTCAATGCATAAAAATGTTGAAAAACTATGATGCCGAATACATTCTCGTGTTCCCAGTGCTTCAACTCGAAATTTCAAGCAGTGGAGGTTTAACCGGAAACGTTTCATTTGCTGGCTACGGTGATGAGGGTAAATGGATGTGGATGGCCAGAATTTCAGGCGGTGCCGAAACTCGATTCAGGCAAAGTGGTTACATGAATAATCAATACTCTTGGGCTAACGAAACAGCCTTTGGCAACTACACAACCTCAACAACTGGACTGCAAAAATGGGCATGGAATGATATGGGAACCAATTCGACAATATACAAATTGATGAGCTACGCTGAGCAGAAATGGGCTACCGCAAATGGCTTTACCGTAGTTGAGGAGAAAGCGACGCCGTCGCTATTTACAGAAGCATACATTGCTGGTTCAGAAATAACCTACAGCCAAGCTGCATATCAATATGGTGGATTAGTTCCACTGGTATGTCTCTTCAAGATCGACTACGATGCATATAACAACGCAACATTAACCACACCTTAAAGTGTGAGTTCAAAGTGTGGCCAAAAGTTCCTGACCAACACAAACCCGGAAATCCTTTAGTTCCGTGGGGATTAGGCGTAGTCTATGTCCTATTCGCCACTGTCTATCTTTTCTTCATTTATTTTGCCAATTTAAGTTCCTCTGGTTATTTTACAACAGCAGTTTCAGCTCCATTGACCCTTGCAGTCTGCATACTATTCGGAGGATTCATGGGCATGCTAGACGATTGGATAGACCTAAAATGGCGATACAAGGCCTTTATGCCTCTCATAGCCGCTTTACCTCTAATGTACTTCGTGCTTGCTAATCACGCGATGATGCGTACCTCTATATCAATCCCTTTTTTTGGCATTATACAATTCGGAGAAGCATACATCTATCTAATAGTGCCGATAATAGTCATGGTAATCACCAACACTATAAACATGCTTGGTGGACTAAACGGTTTAGAAACTATATGTCCCGCAATAGTTCTAACAGGATTAATTGTTTTATCTTCACCAGAATTCCAGCTTCTCATGATTGGGCCTCTAATCGTATGGTTAATACTTACTTTCTTCAATTTCCAAGGTAAACTCTTTGTAGGAAACACAGGATCATTTGCCATCGGGCTAACCATAGCTTCATTTGCAGTAATAACCGACCTCAAATCAAGCTTACTTGTCTCGATTCTTCCATATGTATTCAACTCTATTCTCATACTGCTAACAGTTTTCTTTATCCGAAAGAAAGCAAGCGTCAAATTTGACGGAAAAAAACTCATATCCGAACATCGACGAAGTCTAGTTACCCTTATAACCTACAAAAAACCCTTGACCGAAAAACAAGTTGTTGGCATAATTTCTCTAATTGTAGCCGTTTTCACAGTCCTTGCAATAATCGGAGTCATCTTC
>CAZQTZ010000043.1:2456-13265 GCA_964596465.1 uncultured Candidatus Bathyarchaeia archaeon | reverse complement strand
CCTATAAAAAATCTTTTTTTTTCCAGCTCTAAAGTATTATTAGATAAACCAGAAATGTTGCCGTCTACGCACAAAATTGCCGTATCTCTTCTCTTGATATCGCTTCTAGTTTCAGCCTTTGCGGTTCTTTTCAAAATTGCTCCTTTAGAATTTTTATTAATTATGATCGGAGCTAATTTCTTAGGTTGGTTCTACTCTTCGCCGCCGTTACGTCTAGTCTCAAGGGGATTAGGAGAGGTTAGTATCGCATTAGCGGTTGGGTTTGCGATTCCTGCTGCAGGTTATTTGTCAAGTCAAGGCTCCATTGATAACTGGTTTGGATTATTTGTGATACCCTTCATATTGTACGGTTTTTTGCTTGCACTGAGCCTGGAAGCACCAGATGTTGAAGGCGATCGACTAGGAGACAAGAAAACATTAGCAGTAACTAAAGGTGTAAAGTTAGTCTTTATTCTGGTTTTCTTGCTCGTTTTTACTAATTTCTTATTCTTTCTTTACTTTGCCTTGCAGACGGCGATTTGGCCAGTGAATCTTTTTGTTATTACAGCGTTTTCAAGCATACCCTTAGCGTCAGGATTTTTTGGATTACTACAAATAGGTAAAGGAAAAAGCATGCAGATTTTAAGCGCTATTAATGTTGTTTCACTTTTCACAATCAATACACTTATTATTCTATACTTAATTACGACAATTTTCATGTAAAAATAATTAATATACCTAAGTCTTTAATTTGAAAGTATTTATCCAAGAAGAAGTTCAGTTATAATGCCTAATTTTTCCTTTTTAGGTTTTCAAATGGAGTTATTCATTTTAGGCGATAATAATAAAAGCTGACCTCTTCATAAGTTAGTGTTAATCCTCACCGTTTTGATCCATATAAAAACTTTAAATTCAGAATCAAATGGGATGGTAAATACGTGGCTGGTTTAAGCAAAATGTCAGCTTTAAAACGAACAACAGAGGTTGTGAAGCATCGTTCAGGGGGAGACCCTAGTAGCAGCAGAAAATCTCCAGGCCGCACTGAATATGAGGCAATAACGTTGGAACGAGGAGTAACCCATGATGTGGAGTTCGAAAATTGGGCTAATAAAGTTTGGAACTTTGGTGCAGGATTAGGAAGCGAAGTATCTTTGAAGAATTTTCGTAAGGACATAATAATTGAAATATACAACGAAGCGGGCCAGCTTGCTCTGGCCTATAAAGTCTATCGATGCTGGGTTTCTGAGTATCAAGCGCTACCAGAATTAGACGCTAATGCAAACGCTGTTGCAATTCAGAGTATAAAGTTAGAAAATGAAGGTTGGGAGAGAGATACAAGCGTAATGGAACCATCCGAGCCTGCGTTATAAACTTCGAAGTCCTTTAGGTAAAGGAGGAATTATTCTTAACTAAGTCTTCAAGGTCAACTAAATCGGTCAAAGGAGCATTGGTATGGCTTAGCTCGAAGTCGAAGCTATCTACAATTAATTCCAGTCCACTAATTTTCAGTTTTCAATATAATCCTGAGATGCTTACACACACATTTTCTTTTCCAAACATTGATGAAGCTCGAAACGAGGATGAAATAACAGCTAACTTTGGTAAAATTATTGAACTAATAAACTTGAGTTTCGAGCTTGATGCTACAGATCGAACTGAGCGGCAAAATGAGCATTCGAAAGTCGCAGAGCATGGCTTGCATCCTGATCTTGCTACTTTAGAATCAATTATGCTCTCTCAAGCTAAGACTGAAAAAATTTTATCCTCATTTGTTCTTTTCAGCTGGGGCTCCAACCGAATAATTCCAGTCATGCTTGAAAATATAAGAATCCTGGAAGAATCTTTTGATAATAATTTAAATCCAATTCGCGTAAAAATCGAACTCATTATGAGAGTTCTGAATTTATCCGAATTCAAAAAAGACACAATAGGATACAAGCTTTGCCTAAGTCAATTAAACCGCAGAAAACTATTCACCCAAACAACTTTCAAGGAAAAGAAACATCATGATTTCGTTGAGAACATTTCTCGCCATGCTATTGACGATAATAAAAAAAGAAAAATCAAGACAAATTCAACGTAATACCTCGCACTATCTTTAGTTATTATTTAGAAGTTTCATAGTAAAATCTCAGGATTTAACCCTGCTCTCATTTATGTTTCGAATCAGGAAATTGCTCATTTTGCAGGGATAGTTGGAAAGAACGAGGTCAGGAAGCTATGCTCTGAAGATCTTGTTGCTCTTAATAGAAACTTAGCTGATGCCACATGAGCAAGGTGGATATCGTGATAAGCTCAACTGAGAAGATTGACTCTGCTATATGGTTTCTGGCTTGGAATATGTTAGCTTAGGCATCCGTTAGTTTTGCGTATTTTTGTCGTAGTTTGGTTTTTTCGATTTTTCCTGTTGGATTACGCGGGACTTTGTCGAAGATGATTTTTCTGGGCCATTTATACTTCGGAAGTTGGGCTTCAAGGAAAAAGCGGATTTCCTGTTCAGTTAAGTTTTCGCCTTCTTTTACGTCGATTATTGCGCCGACAACCTCTCCTAGCCGTTTATCAGGTATACCGATGACACCAACATCGTATACTTTAGGGTGGTTGTGGATGGCATCTTCGATTTCAATGGGATAGATGTTTTCGCCACCTACGATAATGAGGTCTTTTTTGCGGTCAACTAGATAGACATAGCCGTCATGGTCTATACGGGCCATGTCGCCAGTGTGGAGCCACCCGTTCACTATTGTTTTTGAGGTTAACTCGGGATTCCTGTAGTATTCACACATTACGCCGTCACCCTTCACGCAGAGTTCACCGACCATTGACTGGGGAAGTTCATGTTTGCCGTCGGCGTCGACGATTTTTAGTTGCCAGCCATGTCCGACTTTGCCTACTGCGCCAGGTCGAAACTCGTTTTCCAGCCCTAAATGAACTGATCCTGGACCAGTTGCTTCGCTGAGTCCATAATTGTTGTCGTATGCCATGGCGGGGAAATATTCTTTCCAATGCTGTACAAGCGCTGGAGGCACTGGTTGGGCGCCGATGTGCATTAAGCGCCAAGATGATAAGTTGTAGTCTTTGAGGTTTAGTTCACCTTTATCGAGAGCTACCAAAATGTCATGAACCCACGGAACCAGCAGCCACACGATGGTGCCTCCCTCCTTGCTTACGGCGTCCAGCACGTTTTTGGGGCTGAATTCGGTCAGAATAGTGCCTTTAGCTCCTGAGATGAGGCTGCCGAACCAGTGCATTTTGGCTCCAGTATGATATAGGGGCGGCAGTAGAATGAAATTGTCTTTTTGCGTCTGGTGATGATGTTTCTGCTCGACTTCTGCTGCGAAACTCATGTTTTTATGGGTTAACAGCACCGGTTTAGGGTCGCCTGTGGTTCCTGATGTGAAGTATAAGCCGCATCCATCTGTGGGCTTTAACTCAGTTTTTGGGTTGTCTGTTGCTACTGCTTTTGTTACCTCATCGTGGCAGGTCATGCCTTTTGGGAGGTTGGCTCCAAGATAGATGTACTCTTGGATGGTTAGCGGTTTTACTTCTTGCACAGTTTTAAGGAAATACTCCTCGAAGATTATCGCCTTAGCTTCCGCGATGTTAGCACAGAACCTAAAATCCTTAGTGTTGAAACGATAATTCAGCGGCACAGCCCAAGCACCGGTTTTAATTATGCCGAAATATGTTATCAACCAATCGATAGAGTTACGCATCCAGTGGATTACTTTATCGTCTTTTTTAACACCTTTCTGGAGTAGGTAATTGGCGATGCTGTTAGCTTGCTGGTTAAATTGTTTCCAGCTGATTTGTCTGCGGAAGTTCTGGCTGGGTGTGAGCTGAATTAAAGCTACATCATCGGGGCACGCCCGAGCGTTTTCTTCAAGCATTTGCACTATGGTAAGTTTGAATTGTCCTCAACTCCTCTTTCGGTTTGGACTTTGAGACTTTAATTAAATAGTGAGTATACTTTTTAAATATGGTTCAAACTCGGCTTATCGACTGAAGTTATCTGTTCGGTATAGACATTAAAAAGAGGTGCCTTAAAAAAAAGGCAAGGGTTAGGGAGAAACCTCGTCTAACCGTTTATTTGCTGTTTTGGGACCAAATTGAGCGATGGCGGCTGATATTATTTGAAATAGCGCTATTATTAGGAACTTAACAAGTATTGATTGCCCTGACGAAAGCAAGGCGCCAACTGTGATAAGCCCGATGCCCCCCCCGTTTATATGGCTTAATCCATCAGCTAAAGCGAATCCTTTACTGGACAATTTAGTTCATCGATGATAAGGTTGACTCATTGAAAAGCATACAATATCTCTTAATTTACCTCCCTTCAGCTTTAAAGTGACTAATAACACCGAGAAAAAACGAAGAAAGAAACCACATCAAATCTTTACCTTAAAAATTTCTTATTGGGTAAAATTTTGGGCGACCCCTTAAATGTTGGAATTTTCAAATGGTTTTTATGTAAAGACTGCTACAGTTAGGGGTAGGTGTTTTGTATGGTTGAAGATTTTGAACAAGACGATTTTGATATGCTTGATCAGACAGCCAAACGAGTTCTTATTGCCTTATCTCAATTTGAGAGAGGCCTACTAGTGAAAGTGGACCTTCTACATAGAAAGACAGGGTTGATGCCTGAAGGCTTAAACGATGCAGTGAGGCACCTGTCAAAATCGAATCTTATCGAAATACTTGAAACACCAAAAATATTTGAGCCCTATGCTTTCTATGCTGTAGAAATCACCGATTTCGGACGGAAAGTACTCGAAAAATTCGGTTAAAGATACTTCAGCACAAGAGAGCATTCTCTTATTTTTTGTAACTTAAAACGGGTTCTTTTCCTCGGGAACAGTTGTTTTATAAAAGGAATGAGGAATAATCTTGGGTGAATCTGGCAATTAGCGTATTTGAACCTGGGCAATGGAAAGCTTTTGCCAAGGTCAAATTCGATTATAAGAAAGCCTGTCTAATCTTACGTGGGCAGCTGCATTTTAGAATAGTTATCTATAGGATATTATTATGAAAAAGCGGGTACTTTTACAAAACTTTTATTGGGGATTAAAAGTGTAAGAGCCGCTCATTAAGTGATTGATTTTGTCTTCAAGATAAGCTTATCAATTGAAGCCTTACCGTTTCTGAAAAATCTATGGTACTTTCCTTAAAAGCGCTAGAGAAGTTTTAGTCGATGATAACTAATTTGAAGGGTTATGCGGCATTTTTGGCTATACAGCGTGGTTTAATGCTTTTCATCGTAACCTTAGGAGGCGCTTTCCTGATTGGTGGCTCAGGCGCTTTGCCTTCGGTTTTATTTTTAGGCTTGATTGTATTTTGTTTTTGGAGCTTCTCTGATGCAATCAACAATATATATGATAAGGAACTTGACGCTGTTTCTGATCCTGAAAGGTCAGAATTCACCGAGAATTGGGGAAAAAGGCTTACTTTATTACTTACTTGTTCGCAGGATTGACTTTTTCTTTAAGTGATTCCTCTCTTATCAGAAATATGTCATTCCTGGTGGACCCAAACTTTATTTTATAAATTTACTAACAGATCGAAGATTTTTTTAAAGTCGGCACATCCTTTGGTGCGCATATGCTGGACAAACGGACACGAATGGGGGTTCAGTAAATCTTTTAATAGCTGAAATTTTTCAACTTTAGTTGTAAATGCTTGTGGTAGAAGAATGGCAATTTTTGTACTGGTGCATGGATCCTTTGGCGGAGGGTGGAATTGGCGCTTTGTTGCGCCGATGCTGCGGAATCTAGGACATGATGTATATACGCCCACTTTAACTGGTTTGGGAGAACGCAAGCACCTGTTGCGTTGCGGTGTTGATTTGTCCACTCACATAGAGGATGTAACCAACCTACTTTTCTATGAAGATCTCTCAAACATTATTCTGGTCGGTCACAGCTACGCAGGTATGGTCATCACGGGAGTCTCGGCGAAGATGCCAGAACGGATAGCAAAATTAGTCTACCTCGATGCTTATATGCCCTTAGATGGTCAAAACGAAGTTGACCTTTGGCCTCCACCAACTTCAGAAGGTCTATTCGTACGCCCGTCTGGACCTAACGAAATACGTCTTCCTCCGCCACCGTCTGCCTTTGGTGTTACCGATGCTAAAATGAGTGAGTGGGTAGCCGCAAGACTAGTGCCACAGCCGATGAGTACATACTTACAGGCTCCTCCTGTTAGCACCCCTGAAAGTAGAGCTATCCCACGTGCATTCATTCAGTGTACAGGTTCTTCAATACTAAATGTTATGGCACCTTTTGCTGCTAGAGCAAAATCTGAAGGATGGCAGGTGCGAGAAATAGCTGCTGATCACGAAGTAGAGCTCACACACCCACAGGAATTGACGAACATCCTCATCGAACTTGCTGTCTAGTCAGCATAAAGCCGAGTTATTTAATTCCGCACAACATAACCGCCCTTTACCATTTTTTCCCCTATCTTACAATAAGAGAAACTGTACATGGAAATCGCCTGGTATAAGCTTCTCGGCAGTTGATGCTACCGATGGTGTCTACAGTTCCTAAGCATCAACTTCAGCAACTTAAACTTAGATATACCACAACAAACCCTGATGTTTATGCTGATGCTGTTTAGACTCCTATGGCTGGAAATGAAATCAGCGGCTTCAAGATAGAATTGGATCATAGCCTGGATTACTTCTACCTTGATGTTATGCAACTAAGGGAAATTTAACACGGGTTTGGATTATCATAGTGGGCTGCTGGGATTTGCTCCCAGCCCTCAGTGGCGACATCTCTCGCAATTCGCTTTCTTTTCGTTTAGTTTTCGCCGAACTATGTTTGTTTGAAAGTTTGCGCTACTCTGAGTAATCTTTCTTTGCCTAGTTTTCATTTAGATTTTAGTTTATTCTTTCTTCATTATGTAGAATGCAGATTTGAAAGCCTCAGGGTTCTTCTTAACCATATTCATCTCTTTCTGTAACTGCGTTAACAACTTGAGGGCGTCTGAATCGCCGCCATATTTTTGGAGAAGAACAACTATTTTTTCTTCCAGAGGCTCGTAGAACTCGGTCCACCAAGCATCCGCAGGCAACAAAACAGTATCTGCAAGAATGTAACCGTACCGATGCAGGTTTAAGACTGCGTCTGCAGCGCATCTTTGCTGGTTATGTATAACTAAGTAGCCATCATGTTTAAGCAGTCTGCGCCACTCATTGAGTTCTTTGTCAAAGTCTAATGTTCCGATTACTCCCTCCGACCAGACGACATCAAAAGTTTCTTCAGGAAATTTCATATCAAACACTGAAAGATTGGTGGCTTTAACTCGGTCGGATAACCCTTTTGCCTTTATCTTCCTGTTGAATTCATCCAGGCAGGATTGGTTTGTGTCTATCCCTATTACTTCACCATCACTCAGTCTTGCTAATTCGAGAGTGGACACTCCAGAACCACAACCAATATCCAGTATTCGAGGTTTCATCAAGCGGGGCAACCTCAGAAAAGCCTCTCGCGTATACTTCAACAGCGTCTCTCTTGCTTGCTCTATTTCTTCAAGCACAACCATAGACATCAATTCCAAAGCTAATGAAAGGCATTATATTTGTTTTCTTGGAAAGTGCCTGCTTCATTTTGCTTCTATTCTTATACCCTTCAATAAGTCAATTGCAAAAGGTGTTTCAGATTTTGGCCCCGTCAAGTTGCTTCTTTGATTTCAAGCGCAATGCAACTTAGTAAGTCGGTATTTCCCCAGTATACTCATTCGCTAGTTCGATAAGTGGTCCTTTCACACCCATTCCAAGAGCAAGATTACTTCCACGAATAGAAAGTAATCTGTCACCTCTCTTGATTGAAAACGTTTTCAAAATCTCCTCACTTAACCTCAGAACTCCATCATGAGTTATACTCAACCAACAGTAGAAGCGCCCCTTATACATAACAAATTCTCCTTCACGGAGCTCGTAATTCTTCAGCATTTGATTTTCTTCAAGAATCACATTCAACTTAGATTTGCTTAGCAGTTCTCTTCTGGAAATACCGAAGCCTCCCGTTGTTTTGCTGCCTGACATCAAAATGACTTTCCCTTCAGACGATATTTTGTACTCGTTGACAGCCATGTCTGGTAACTTAACACTGTAATCACGGTTGACCAAAGACCATCCGAAAATAAACTTTCCACCTTTACCTATTTGTGGCATTTTTAATAAGCCCTCGGCGCGGCAGCTGATTTTTTCAATTTAGTGTACTCCTGGAAGCCACTTGGAGACTCGCTTTTGATAAGCTATGTATTCTTCGCCCAAGATGTCGATGAGGCTCTTTTCCTCGTAAGCTGCCATTCTATCGTAGAAGATGAAAAACGCAATCCAAATTGCAATGGACAGAAGCGAGACAGCGACGAAGAGGAAGGCTAAGCAGAAAAGGAGGGTTCCAATATACATCGGGTGCCTAACCCAAGCATATACTCCTGAATCAACAAGTTTAGGCGGGTTCTGAACCTGTTCCAAAACCGCTTTATGAGACTTAGATACAAGATAAACGCTCAGACTCAAGAACAGTATTAGTCCAGCGAGAAGCGCTGGAAAAGCCAACGCGTGAAAAACAACCGTTGAGTACCCGAATACAAAAAAGCAGGCAAAATCAATTCCCCAAACAGCAAAGAACAGAATCAACATGAAAAGCTGAATTTTGTCGCAAACAGGATGTTCTGAACCTAACCCATGTCTCACGTTCGAAGCCTCCACCAAATCTAATTATTTTTATTGCTTGAAGTCAATTTGAATTTTTGGTTCTTTGAGAGAATGGAGCATAAGTGAGACGAACGCGCTGGGCTTTTCAATTTAAATATTACTTGCTGGGTAAAGATAAGACAAGTTACGATATTTATTTCAAAGTAGGCGGAGTGAGGAATGGCAAAGGTCTCGAGGCCCACGGGCTTTTTTGGCAAACTTTTAGCAAGGGGTATGGCTTTTAGTCACAGGAGTTTCTATAAGAATACTGCAAGAATTCTTGAACTGAAGGCTGACGATAGATATCTTGAGATAGGTTTTGGTTCGGGATTATTCATCAAAAAATATGCTTCACATCTCTCTCGCATAGCTGGGATAGATTGTTCTGAAGACATGGTGAAATTGGCGAGCAGCATCAATAAAGAGCTTGTTAAATCAGGAAAAGCCAAATTTGTGCAGGGCGATGTCTCTTCTTTGCCTTGGAAGGACAGCGAGTTTTCTGTTGTTGTAGGAATCGAGACTTTCTACTTTTGGCCTAAACCAGAACAGGCGCTTAAAGAAATCCATAGGGTGTTAATTCCCGGTGGCAGGTTGGTGATTGAAATGGGTTACAATAAAGATGACGGAAAAGACCACGCGAAAGATGTTGAAAAGCATGATTTGAGATTGTATGGCGGAGAAGAGATGAAGCGCCTGCTACATGATTCTGGGTTCGATGATGTTAGTGTTTATTACTTTAAGTGCTTGTGGTTTCCATTTGCAGGCTACAAAGTTCCCAAAGGTATGGTTGTGAAGGCAGTGAAAACGAAAGACTGATGCGCTCTGTTTGTAATTGGTCAGACAAGACTTTTAGGGGCATACGCTATCGCTAACTCGGGCTAATAAATAATTTTTTAAGCTATATGTGCTTTCAAGATTAATAGATTGAAACGAGTAAGACAGATGAGTCAAGTTGGTCAAGCCAAGAGTAATTGAGACTGACGAGGGAATACAGGGAGAATTCATCGTCGAAGTTTACGACAAGATGATGAGAAATCTGAGAGACAAAGGATGGATTGAAACGAAATTAATCCTTAAAACGGGGATAAATCACGGTTTGTGTCTTGAGGTAGGTCCTGGTCCTGGATATCTGGGTCTTGAGTGGCTCAGTAAGACCAAGGGAACAACTCTCAAGGCCCTCGAGATTAGCCCCGATATGATAAAGATGGCCGAGAAGAACGCTGGAGAATACGGTCTTCTAGATCGAGTGAAGTATGTTAAAGGCGACGCACAAAAAATGCCTTTTGACGATGAAACCTTTGATGGTGCTTTCACAAATGGCTCTTTGCATGAATGGTCTCGACCCGACAGGATCTTCGATGAGATACACAGATGTTTGAAGCCTGGTGGTAAATATTTGGTTAGCGATATGCGCCGTGACATGAATCCTGTTGTGAAGTGGTTCATGAAGCTAATGACCAAGCCCAAGGAGATTAGACCGGGATTGGTCTCGTCTATAAACGCTTCCTATACTGTTCAAGAGATAACGTCGATTTTGTCAAAGACAAACCTGAAATCGGCAATAGTTAAGAAAACAACTATGGGCTTCATAATAACTGGAGAAAGAATCTGAAACCAAAAATATGTGCACGTTGCAATTGATTTCAAAACAGATAAGTTTTTTGCAGATGCAATCACAAGAAGTCAACTTTTATGCTGAGCTTATTTTAGCTGAATGAAGCTGACTTAAGACTTAGAAAAAAGGGCGAGAGCCAATGACATCAGGCTATCGTTTGTGCTTCCTAGATTTGATGTAGCTTTCGTAGTCTTCCTCGCTGGTGAATGTCTTCCATTTATCGAGCTTTTCAATTCTGACTTGCCTTACAAAGCAGTTTTAGCGCGCGCGGGAATTCACACGAGATTTATCTTACCAAGCTATAATTAGAATCTTGAAGGGTTAATCTGATTGAGCCGCCTGGATCCCGAAAAACTTCACGTTCGTTTTGACGGAGTTTTGCCAGACTTTCTCTCTTTGCCTAGGTGCTATACGCTAACGCATTCGGACAGAACAGGAGACATGTATCTTACAGTAAGCTTAGATTTTGATCATGAACAAATTTCAGGATTGTACACACGACTCATGC
>CAZQTZ010000043.1:0-2446 GCA_964596465.1 uncultured Candidatus Bathyarchaeia archaeon | reverse complement strand
GAAAATGGAACAAGACCTTTTCGTCGTGCATGTTTATTGTCATGTTTGCGGAGGGTTTGTTTTCGGCACTGCTGGCCTTCGCGAATACATATTTAGACGTGAGTTGCCTCTGGTTATCGAAGCGATTAGACACGGCGACCGGGAGCTTTTCATCAAAGACCCAAGGCTTGATCAAACCCAAATACTTGTGCATTTTCAAAAGTCAAAGGCCAGAGGATGCCAAACTAAGCCTTGTGGATATTTTGGCGATTATAGGCTATAGCCCACAGGAGAGAATATGAGCAGTTTCTAAGTTGCGCGATAATCTCAGTCAGTTTTTTAGAACTAAAGACCATCTTCAGCCTGTTTCAACACGAAGAATATAGCTGGGGATTCTGAAATATAGCGAAGTGCGTCCTAAGATAGCCCCACTTCCACACGCTATGGCATTGGAAAGCGACAATGGAGTACGCTAAGACCAAAGACCTCTTGCATGTAATGAAAGTCCTAGGACACAGAAAAATACAAAATACTATGCTGTACATTCAGCTCATCAACTTCAAAAACGACGAGTTCCACTCAGCAACCGCAAAAGACATTACGGAAGCACAAAAACTCGTGGAATCAGGATTTAAATATGTATGTGATTACGACGGCGTCAAACTCTTCAGGAAACGAAAGTAGCAAAATACGCAAAATGGGGTCTGGTTTGTTATGGTGGGTGCTCTATAACTGCGTCTACGTTGTAACTGTTGAAGCTTGCTGTTAGACTGGAACGTGGCTTAAACTGCTGTTATTTGGGTGCTGCTTTTGGTGCTGTTTTTGGTGCTGCTTTTGGTTTTTCTTCTGCCTTTTCCACTTTTGCTGCTTCCTCTTTAACTGGAGATGCTGCCTTTTCAGCTGGCATAAACATACCTCGTTGTCTCTTTGGCCGTTTCAGGTTAAAATAATTTTCGAGCTAACGCAACAAACTTGTTTTACCAAGACTCACCAGTTCTGCGAGTGGAAGAAACACTTTGAAAGCGACGAATACCACTCAGCCACAGCAACCACTGTAACGGACGCTCAGAAGCTCGTTGCAGCAGGTTTTGAACGTGTCTGCGACTTCAACGAACTAAAAGTCTTCTGAAAGCGTAAGTAGACCCTATTTAAACATGGGCCTGGATTATCGTGGTGGGGCCGCTGGTTTCTTCTGGTCCAGACGCGAAAAGGTACTGGCTCCAGTCTGACTTGGGCGCGATAAAGTACTATTTTTGGGTTTGTTTATTGTGAGACCTCCTTTTTTATGAGCTCTTTTAGCTGTTCAGATAGGATTGAGAGTTGGTGATTGTGTGTCTGTTCTGAGGTCTCAGTTATGTTCCCCCGCAATAGTGCATCTCGTGTTAGGAGTTCTTCAGGGTTTTCTCCCCAGGCGCGTATGATTTCTTTGAGTTGGTCGATTCGGCTTACTTGTGTTTTTGGTCTGATGGCTAATCCGGCTGATCGGTACATGTTTCTTAGTGTTTCTATGCCTAGGCTTTGGACGTCTTCGTAGGTGTCGACTGTGTGTCCCATCATGTAGTTGATGATTTCTGAGTCAAGTTTTACTGCGCTCATTTGGGTTCTGAAGAATTTTCTTAGGCTGTGGGTTCTTACGCTGTACATCCAGCTGTCAGGTAGTTTTTTGGCGATTTTTGTGCTGACGGCGACTTCGTGGACGATTTTGCTTATGGTTTTTTCGCTAACGCCAATTACTCTGTCGGTGACGCGGCTGTTTCTGATTAGGGGTGAGTCATCTGTTAGTTCTTCGGGTGGCGTTCTTCTGTTTCCGCGTTTTCTGTCCTCTATGTATTGTTTTAGCAGGTTGCTTGCTTCTGCGTTAATGAAGGTGTCATAGTCATGGTATTTGCCCTTGGTGATTGCTGCCTCGACGTGTATGTGGATGGGTATTCTGTTTGCTTCGAGGTCTTCGCGGACATGTCGGTATTTGAGTTTGGCGAAGGTTCCTTCTCGAAATCCGCCTGTTGCTATAGCTGCTATGATGAAGCTTTCCCGAACGGCTGATTTGTCTAGCATTAGGGTGATTTCTTCTGGTTTAGGTGCTCTGTCCTTGTAGACGGCTTTGCGCATTAGTGGTTCGTTGAGTTTTACTTCGGCGCCGTTTACTCGGTAGAAGGTTTTGACTGCTTTTATGCAGTTGTTGACTGAGTTGGGTTTTAGGCCGCTGTCTTGGAGTTCTGCTACGTAATCGTTTAGGAAGCCGCTGTGGTTTTGGACTTTAATGGGGTCTGGGATTGCTCCGATTGGTTTTATGTCTTGAATTATGGTGTCGGGGCTGTGTCCTAGCCAGAGGGCGTATTTTCTTAGTTTTACTGTGTACATTAGGCAGCTTTGATGGGAGGCTGAGCGGTGTCTGAAGAAGTGGCGGGCTACTTTTACTAGGCTTTTGTTTTCAAAGATGTATGGGATAATGCCTGGTTGATAGCTG
>CAZQTZ010000042.1:1478-13266 GCA_964596465.1 uncultured Candidatus Bathyarchaeia archaeon | reverse complement strand
TATGACTATTAAGGAATCAATGGCTAAAGATGAAACTATAGTGGCGTTGCATGAGCTTGAAGGAATGCAAGAGGACCTCATGAAACTGTTCAGTGAACGTTTTGGGGAGTTAACCGGTAAAGTTGAAGAGCTTCGAACTCGAATAGACATCAAACCTGTCAAAGAGATTAAAATTCAGTCCATTAAGCCACAACGGCCGGTGATGCCTGATCAAATAGAGAAGGAAGAAACTGAAGAAGAAACTGAGACCAAGCAATCCGAAAAAGAATCTGAAGACAAAGAAAAACCCAAAAAGCCCAGAAAACCACCAGCTGAAAAACAAAAAACTGAAGCAGAACAACGTATTGATGCAATACGAAATCAAATCGATGAGGTTATGAATAAATTAGGACAGATGGAAATTGAAAGCTAACTCTCCTTTAACTCCGATTGAGCAATCAAAACAAAACGCGGCCATAGCTGCAGTGAATCATGTCAAAGATGGTTTTGTGGTCGGTTTGGGAAGCGGAAGCACAGCTGCTTATGCTATTGCGGCTTTGGGTGAACGGTTAAAACAAGAAAACCTTCACATTTTAGGTATTCCTTCCTCCTATCAGGCTTTTCAGCTAGCTGTCGAAAACAGAATCCCAATAACCACTTTAGAAGAACATCCTATCGTGGATGTAAACATTGATGGTGCAGACCAAATAGACCCACAACTTAACCTGATAAAGGGCATGGGGGCTGCATTACTTAGAGAAAAAATTGTTGCCACGGCGGCAAAACAAACCATAATAATAGCCGATGATAAAAAATATGTTCAAATTCTAGGTGAAAATAATCATCCCGTTCCGACTGAAGTTCTACCTTTTGCGATAGGTCTTGTTCAGCGCAAAATAATCCAAATGGGCGGAAAGCCCGTGTTCAGAGAAGCTAAAGGCAAACTCGGTCCACTAATTTCCGATAACGGTAACGCAATTATGGATATAACATTCGGTCCCATAAAAGACGCGGCAAAACTAGACCAGAATATGAAAATGATACCGGGAGTTATAGAAACTGGTCTTTTCATCAATTTAGCAGACATTGCCTATCTGGGCGCAGAAACACAAGTTAAAAAAATCGAGCGAAAAACAAAGTAATTAATTTTTGGGTATATCCTATCTTTTCTTTCTCCTATCTGAATTTAAAATAAAAATACTTTTTATGCCCTCAATATGTTTCCATTTATTATCTGATTTTTTACTACAGTAAATCGCGCTGGTCAATAATGAGATGCTAATAGAGTAAAGAAAACTTTAATTAAACTATAGTGTATTGGAAAGGCGAAGTCTTAGGGAGTTCTCAACAGTCGGACTTCAAAAGACTAGGCGAAATAGGCTTGCCGGGGTAGCCTAGCCTGGCTAGGGCGCCAGACTCATAATCTGGAGATAAAAGGGGCTAAACGCTCTATACCAGAGGTCGCGGGCTCGAATCCCGTCCCCGGCACCAAAAATCTCCCGTGTAGAGCGAAAAAGTGTATCAACGTTCTTTGTATTACTTCAACTTCTAATCTTGATTTCATTTAGCAGGTTTTGGGCAAAATTTGTCCAGACTTGTTGTGCTTCGGAAAGAGAAACACCGTAAAGTAACATGTTTGTTAGTCCTTCTCTCATCCCTAATAATTTTATGGCAATTCCTCTGGAATCGGCACTTTTTTCTATTAATCCAATTTTTTTGTTTTCATCAAAGAACTGCTCAAGACCATTTATTGCTCGATTATAGTAACTGGCCATTTTTTGGTTCAATCTCTTATTATATAGTGATTCAGAAATCAGATCGAACGCAAAATTAGCTGTGATGTTGGGAGAGAAAAAGTTCAATTTAAAAAATTCTTCTGATTTTATGCCTTCAAGTCCTTTGATTTTGAGAAATTCAATGATTCTGTTTCTTTTTTGAGTGATGAACAGATCAAAAACATCAAAAAATAACTCTTCTTTGCTATTAAAATACTGGTAAACTGCACCTTTACTTACTCCTAAATCTTTTCCCACATCTTCCATTGTAGTTTTTACGTAGCCCATTCTGAGAAATGTCTTTAGTGCCCCTTCAATGATCCTTTTTTTTGCTTCTTCTTTATACTCAGGTAATACTTTTGGCATTTTTATCTGAAAAAATGTACGTGATCTAGTATTTAAAAATGACCCATGAGAATTAAAACTGACTAATAAGAATGTATTTATACTAATTCGTCGTTATTAATTTTAATCAATTTAGAAAATCAAAATCCTATAATCAAGAAGGGAGAGGTAAAAAATGGAAAAATATGAAAGAAGGATTAGTCCAGTTGAACGAATTTTTATGCGATCTCCCTATGCACTCGTTACAATGGTGGTTCGAATTAAGGGAAATATCTCCGAAAATATGTTAAAAGATGCCGTGAAAAAAGTCCAAAAGAGACACCAAAACCTTAGAGGGCGAATCCAAGACGCACCTGATCACACACTTTTCTTTACATCAGAAAAAGTCAAAGATATCCCAATAGAAATAATATCACGCGAATCAAATGAGCACTGGATTAGAGTATACCATGAAAAATCCATGATTCCTTTTGAATTTGACCAACGCCCTGCCATCCGCTTTCTTTTAGTACAATCGCCCCAAATATCTGAGCTAATAATTATGTGTCACCACCTTCTTTGTGATGGCTTATCATTAGCCTATCTCGCAAGAGACATTATGACCTATCTCGGAAACCCCGACTGCAAAATCGAAGTGCTACCTGACCTTGCACCCATAGATTTGAATAATTTACCAAAAGGAGTCAACATAAATCCTCTTGCTAAATATTTTATCAATCATATTAATAAAAAATGGCTAAAAAAACCCACATACTTCGATCAAGAAGACTATCTAACCCTAAATAGGTCCTACTGGAAAAAGTTTAAGCATAATCTGATTTCTGTGGAATTGTCTGAGGCCCAAACTACCGCAATAGTCGAGCGTTGCAGAAAAGAAAATGTAACTGTAAACACCGCGATAACTTCTGCATTCGTAGGTGCGCAGTCTCTCCTTTTAGGTAGTACGGCTAATCCAAATATAATGATAGCTGCTAGCCTTAGAGACCGTCTTCCGAAATCTTCTGGGGAAGCCGTTGGATTTTTTGCAGGTGGAGTGACATTACAGTACAAATATAACCCCCAGATGAGTTTTTGGGATAATTCACGTAAACTCGCGAAAAAACTCGCCCCTCTCTATAATACTAAGAACCTTTTCAAAAAACCTCTAAACTGGCTCTATCTTGAACAAACAATAATGGAATCAATTGCTTTCAAAATGATAGGTCCATTTGTTATACCAGATTCTCAACGATATGATAAACTCTTAGCTTTTAGTAAACGGAAAGACCAAATCTCTGCCATCCTTAAACGCCAAAAAATAGACTCTTTGGACAGATTGCTATGGGGAACAGCAGTAACAAACCTAACGCGGTTAGATTTTCCACGAGTGTATGGCAAACTTGAATTGGATCGATTAATCATAAACCCAGGTGGGATGTTTCCTTTAGTAATAGTTAATCTTGTCGTAGGTGCAGTGACTTGTGCTGGAAAACTTAGCTTACTTTTAGAATACTCGGACAAGATTGAAGCACTAAAGATGGAGGAAATAAAGGAAAAAGCACTAAAATTCCTATTAGATGAATAATGGTTACCTTGAAAAAAGTGCTACTTTACTTTATCTGTAGTAATGCTATTTTTCCAAGATATCCTCCCTCTAAATAACTAAAAATTAACTATGAGAATTATTTTTTGCGTTTTAGTCAGGCAGGAATAGTTTGGGTTCTTTGGTTAAATCTAGTAGGCAGGTTTGTGCATGGCCTTCTGGTTTTACTTTTGCATATATTTTTCTCACAATTCCTTTTTCATCAATCAGAAAGGTTGTTCTTTCTGTTCCCATGAACTTTTTTCCGTAGAGACTTTTCTCTTTCCAAACTCCATACACGTTCATGACTGTTGCTTCAGGATCACTAAGCAAAGTGAAAGGTAATTGGTATTTTTCCTTAAATTTCTGATGAGATTTGACGCTATCCTTGCTGATTCCTAAAATTACGGCACCTTCCTTAGCAAATTCGTTAGATATTTCTTTGAACTCTAGTGCTTCGGTTGTGCATCCAGGTGTCCCATCTTTAGGATAAAAATAAAGTACAACTTTCTTGCCTCGATAATCCTCTAAAGTTACTTGCTTTGCCTCATCTGTTTCTAGAATAAAATTTGGTGCTTTTTCACCTACGACAACCATTCTTAAACACCCTATACTATTTGGGGTAGAAAGACATTTAAGAATAATCCATTGTTAAACGAATTTTTATACATATCACTGAATGGTTTCCGCTGTAAGTTGTGGGCAAAGATTTTATGATGTTGAGTTGTATATGTTGATGAAGTTGAAGTTTCATGGCGTCCAGCGTTGATTGGTTACAAGTTCTCTTGGATTGTAAAGAGAGCGTGAAAGCGAATATTCAGCCGCATTTAAAACATCTTAAGGAGCCTCAGCCTGATTTAGGCATTGGCGCTGGTGGGGACAAAATGAAGACGGTGGATTTAGCAGCGGAGAAAGCTATCGTAGAAGTTATGTTGAATCATGGGGTATCGTTTACGCTAATCAGTGAGGAGTCTGGTATCAAAGAGTTTGGGGAAAATCCTCGTGATTGCTTTGTGACTGCTGATCCTATAGATGGAACAACTAATCTAACACGTGGATTACCCTTCTACTGCTCATCGATAGCAATCTCCAGTAAACAGACCTTGTCAGGGGTTTTTGCTGCTATGGTTACTGACCTATATCATGGCACAACATATACTGCCATAAAAGGGAAAGGTGCGTGTCGTAATGGAGAAAAAATATCCACATCATCTACAACTTCGATGCAGGATGCAGTTATCGGATTAGACCTGAACACCTACAAGGTTAAGGAAGTAGCACCTCAACTGACGGATTTAATTGAGGTGACACGACATATCCGTCACTTTGGGGCAAATGCTTTAGAATTATGTTATGTGGCAGAGGGCTTAACTGACGGATTTATCGATATTCGAGGTAAAATTAGAACCACTGATATAGCCGCTGGTTTCCTTATAATAAACGAGGCTGGTGGCTTAGTAACTACGCCTGAAAACCAGAAAATTGATGTCAAGTTGGATCCGAAACAAAAGCTCAAATTCATAGCATCAGGAAACCGAGAAATTCATAAACTTGTTCTAAGTCTCGTAAAACCAGTGAAGTAGAGAAGAACCATGTTTTCGCTGCTGATGCCTTTCCCTGCAGCTCTGATAAAAACAGCTAAAACAAAAACACTCGTTATTGCTGACCCTCATTTAGGTTGGGAAACTTCACTTCAAAACAAAGGCATCCATGTTCCTAGTCAAACTCAGAAATTGCTCAAAAAACTCCTTGCCATACTCTCAAAATATCAACCTGACAGCTTGGTGATTTTAGGTGATGTCAAGTATACCATAATCCATTCAGAATTCGGCGAATGGCACGACATACCTGAATTCTTTAACCACATTAAACAACATGTTTCAACTATTAGCATAATCCGCGGAAACCACGACGCAAACCTTGAATCGCTTTTGCCTAACAACATAATCATGCAACCTGCAAGCGGCATAACTATAGACGATGTGGGCTTATTTCATGGACACAAATGGCCATCTCCCACTCTGCTATCTTGCAAAACATTGATTATGGGGCATTTGCACCCTGTAGTGGTATTTCGTGATCCAACAGGCTATAAGCTGATTCGCCAAGTATGGATGAAAATAGATTGTGAAACAGCAGCTCTAACCCAATTATTGCTAGAAAAAAACAGCATCAAAACTCTTCAAAATCATTACAAAATCGATGCAAAAACTACACAGCTTTTCATAATGCCCAGCTTTAACGATTTTTTAGGCGGTAGACCAGTAAACGAAACTATTGCTGGAAAAGATGATGGCGGAGAACTGATAGGACCAATATTACGATCCGGGGCCGTTGATTTAGATAACTCTGAAATCTACCTTTTGGATGGAACCTACCTTGGAACTCTAAATCAACTAAGGAAACAATAACAAATTCAATAAAAAAATCTAAAAAAAGACTGCGCATGTTCAGTTATCAGTGTTTTTGGGATAAACCTTATTGGAGCGTATCACGAAGCCTATCTTGGTGATTTGTGAAATGTCTTCAGATGGCGATTATCCTGACGAATGGAGTAAACGTCGCCGTTCGATGTCTCCTTTCGGTAAAGATCCTTTCTTTGGTGATATTGATCGTATATTTAGAGAAATGGAAAAAATGATGGAAGATGAATTCAAAACTTTCACCGAAAAAGTTCCTAAAGAGTATGTAAAAGAGCGTAAGCTTCCAGATGGTAGTACTGCTAAGGAATTTGGTCCATTTGTTTACGGTTATAGTATGAAGATTGGACCAGATGGTAAGCCCGAAATTCAAGAATTTGGGAACTTGAAAAAAGGCCTTAAAGGTCCTCCGCAGGTTAAAGAAGAACGTGAACCTCTAGTTGATGTTATGGAAGGGAACGGTGACATACGCGTTGTTGTTGAACTACCAGGCGTAGAGAAAACTGATATAAAACTTCACGGAACTGAAACTTCCCTCGAAATCAGCGTAAATACCTCCCAATGTAAATACTACAAAGAAATCCAGCTTCCTGTAGAAGTTAAAGTTAAAGATGCAAAATCAACCTATAAAAACGGTGTTCTGGAAGTAATTCTGCCAAAAGCTGAAAACCTGAAGGCAAAAGGCGAACAAATAGATATAGATTAATCCTATTTTTCTATTTATTCAAGAGATTACGAAAGTTTGGGAAAAAATGACGGATAGTGACTACACTAAAAAGGCAACAACTCGTTGCTTGCCAAAAGAAAACAGCGAAGCTTCAAAAGTAAATGAAATTGATACTCTAAACGTTATCTGTCGTCAGGCAAAAAAAGAAGATAAGCTAAGCGGTAAAAATCTGACTGAACTTTATGATCTTTTTGGTCAACGCTTCACGAAATCTCTGGAAGCTCTTAAGGAGAATAGAATTAAAAAATACATTTTTAAACCTAGCAACCGAATCGTATGGATTGTAGTTGGTCGTGAACGTGACTATCTGCTTATGCCACAAGCAGAATTTTGCACATGTGACGATTTTTACTTTCGAGTACTCGATAAGCAAGTTCACCTCTGCTATCACTTGATTGCACAAAAAATAGCTAACAATCTGGGCTGGTTTGAAGTCATAAACGAAAATGATGCGCTTTACGATTGCCTCATGGCGGAGTGGAAAAAAGCTACAACTTAAATACCCAAACGCTAATGAATACTGTCTGCAAAAGGAGGAACATCATACGGACATTGGAGGATACTTCCAAATTCTCATCGGCGCCCTAATGACCGCCTCATTCGTCACAATAGTATTGATTCTACTGAACATATACTATGGTAAAGACGAAAAAGAAGCGGAAGAATAAAAAATCCCTATTTTAATTATTAGTTTGCTTTTCTTTTAAGCATAATAAATGTAACCAAGCTTATTATTCCTAAGAGGATTCCAGCCAAAATTAACCAGGGAAAAGCGAGGTCTAATCCGATTATAATCGGAAATGGTCCAATGAAAATAATTGCGCCTCCACTGATTGAATTCTGTCGATTGGTGGAGACTGATGCAGCGGTCATTATTAGAAGACCTGAAAAAATTACGATTATCCCGGTTATGAGCAGAATACGAGATATGCCTGAATCTGCCGAATTATTGTCTACTTCTGTTTTATTTTGCTCAATCTTAGTAATCATCTTTCTCATCTTTGCATAAACAGATAATATATCATTGTAGCTATAATCAGCAATATTGTAAGAATTAACGAGAGAATTAATAACGTTCTAAGCGCTTTTTTGTCGTTTCCAAAAATTATCGGTATAGGCCCAATTAGTATTACGCCTGCAGTCTGTGTTTTGGCTTTTTTTGATTGTTTAAATATCGTTAATAGTGTTACTGATATGAGTAAAATTATTCCAATACATACCAGTCCAAAACCAAACGTAAAAAACAGACCCGCAGTAGAGTCAGACATATTCAGTTCTCCATTCTATCATAGCGGTTAATATAATAAATATGCAATTTCTCTTCCTTATTCTACACTGATCTTAATAGACTCTATCTGCAAACAATTTTTAACCAGTATTAAAGAATCTATACGAGGCGACATCTTAATTAAATGACACCTGAAGAAACCATACAGCGAATTCTTACTCAGCGACCTGAAATAAGCAAAGAGCGACTCCTGACTAGGCTTTCAGCATTAAGGGATATGACAGGAGGATTAATCGCAGATGACTCTCTTCTGCGTATGATAGCTGCAGAACTGGGCATTGAGGTCCCGCGGGAAGATGGAACTTTTAAACCGCGGCTTTCTTTAGGTCATATGGTTGTGGGCTTAAATAACGTAACCGTAACAGGACGAATAGTCGCTATTTATCCAGTTAAAACTTTTGAAGGCGAAAAATCAGGAAAACTTGCAAGTGTAACTATCATCGATAACGATGGAACTCTGAGAGTTGTTTTGTGGAATGAAAAAGCTGGTTACGTCGAATCAGGTGATTTAAAAGTTGGGCAAATCGTCAAATTCTCGCATGGATACACAAAAGCTGATCGCTTCGGAATCCCTGAACTGCACATAGGCGACAGAAGCCAAGTTGAACCTAACCCACAAATGGTTAAAGATGAAGATTACCCCTCATTAGGAAAATTTGTAACCAAAATCGAACAAATAACCTCCGAGAAAAAAAGCATCAATTTGGAGGGAACTGCAACTGAAGTTTTCAGCGCTTCAACTTTTTCTAGAAACGATCAAACACCGGGAAAGGTTTTACGGTTTAAAATCGCTGATGAAACAGGTCAAATGACAGCAGTTGTTTGGAATGAGAAAGCTGAAGAGATCGAATCTAAACTCCGAAAGGGCTCCCAAGTAAGCATCGTTAATGCTAGAACAAAAGCTGGCCAAAAAGGAGAAATAGAGATACATGTGGATTTCTCGACCTACATAAGTGTATCAACGCCGGTTCTTCAAAAAATTAAACTTTCTGAATTGTCTGAAGACTCAGGAGACATCGATGTGGAAGGCGAAGTTACATCATTACCGCTAACTAGGGATGTGAGAACTTCTAAGGGTGAATTTGTAAAATTAACAGTTTTTACATTGAGTGATGAAACTGACAATGTTAGAGTTACTGCTTGGCGGGATCACGCGGAGACTGCAAGTGCTTTGCTAATCGGAGAAAGAGTTCTGCTTGAGAATGTTTATGCTAAAAGAAATTATGAAGGAAAAATAGAGCTATCGACAAAATCGTCGACAGCTATCAAGCGTATCTAACTATTTTCTTAGATATGTCGAGCTTTTTCAGCAATGGCTTCTGCGATTTGGCTAGTGGTCGCTGTTCCGCCTAGATCTGCTGTTAGAACTTTGCCTTCGGCAAGTACTTGGGTTACGGCTTTTTCGATTTTTATTGCTGCTTCTTTTTGACCTAAATAGTCCATCATCATTGAAGCGGCCATTATGTTTGATATTGGGTTTGCTCGGTTCATGCCTGTGTATTTTGGTGCTGAACCATGGATGGGTTCAAACATTCCATAGGTGTCCCCTATGTTTGCTCCCCCGGCTAGTCCTAATCCGCCTACAACTTGAGCGGCTTCATCGCTTATGATGTCTCCAAACAGGTTTGTGGTAACCATTACGTCGTATAATTCTGGTTTTTTGATGAGCTGCATTGTCGCTGCGTCTATGTGCAAATCATCAACAGTTACATCTGGGTGTTTGGCTGCAACTTCTTTGACGGCATCTTTGAATATGCCATCGGTTATACGTAGAATGTTACCTTTGTGGATATAGGTAAGATGTTTCTTGCGTTTTTCAGCTAGCTTGAAAGCAAATTCTACCACTCTTAAAGATGCTTCCTTAGTGATTATTCTAAGAGCGATACCCACACCTGGGGCAAGTTGGAATTCTGCGCCGCTGTAGAGGCCTTCAGTGTTTTCTCGGACAACTACAAAATCAAGATTAGGCTTTAAAGCTGCAATATTTGGAAAAGTTTTACATGGTCTAACGTTTGCATAGAGGTTAAAGATCCGGCGCAAAGTTACTGCTACACTAGGCGGGGCACCTGCCTCTTCTGGTGTAGTCATTGGGCCCTTAAGGCACGCGTCCGTTTGCTTGATCATGTCTAAAGTAACCTTGGGTAGGTTAGTTCCGAAGGTTGGGATACAATGGGCTCCCGCTTCACCGTAAATTAAATCGAGCTTAAAATCAGATTTTTCCTGAATTGCTTCTAGAACTTTGATTGTTGCTTCAGTGATTTCGGGTCCAATCCCGTCGCCTTTCAAGACGGCTATCTTGTAAGTTTTAGACATTAAATAATTCACTTCCCTGTTTGTTGAGTAGATATTTTCTTCATTTATCAGCGTTTCTATCAATTTGAATGATTTACGCATTATACAATACTAAAAGTGCATTTTTTATGGTGGTTTTGTTTTTAAAAACTATTATATTATGTCAGGTGCATCTAAGGTTTCAATAATAGTGATATTTAATGCCGTTATTTCGGATTAAGAAAGAAGTACTGCCTTGGATAAAGAATGGCTCTAAAACGATCGAAGTAAGAAAGGGATATCCTAAACGGGGTGAAATTGCTTTCTTCTCTTCTGGGCTAAGTCAGGTTAAACTGGATATAATTAAAAGAGAAACAGGTAAGATAGATGAAATCATTCGTTTGGATAATTACCTTTCGATTATTCCAACCGCAAAAACCCATGAAGAGGCTATTGGGTATATGCAGATTTTATACGGAGAATGTAAGGGGATGTTTACTGCTTATTATCTTTCTCCATCAAAGACTTAGGTAATAGGATAGGTTTTTACCAACTCCGAAGAATTATCATGGTGTTTGTTTTCATAATTCCTTCTACGCGGCGAATTTTCTCTAGGCATTCGTTGACTTCATAAACGTTCATACCTCCGATTACTGCAATAATGTCATATTCTCCGGTAACTTCGTAGATTGTTTCCACGTTGGGTATTGTCTGTATTTTCTTTGAGACCTCTTGTGTGGGATACGCTGGGTTCGTAGCAAGTAATGTTATAGCTTCGGCGCCTTCGGTTATTCCAACTTTAACTGTGAATTTTCTAATAACCCCTGATTCTGATAACGCTTGGATTCTTTTTCTCACCGCTCCTTCTGAAAGCCCAATTTCTTTTCCAATATCTACATATCCTGCTCGTCCATCGTCTTTTAGAATTTTTATTATTTCTTTGTCCTTCTCATCCATCCTTTTATCCCTCTATAAGCTTGTTAAAGGAAAAATTTAACGATTTCTCAACTTTTGGTGTTAATCCAGTGCGCTTTTCGTCTTATTTTCCTTTTTGTTTTGCTTTTTTCGGAACCAATTGGGTAATCTACTCTTTTCTTATGTACTATTTGAGACATTTGACTTCTAAGATGTTACAAATAAGTCACAATGTTTAAAAGATAGGGGGGTATCTCAAAAAGATATTTCCTATAAAAAAATGTGAGAACAGAAATGGTTGAAAACATACCCGAATTTGAAACCCATGAGGTGAAAGCTATGAAAGCTAAATGTCCAGACTGCGACGCAGAAATCGATATTCCAATAGACGCATCAAAAGGAGAAATCCTCAGTTGCCCTAGCTGTGGATTAGAACTAGAGGTTAAACAAATAACCTGCGGTTGCGTAGATCTTGAACAGTTCACTCATGAAGGAGAAGACTGGGGC
>CAZQTZ010000042.1:0-1468 GCA_964596465.1 uncultured Candidatus Bathyarchaeia archaeon | reverse complement strand
GAATAAGAAGTATCTACCCGAAAAATCCATTTAACCGTGAATAACCTCTCCTCATTATTCTCCTTTATTTAAGATATTTTTCGGAAGGACCTTTTATGACAATCGGGCTCCTTTATGAACACGCAGAAAGCGATGAAAACGGAATCAAGCTTACCGCCGAAGAATTAGGAATAAACCTGTCTATTGTTCCCTTCCGAAAAATAGCTGTATCCATAGACAAAAATGGATACAATATTGCCAGTAAAGGCAAGAACTTTACCGACATAATCAAGGATCTTTCTGTAATTTTAAATCGTGCCCAGAGCAAGAATCGCAGACTCTATGCTGCAAATACTATGGAGCTTTTAGGAAAAAAAGTAATCAACCCTCACTCAATAGAATATCTCTGCTATAGTAAATTTCGAACTCTGCTTAACTTTTGGACTCTAGGTCTACCTATCCCAAAAACAGTCTACATTCCATGCGATTCGTCTGAACCGACAAAGGATGGCAAGGCAATCCATAATGAATCAGATATAGCTGATCTCTTTCAAAATGAAATCGGTCAAGAAATCGTTATCAAACCTGATGCAGGAACTCACGGAAAAGCAATTGTGCTTTCAAAAACCCGTGAAGAACTTATAACAAATATTCAGAAAACTGAGCCCTCAATCATTAACCCTATTGGTGTAGTTGGGCAAGAATTCATACAAAAATGGTTCTATGATCTTCGAATAGTCGTAATTAAAGAGAAGGGCAAAGACCCTTTTTGCCATCCAGTCGCTTTAGCAAGAGGCGGATTTACTGACTTTCGAACTAACACTTTTCTAGGTAATCTTGTTTTTGATGTAAAGCTTCCGCTAAGTATCCAAAGCCTCGCGGCAAAATGCGGTAAAGCGGTGGGACAGGATAACGAGGTATGGGTTTTTGGTTTAGATGCTATGATAAGTAGTAATAAGAAAATGGATGATGAGATTGTCAAAGGCGAACTTGCCAAATCAGCTGACGCTTTTGGTGAAGTTAAGAAAGTTCAAAAAGACGAAACTCGTCTACGCGATTTTAAAACCTGGAATACTAAACTTGAACAAGCCGTCAAAGGCTACAAGAGCACTGAATCATACGCTAAGGTAAAAAATATAATCGAGCAGCATGTTGAAGATAACAAAGAGGGTATCGTCTTCCATGAAGCAAACAGTTGTCCGGACTTCTGGGAAAACACTCGCCTTATAACAGGCATGAACGTAGCTATTCCCCTCTTAAAAGGCGCTGAAAGTCTATCATAGTAATAAAAGTTTAAGGTGAAAAAGCATGAAGCGAATAGGAATAATAGGCGGTACAGGATACGTAGGCAGCGAGCTGCTCCGTATACTCCTTCTCCACCCCCAAGTAGACGTAACCATGGTTACTAGTCGCCAAAGCGCAGGAGAATACATCTTCAATGTACACCCCAACCTCCGCGGATTAACCCAACTAAAATTTGTCCCCCAAG
>CAZQTZ010000041.1:0-13473 GCA_964596465.1 uncultured Candidatus Bathyarchaeia archaeon | reverse complement strand
ATCCAATTTTCATCTTTTAATACATCAATTATAATTTCAACGACTTTGCTCCCCATTCTTATAAGAGCATTGCAGGCTGCTACGCGGATATCTAAGCATGAGTCTTGAAATCTCTCAGTTAAAGGTACAGCACAGGAAATATCCCCAACTTCTCCAAGTGCTAAAACCGCGGCTTCCCGTACTGATAAATCTTCATTAGTCAACAGCTTAACTAAGCCTTCGATATCTCGATTCTTTTTCAAATTTTCAATATCTGAATTCGCCAACCACATCTCCTCCTCTTTTAAGACTCTCAGAAGATTGCTTAATAATACTCAAACTGAATTTAGCCTTATCTATTATAAAAAAATCTTAGCCGCGTTTAAAGAAAAACCAAAAAAGTAGCCTTAATTCAAAATAACGAAAACAAACGGTATGATTGCATACAAAATTAATAGTTAATTTTAAAAAATGAATTATAGAATATATGTTGGAGAAATTTGCGTTGAAAACAAAAATAGCAATATTACTTTGTACTTCAATTCTTGTTTTTTCAACTTTTCTAATAACTGCAACGGATTCAACCAGCGCCGTTTTCTCAAATGGTGATACTATCGTTATAGAAGCTGACGGTTCTGTAACTCCGTCTTCTGCCCCAATTACTCGAGAGGGCAGCAAATATACTCTTACCGATGACGTTTTTATGCCTTCAAGTACCAACGAAGGAATTGTAATAGAAGCAGATAATATAGTTCTCAATGGTGATGGACACAAAGTTCAGGGTCACGGTGAAAGCGACGGAATCTATTTAGAAGGTCGTAGCAATGTAACCATACAAAACTTCTTTTTAGAAAATTTTTATTGGGGACTTACATTAATTGACTGCGAAAAATGTATCATATACGGAAACAACCTGACCTCCGTTATGTACTCATTATATCTTTCCAATTCTTCAAATAACTTGATATACCATAATAACATCTACGGTCGGCTTTACTATTATCAAGATTCAAGTAATACATGGGACAACGGTTATCCTTCGGGCGGTAACTACTGGGAAGGTTATCCTTACGATGACCAGAAAAATGGGCCTAATCAGAATCAAGCTGGCAGCGACGGTATAGGTGACACTCCAGTGGCAGAAGAAATTTTTAGCCAAGGCGGAAACAATATAGATAATTATCCTTTGATGACGCCTATCCTAGTAGGTAACTCCAACCCTAGTCCATCTGCCTCTACATCAACTTCGCCAACTCTAAGTCCCTCAGCTAGCCCATCAACAACGCCTACTCAGACTCATAATACAACGATTAGTCCATCTCCCTCCATCCCCGAATTCCCTGCTCCAATACTTTTGGTACTAATCGTCTTATCAATTGTAGGCTTATTATTCTACACGAAGAAATAATCAACTAGATGACTTTTTTCTCCTTTTTCTTTTCTATTCTGAACCTTCATTTTTATGGCTGAAATGCGATGAACTTACTCTTTTTTAAGTGAATATGTTCATAAAAACGTGCTTGCGGTTAGTAAAGTCAGTTAAAAATTTTATCATAATTATGAGGCGAAAATTATGCACTTAACTAAATGTAATTTGTTCCATTTGATAGAATAAAAAAGCTACATTTTCACCAACTACTCTATATATTTGATAATGCAAAAATAACTGTTACCTGAAAGCTTTGGAGAAACGAAATTGAGCACATTATGTTCCAGATGTCCTTTTTTTCAATTAGCCCCAAAAATAAAACATAAGAACGCCCGAAAAAGATGCCGAATAGAACCAACAAGAACGCTACGTTTCTACAAATGCAGCGATTTTCCTAAAGTGCCAACAATGGACTGGAAGAAGCAATCAGCAGGACAATTTTTAACAAATAAACTCGCTTCAAATATTCTCTTAAAAAATAAAAATCCTTAGTTCAAAAGAATTCCTTTAATTTTCTACCTTCTACAGTTAACCACTTATGAATATAGTTTTCATGAAAGGCAATCCAATAAGCTATCTTTAACGCCTTTATTTTTTTGGTTAGTAGGTAAGATAAATACTTCAAACTTTAGGCACACTACAATCGTAATACGCATAAAAACGCTTTTATTATTTTATCAATCCCCTATTGAAACATAGCCCTCCTGGGAAATGAAAAAATGCGTGACATAATATACACTCAAAATAAAATCAAAGGTCAAGCTTTCATAGAAAGAATCACTAAAAAAAATCCCCTCTTCACCTGTACACTAGGTACAACTGAAACAGCAAAAATCCCCGGAATTTCAGCTGCAGGAGCAAACCCAGAAATAACCGATTACACTCCACCTGCGGATCTTGAATTGCTTCTTTTAGGTAAATGCAAATGCATCAACGGAGTACCAATTACCCCTGATGGTATACCCACTCCTGCTCTAGTTAGTCTTTGTGCGTTAAAACTAGCTAACATACCAACTTTGGGTGTAAATGCAGGTATGAGTGTACTTCCTCAGGTTCCTTACTTAGAGTTAGGTGCGAAGCCTGGTAGAGATATAAGAACAGGTAAAGCGGTAGATTTTGCTTTAGAGGTTCTAGAAAGGGCAAAAGTAGCTGGTAAAATCCTTTCTCAGACTACCGATTATCTTATTGTTGGAGAAAGCATACCTGGAGGCACTACAACAACATTAGGTGTTCTTTTAGCAATGGGTATTGATGCAAAAGGAAAAGTTAGCAGCACTCTACCTGGAAATCCACATCAACTCAAAATAGAAACTGTAGAAGCTGGATTAAACGCCATGAACATAAATTTTGGTGACTTAGCCGACGATCCAATCAAAGCAATTTCTTGTGTTGGTGACCCCATGATGCCTGCATTCGCTGGTTTAGTCTTAGGTGCTGCAGAAAAAGTTCCAGTTCTAATGGCGGGCGGAACACAAATGAGTGCGGTGCTGGCAGCAGTTAAAGCTCTGAATCCAAAGGTTCTCCCTAACTTAGCCATCGGAACTACCCGATGGATAATAGAAGATAAAAGCTCAGATCTCAAAGGTATAATCAAACAAATAGCCGATGTACCAATACTTGCGGCTGACTTGAATTTTTCCGATTCCAAAATTAAAGGATTACACGCGTATGAAGCAGGAGTAGTTAAGGAAGGAGTCGGTATCGGAGGTACAACCATAGCTGCCATAGCAAAAACCAATGGAGCCATAACTAAAGAAGTAATGCTTAAAGAAATTGAAGTCAATTACGAGCGTTTACTGAGCTCAAAATAATCCCTTAAGGTGATTAAGATATGGCCTTATCTCTGAGTGCAAAGCAAGTTTCAATAATGGCAATAACTGCAACTTTATTCGCTTTTTTCTTTTATCTATCCGGGCTTGTTGCAGTGCCTAACTTTACTTTCTTGTATCTTCCAATCATCCTGCTCGCTATCTTTCCCATATGGTTCGGATGGGGAGGATTAATCGGTAGCATGATTGGTGCAGCAATAGGCGGTTTTTTAGTCGAAGGCTTAGGGGCGTTCGCGTGGATAGAAGCAACTACTGCATTTGTCATTTATGCTCTAAATTGGGTTCTAATCCCACGAAGAGCTGCAGAGGGCAAACTGAAATGGACGGCACTTCTCTTTGCTGTCTACGCAGTAACGCTACTCATCGGCACAGGCTTTATCCTGTTTCAGCTATCCACAGTCGCAGGATTAATGCCGCCTGAAATAGCACAAGCGTTCCTATTGCCTGTATTTGCACTTAACTACGCTATCGAAATACTCGTTTGCCCTGCGTTAATAAGAGCTCTTTCGCCGAAAATGAAAAGCTGGGGTATTTACACTGGCAACTTTCATCAATGGTTAGCACTTAGACAACTAAAATCTAGTAATTCACAATCATAATTATTTTTTTTTTAAAGAAATGTCACTTTCAATGTTCATACAAATCTGTTGCTTTCTGGCAATAAATTTGATTTGGGACTAATTTTGAAAAAATATTTAATACCTCTACCTTACTAATTCAACGTAACCTAAAGGATTAGAGCGGGAGATACAGAATGAAAAAATCGATTACTTTACTCATAATTTTATTGCTAGCAGCTTCATTATTTATCGCTTTTTCACCAGCGGCTCAGAGTGAAACTGGTAGCCTAGCAGTGAAAAGCTACACTTGGTATAAGAGTCCCACTTATGGGTACCTTGTAGTAGTAGGAGAAGTCCAAAATACAGGAACCACAACTATTCATAGCGCTACGATAACAGGTGTTGTCTATACGAAAGACCAAGTTATTCAAGCAAGCAGCGCATATTCTCTTATCTATGCAACCCAAATCCTGCCAAATGATACAGCGCCCTTTTTCATGTACTTCACAGAATCAACAAGCGTAAATGGTAGCCTGACTTGGATAGATATTGGTGTAGATAGAGTTGAATTTAACTTCTATTCTAATGCAGATAACACGCAAGTAAACAATAACTTGCATATTGTAGCACATGAGGGATCAATCGATACAACAGGTAACTATAGCGTTACTGGTATTGTTTTGAATAGAGGAACTGACTATCCTGAGAATGTATGGGTTGTCGGCGCATTCTATAATTCCTCAGGATCGGTTGTAGCTGTAGGATTCAGCAACTACCTAACTCATTATTTACCGCCAAATAATTATACTCAATTCACATTCAAACCAACCGATCCTAACGCACAAGCTGCTACCCAAATCACCGACTATAAGCTCCAAGTTCTCTCAGATGGAACGACCACTCAACCTACAGCAACACCGACAATCTCTCCTTCAGCTTCCCCCTCATCAAGTGCTTCGCCCACTATCTCTCCTACAACAACACCTCCTGTAACAGACAATTCCAACACAACCCTATACATCGTTATAGCCGCCGTAGCAGTTGTAGTAGCTTTAGTCGTTTTAGTCCTAATTCTAAAACGAAAAACCTAAAGCTCCCCCTTTCTAATTTTTAGAATTAAAATTGAAGAAAATACTAGAGCTTACTCCAAATAAGTAAGAGCGACGATTTAATCTATTTAATAAACAGAGGTTTATCTTGCAAGAATGCTTTTCTTGTCTTCAACGCAATTTCTGCTTTCATTAATTCGCTTCCTAAATAAGCCGCATGATTAAGCAGTGAAACCAAATCTAACTCCATAATTTTTGAATAAACGTTTTCGGCGGTTTTTCCCTTAATAATAACATCTGGCTTACAATCATGTGCGGTAATAAAATGAGCTGCGACTATACTTTCATCAACTTCATCTACTTCAATTCTAAAATTCCCCATCGCATCGAACTTGCTATTAATAGGTTTTTCAGGTGCAAATATCACGTTAATTCCATTTTCTATACTTCTGTTGTAGGGTTCCTGAGCCTGTTTATCCTTGAACAAAAGAAGGTCTATACCTAAATCTTCAGGTACTGATCCTCTCTTTTTTGACAGAAACATCATTTTTGCCGCAATAGCCATCTCTCTAATGCTTCCCTTTGCCTTAGGAGTTTTTTCAGTAGTTAACAACAGATTCACTCCCACCTCTGAACATAACCGTGCGAGTATAGCATTGATCCCGACAGAATCAGCATCAAACAACTCTGTAACATTAGAAACACCAGCAAGCAAAGGAACCTGAGGATTACGAATTGCGAATTCTCGAAAAGCCACAAATGAACTTAGCACGTTTGTTGGTTCAACAACCAAATCTCCAACAATTTTTCTTATACCCAATTTATTTGCTAACTGAATATTCTCTTCTAAAACAGTAATCCGTTCATCAATCTTGGTCGGGAAATACCCCTTACGTTGATTTGTGGGAAGAATAATCACGGTGCAATTCTTGACAAACGAAGCTATGTCTTCAAGGTTACCTTTGTCCCCGCTCAACACGACATCGGCTCCCGCAGAAACGGCTGCTATGATTTCATCTGAATCAAGCGTATCAATACTAATCGGTGTACTAACCACACTTCTAACAGCTTCAACTGCTTTCTTAGCATCAGCAGGTCTGGATTCGCCTGCAATCATGCCAATATCTATAATGTCCGCTCCAAAAGTCACATAAAGTTTTGCCAGTCTCTGAACTTCTTCAACTGGCATCAGCGGCGCATCCACGATCTCCGAAACTAGCCGCATTGGAAAATCCTTCCCAACCGCCAAATCTTTAATTAAAAAATTACCATGCTTTCTTAATAGTTGATTTCGGTTTTTTTCAACTTTCTCTAGTTGTTCAAGCGCTTTCTGTCGAAGTTTCTCTCTAAGTAACTCGCAAGCAGGGACTATTGTTGAAAGCTCAACTTCTCCAATCATGTCTAATATCGTAGGTAAATCAGCAGCATACTTCGGTCCCTTAAAAGTCGAAATACCTGTAGCATCTGAAATCACCTTCACATCCCCTCGAATTAATCCTGGAATAAGAATAATGTCTACTCCAATAGGTCTACACTCGTTAAGTGCTTTAACAATTTTATCAAGCGATATAAGCGCTGCAACAGGCATATTTAAAGTAAAAACTTCTGTTTTGACATTACTCTCCTGAGCATGCTTTTTAACAATGTTTTCGGCTAGTAACCCAGTTATCAGGAGTACCTTCAAATTTACACCACTAACTAAGCTTTATTTTGGAACTTAGTTGCATTAATTATGCAAAAGAAAATATGAAGATTCTGCAAGGATAACTACCGCAACTTATCTCATAAGTGAACCTTTGGGAATCAATTATCTCTCCCTTAACCTGCAGCATTGTTAAAGTGGAATTATAGTATGGATAAATTTCGCCATACTCAAAAAGTAATAGATATTTTACGTTAAATTGTCCACAAATAATAATCAATTCAGTCGCATCAAAATCAGGCGTAAAAGTATCCAAAGGGTAATCTGGATACTGCAATATTCGATATTCTCCTGACCCCGCCGCATTAATATAGAATCTTATAATGTCTGAACTGAAAATATTCAACGGGCACAAAATTAACAAAGTATCATTTGAATTCATTTGAGGCAAAATATAATTTACAGTTGCATTAATTGGCAAATTAAACTCCGCATCTTTAGAAACCCACGCATATGCATCAGCGCAACTGAAAGCGATAGAAAATGCCACAATGGCTAAAAGAAATCCAGCCCCAATTTTTCCCAAATTTTTTCTATTCAGATTCTTTTGATTGATTTTCCAGCTTTTCTCAATTTTATCATACAAACAGAGAATCACATTAGCTGAGGCGATTGCTAATACTGGAAAAAGTGGAAACACATAACGCCATTGCTTATTCCCAATTAACGTGAAAAAGGAATAAACTATAACAAACCAAATCAGCAAGAATTTATCCTCTGCTTTTCTCCTCCACAACAATAGTCCCATCCCTGTCAATCCTATTATATAGGAAAAAATCGAAATGGGGTGGACCACACCATATGGCCAAACCATTTCAACCAAATAAAAAATCGGCATTAGAAAACGCTGACTATAAACAAGTTTATCTGGATTCCCTACGCTGACGGCATATAACCATTGGCTCAGCATTCCAGACGCATATACCTCGTAACAAACCAAAATCCAAGGTAAAACAATAACTATAGCAAGAAGAAGTAAAACGGGCAATTTGATTAAACGTTCTTTTATATAACCCCCGCATAGAACAACGATATCTAAAAACATCACACCTATAACAATTATGATTTGATATTTTGTAAGAAACCCTAATCCTACTGCAATTCCGCTTAAGAATAAAAGCCAATTTTTCGGAGTCCTTAACCATAAAAAGAAAAACCATAGACAAATCGAAAAAAAGAACATTAACATGGATTCTAATAGAGCAACTCTGCCAAGCCAAATAAACCCTGGCATTGTGCTAAGAAAAACACTTGAAAGCAACGCAATTTTTTTTCCATACATTGAACTAGTAAATTCAAATATCGCCCAAACCGAAAGAAGCGCAAAAATGAACGTGGGTAATCTTCCATTAAAAACACTCACCCCGCCTAGGCTAAAAAAACCTGCAATAATAACATCATCCAAAGGCGGATAAAACATGGCAAGTTCCACATATTCTTGGGTGCGACCTTTTAGTAATAGAAATCCTCCGTTAAGGTGATTTGCTTCATCCCACTGAACCGTCATTTCTCCTAGATTCGTTACTAAAATAATGCCGTATATTATTAGGAAGATTAGGAAAAAGAGTCTCCACTTATCTATTCCTTTTTTCAATCTTTCTGCAAGAGAAGACAATTGCATTTCCGTGTTCGTTTTACTCGATTCTCCGTTAAGTCATCGCGCAAATTTGAACACAGACAGATGCGCTAATGGAATTATTCGACTATTCTAATTCTATATTTTATATTCATATGTTTTAACTCATATATTTTGCGTAAAAATCTTAAATTTTATTTTTTTGAAAAAGAATTAACATTTTGTAATGAATTATGCCTGAATAATAAGACTCAACTGTGACCATGGCGACCATTTTTTGGATTGAAAAATATTCCGATTTTGGCGGACTGTTTTTATACAACATTAATGAATTCATGAAGAAAAGGACGCATCAACAATTGACGATTACTGTGGATGATGCTGGTAGCGGCGATTTGCTTTTTGGCATAGTTATAGGCGCCTACCGCGATGATACTCAAGAATTCAGATATGATGTCATCGATGTAAAGTATTTCCAAACTAATCTGTTTCGTAAAAAAGAATATCTAAATCAAACCTCAAAAATTGTCTCCCAATTACTTGAAAGATTACAACCACAACCAGAAGAAGAAATCCACCTTTGCCAAGGATACATATTTGACACAGCCGCAGACGAACTGCAAAAGGCATACGGAGAAAACCGTGTCCGAAGGATCAAAGTAATAGGAGAACCACAAAGACTAGTAGAAATCGCATATCTTGATGAAATCAGAAACCTTGGATACGAACCCCTACCTGAACGAGATGAAAAACGGGCAAAAAACTTTTTCCATATGATGCGCTGGCTAAAAGAAAACCCTCAAATGATAAAATACGCAAAGACCGGTTGGCCCAGATTATCTCGATATCGCATGTTTAACCCCAACCAAAAAATTGCAAAGAAAACCAAGTACGATGTTGTCTGTGTTGAATGTGGCAAAAAATGTAAGGTTCCCTTCAGACCAATTGAGAATCGCCCAGTTTACTGTAAATCCTGCTGGAAAAAAGCTAAAATCCTAAAACAAAATATCCCCAATTAAAACATAATTCTTTCTGATCAAAAAAATTGTTAATACCCCTCAAAAATTGAGGGGATCAATTGATTTTAGTCCTCTCTCCATTTGAAAATCTTTGCTGCAGCTATGAAGATGACGACTGCAATTACTGCCACAACGGCTATGTCTATGAGTGCTCCTGGGATATTATCGTAGACCATGACATTATTCAGCCCTTCAATTATATAATACAGCGGTAAGACGTGCGCGACGCTTTGTAGGTAATCGGGCATCATAGCCAGAGGGAAGAAAGTGCCTGAGAGAAACATCATTGGAAAAGTGACGACATTGCCTATTACACCTGCAGTTTCAGGATTTTTGGCTAATGTGCCAACTAACATACCTAGTGAAGCAAACATCATTGGGCCTAAGATTAGGAAGGGCATGAGCCATGGGGTTAGTGTTATGTGTACATTAAAAGCTAAAGTGCCAACTGTGTACATGAGTAAGAAGCTTAGTGTAGAAAGTAATATGTAGAAGAGTACTTTAGATGTTAGCCATTCCATTTTAGAAATCGGGGTCAAAGATAGCTGTTTAAACAGCTTATTTTTCTTGTACTGCGAAGAAATCTCGACTAGTGAGAACATCGGGTTAACTAGTATTGAGAATCCGATTAAGCCAGGGATTAAGAAGTCAAGGTATCCGGTTTGCTGGGTGCTTACCGTAGCAGTTGTTACTCCGATAATTGATGAAGCGTTTGGATTATAATATGCTAAGTTGAAATGGTTTATCACACCATTTACTATTCCATTTACAATTCCACTTGTGCTTGAAGCTGGATTACCATATAATGTAACGTTGATTTTTTGACCTGATACATAATTCGCTGAGAAACTCGCTGGAATAATTATTCCATCGGAAGACGAATGATCCGCTAAGTATCGAGTGAAATTTTCGGAAATGTCAACTGTTTGTATGTTTATTGTACCCGTTTGATTAAGAACGTTAAGGAATTGATTAGCAATATCCATTTGTGGTGCTGCAAAGGGGCCTGTATCAAGATTTTGAGCATAAACAACTGATGCGCTAGATGAACCACCAGAAAATATCGCTCCAAAGATTAGTATTAAAATAACTGGGAAGATTAATCCGAAGAATAGACCAACTACGTTTCTTAAATAGCCTCTTCCGAACAGGATTAAATCCGATTTTATTCTTCTTAAAGCTGACATCTTACTCACTCCGTTTCATTTTTTTAGATTTAGTATTTTGAGTAGTGACTTGTTGACCAACTATCTCGCCTTGCTCATTCACTCTTCCACTAACTAGTTTTATGAAAACATCCTCAAGACTATCACGGCGCGTTTGAATAGTAGCCCAATTCATTCCTGATTGTTCAGCAGCTGCTAATGCTGCGAGAGCATCAATTTTTTTGTCTAAGGTAATATTGATGATGCCTTTGTCTTTGAGGTATTCCACTTTCAATTCCGTATTTGTTTTAATGTACTCTGCTAATGCTTCTGTTCCTTCAATTTCCAATCTTTCGCCAGAGCCATATTGTTGGATGATTTGATTGGCCGTACCTATCGCTGCGATTTGTCCATGGTTTACTATAGCTACCCTATCGGAAAGTTGCTGAGCTTCATCCAAATAATGAGTAGTTAATATGACGGTTTTTCCCTTAGTTTTTAATCCTTTTATGACTTCCCAAATAGCTCTTCGTGCATTAGGATCTAATCCAGTAGTGGGTTCATCAAGGAATAATAGATCTGGTGAATTTACTAGAGAAAGAGCAAGTCCCATTTTCTGTTTTTGCCCTCCTGAGAGGTTCTCAAATAGATTCTTCGCTGAATCTTCAAGCAAGACCTCTTTTAGAATTTGATCTGGATCCACATTCTTTACGCCGAAAATATCTGCATAATATTTTATTGCTTCTCGTGGATTTGCTTTCTCAAAGAAGGTAAATTCTTGCGGGATTACTCCAATTTTTTTATGTAATTGCGCTCCCTCAGTCCAAGGATCAAAACCAAGAACCTTCACAGTGCCCGCGTCCTTCTTACGCAAGCCTTCTAAAATCTCAACAGTAGTAGTTTTACCGGCGCCGTTTGGCCCTAAAAGACCAAACACCTCACCCTCGTTAACAGTAAATGAAATTCCATCTACCGCTTTTAAGTCCCCATAGTGCTTTTTAAGTGAATTCACTTCAACTGGTATCATATTTTATCAACACTTAATTTATAGTTCGAATTGCAGTATTCCCCAAACTGCGCTTCTCCAGAGTATTTAAAGATAGAAATAAGATTTTCGGAAGAAACTCTATTTCCAGTGGCTGTAGTAGCTAAATTTTATGATGGTTTAGACAGAATCTCTTCTCTTTTGAAAGTCTCTACTCCAACATAGAATATTGCAATATCCACAATTGCAAGAACTCCTATAAGCACCGCCAATATAGCGGGACCGAGAACCATTAAGCCTGAGACTTGCGCAAAAACCAATCCCAGCACCGGCAGTAAAAGCACTACGCTAATCTGCTGAGCCTCTTTAAAGCCCTTAACTTTAGCTGAAATTATGACTGTTAATCCTATGCTACACAAGGCTATAGTTGGTGCAACACCAAAAATCATTATTAACCATATTAGATTTGGCAACAAAATCATTCCGTTAAACATTCCAAAGGTAAGCAAATCAACAACTACTGTATATATTCCAAAAGATATCATAGTGATTATCATTGCGGGTATGAAACTAACCAAGATTTTTCCTAGAAAAAGCTCACTATCTGAAATGGGCGTAGCTAAGAGCGCCTCAATAGTTTTTCTTTCTCTTTCACCTGCAAAGCTATCTGAACCGATTACGCTTGAAGCCATTATCGGGATTATAAGAAAGAAAGGCGCGAAAAAGTAAAGAACCAATATGTAAATTATTATTTGTTCTGGAGTCATCTGCATGATTAATAATTGAACATCACCCGGTAAACCCGGTATCAACGCATCAAAATTAGAGTTACCAGCATTCTGCATCGATGACATGCTAGGGATAAGCGTTACTATAACTGGGAACAAAACCGCAAATATTAATGGCAAAATTACAATAGGCATAAGAACTTGCCAATTCCGTTTTATTTCCAGCCAATCTTTTTTGAAAACTAACCAAACCCTATGCATGTTCATTATGCTTTCTCCTTAATCAGTTTAAGATATGCTTCTTCCAGCGAAGGGCGAAAAACATTAACCGATAACACTTTTCCACCTGACCTAACAACGCTATCTACTATTTCAGGTGTTGCAAAACGGGTATCTTCAACGCTAACCATCAGCATAGTTTCCTGATGATTAACATCAACATCCTTCACTAACTCATTTGTTTTAACCGCATCTACAATACCAGCTTCTATCTTTTTTAAGCCAATTTGGATGATCGGTTGGGGACTAATTTTCTCACGTAATTCATCTGGAGTGCCTATTATTATGCATCGGCCTTTATTCATAATCATCACCCTTCTGCAAAGCTTTTCTGCATCCTCCAGATGATGCGTACACAAAAGGATAGTCCGCTTTTCATGTCGACTTAATCGAGCCATCAAATCCCTGATTTCTTTCGCAGATTGAGGATCCAGCCCTGCAGTAGGTTCATCTAAAAATAACACTGGCGGCTTATGCACGGTAGCGCGGACGATAGCCAATTTCTGTTTCATTCCCTTACTAAAAGTACCTACCTTATCATTTCTACGATCCCAAAGATTGAAGAATTCTAATAATTCCCTGATCCTATTTTGTCTTTCTTCTGCATCTGCTATCCCGTACGCTTCCGCAAAGAAATTCATGTTCTCATAGGCTGTTAAGCGTTCATAGAGACTTGGATTCTCAGTTAGTATCCCAACAGACTCACGCACTTTTAATGGATCATAACGAATATCATATCCATTAATAAGAGCTGAACCTGCGGTAGGTGAAATCAGGCAGGCAAGCATACGGATGGTAGTGGTTTTTCCAGCTCCATTTGGTCCTAGAAGGCCAAAAACTTCGCCCTCTTCAATTTCTAAACTTATATTATTTACTGCAGTGAACGAATTGAAATTTCTTTTTAAACCCTCAACGACCACAACTGGCATATTCCTGACCATCTCAGCAAATATTTAGTATAGGCATATGTAACAGCCTATTGATTTAAGATTGTTGCAAATATTCGCTATCAAATTGTGGAAAATTTTGGTATTGATAGGTGCAATGAAAGAATCTATTGGCTAAGGTATAAAGAAAATAAAAGTGGAGCACCGCAAAATTGAAAAACATCTATATCTCATAAGATAACCCACAAATTAACGGATGCATAGACATGAAACTCAATAAAACTGATGAAAGCGTAATAGCCGCAT
>CAZQTZ010000040.1:11087-13808 GCA_964596465.1 uncultured Candidatus Bathyarchaeia archaeon | reverse complement strand
GGCGCCGATGATTGGACCGCCGAATCTTGGTGAAAGAATTTGATCTTGGACCTGCATCAATAATAAGGCTTCAGTACGAGCTTCTTCACTTTGAGGAACGTGAAGGTTCATTTCATCGCCGTCAAAGTCTGCGTTGTATGGTGGACAAACACAAAGGTGCATACGGAAGGTCTTGTAGGGCAGAACGCGGACATAATGTGCCATAATGGACATGCGGTGAAGAGAAGGCTGTCGATTGAAGATAGCAATATCGCCGTTCTTTAGGTGACGCTCAATAACGAAGCCAAGTTCAACGGCTTCAGCGATTTTTGTTCGGTCAATAACGAATTCAAGTCGAATACGTTTACCATCAGGTCGGATTATGTAAAGGGCACCTGGATAGTTTTCAGGCCCGTTAACTACAAGTCGTTTCATCTCCTCTATGTTCCAGGCAGTAACTTTCTCTGGAACAGACAGCCTCATAGCTACATCTCTTGGAACACCGACTTCGTTAATATCTAAGTTAGGGTCAGGAGAAATGACGGTACGCGCGGAAAAGTCTACACGTTTACCTGAAAGGTTGCTTCGGAATCGACCCTCTTTACCTTTCAATCGTTGAGAGAGAGTCTTTAATGCTCTACCTGAGCGGTGCCTAGCAGGTGGAATACCTGAGGCCTCATTGTTAAAGTAAGTGGTAACGTGATATTGCAGAAGTTCAGATAAGTCCTGAATAATCAGGGTAGGTGCGCCTGCTTCCATGTTCTCCTTAAGACGCTGATTAATACGGATGATGTCTACCAGTTTATGAGTTAAATCGTCTTCAGAGCGAATGCCGGACTCAAGAGTAATGGAGGGACGAACGTATACTGGAGGTACAGGTAAAACTTGCAGAACCATCCATTCTGGACGGGCTACTTTAGGATTAAAACCTAGTATCTCTAAGTCTTCGTCAGATACTCGTTCTAAACGTTCGCGTATCATGCTCGGAGTTAAGGGTTCAGATCCTGCTTCGGTCTGCTCGATGAATTTAGTTGGCTTCTCAAAAGTTATTTTGAATTGTCCTGAAGCACAGTGGGGACATTGTTTTGTCTTTATTTCTTGGATAATTTCTTTGTAAATTTCATCCGGTATGACACCTAAAAGATCCATATAGCGCTGGATTCGGGCACGAGTTTTTTTGCCTGCTTCATCTGAAAGCAGAATGCGCCCACAGCTTCGACAGGTTGCTCTTAGAAGATCAAATATAATTTTGGTAAATTCGATGTGTACAATAGGTACTGCTAGTTCAATATGACCAAAATGGCCAGGGCATCGGATTGCAGTGTTACCGCAGGTTTTGCATCGCTGTCGAGGTTCAAGAGTGCCTAATCGGCCATCCATGAGACCGGCAGTGATTGGCGCACCGTCTTCATCGTAGGTGTCTGGAGTTTGAATTTCAACAACTGATTGTTTGCGTAAATCTTTGGGTGAAATTAAGCCGAATGAAATCTGATCTACTACTTTATGAATTAATTCCTCGGTTGCCATTTTATGCCTTCTCCTTTAGTCTTAATTTTGGTGTAATACACAAGCTCTGAAGCTCCTGAAGCAAGAGCTTAAACGCGTATGAAACCACTACAGGCGCGACTTTTGCTTTCTCATCGCATATCTTGCAAATATATTTGCGTTGTTTCATGTCGTAGAAAGCAATTTGTCCACAAGTCTCGCAGATGTAGAGGGTATATTTGTCGGATTCTTCCAAGAGACGATCTCGTAGCAACATAGCGGCTCCGTGTCCGATTAAGCAGTCTCGCTCCATTTCTCCGAACCTGAGACCACCACCACGAGCACGACCTTCTGTTGGCTGACGGGTTAACATTTGGACTTGCCCGCGGGCTCTTGCGTGGATTTTGTCAGCAACCATGTGGTGTAGCTTCTGGTAGTAAACTATTCCTACGAAGATGTCTGCGACGAATTTTTCTCCGGTTGCGCCGTTGTAGAAAACTTCGCTACCGGTGTGACTGAATCCGTTCTTTATGAGGTTCTTTCTGACTTCATCAGGTCCCTCGTTTGCGAATGGGGTGCCGTCAACTGGTTTACCTCTGGCGGCTGCACATTTGCCTGCGAGTGATTCGATGAATTGACCAATAGTCATTCTTGACGGAATAGCGTGCGGATTAATAATTAGGTCTGGAACCATGCCTTCTTCTGTGAAGGGCATATCTTCCTGTGGGACAATTAGACCGATTACACCTTTCTGTCCGTGTCTTGATGCGAATTTGTCGCCTAACTCGGGTATACGTTGATCTCGTACTCGAACCTTAACGAGTTTGCTACCTTCGCCGGATTCAGTGATGAAAATTGCGTCAACTACGCCGTTTTCTGAGGGACGCATATCTGCAGAGGTATCTCGCATTGATGGTCCTCTGACTTCGAATTCTTTGTATTCTTCAAGGAATCTTGGGGGGCTTATTCTGCCAATCAGGACATCTCCGCCGGCTACGGTTGATTCCAAACTGATGATACCATCTGGTTCAAGAAGGCGGTAGTATTGTTCGCCTCGGTATCCACGAGTGCCAGGCTCAGGAACAGTGAATTTATCTTTTAATCCGCCTAAGTATTGGCGGCATTCTGCTTCATATATTCTGAAGAATGTGGATCTTGCTAGCCCTCGTTCTATAGATGCTTTGTTGAATATAATGGCGTCTTCCATGTTGTAGCCTTCAAATGACATGACGGCGACAACGCAGTTTTGACCTGTTG
>CAZQTZ010000040.1:0-11077 GCA_964596465.1 uncultured Candidatus Bathyarchaeia archaeon | reverse complement strand
CCTGTTGGTCGTTGCTTATAACCCATAACTTCCATCAAGTCTGTTTCAACCAATGGGGCTTGTGGATAGTGCAGAATGTGTGAACGTGAGTCAACTCTGTTTTGGAAGTTGGTCGCGTATATACCCAGTGCCTGTTTAGCCATAGCTGCTTGGTATGAGTTTCGTGGTGACTGATTGTGTTCTGGATAGGGAATAGTTGAGGTACCGATGCCTAAGATAGTGTAGGTTGCAATTTCAGAGTGAGTATGCTCTTTTGTAATTTTATCCATAGAGATGGCTACATAGGCGTTTTCTTCTTCAGAGGCATCAAGATATTCAATTAATGCGTTTTTAACCAAATCCTCCCAGGTCCATTCACCTAAAGCAATCTTTTCAAGGTGCTTAGACTGAAGTTTTGGTACTCCGTTCTCAACAATAACAAGAGGCCTTCGGACTCTTCCTTCGTCACAGTTAGCGTGTATTTCTTCAGCTTCAGCTTGAGCTTTTGTAAAGTAGGTAATGTTGACTTCGGTTGAGATTTCTCCGGCGCGCCGCTTCTCTCTGAAGCTATCAACTAATTCTTGAGGATTAGCGCAGAAACCGATTATGTTCCCATCGACAAAGACTTTGGCGCCATCAATCTTCATAGCTTCATTTGATTCATACGCAGGAACAGTGCCCATTTCATAAAGAAGTTGCTTAATTTTTTCAGGATTCACACCTACGGATATGGATGATGATAGAGCTAAGTTCTTTACCAGACCGCAGTTTGAACCTTCAGGGGTCTCGTTAGGACAAAGTCTACCCCAATGAGTGGGGTGTAAGTCTCTGGCTTCGAAGTTAGGTTGACTTCTGCTTAAGGGTGATTGTAACCTACGCAGATGACTTAAGGTTGAGATGTAGTTTGTTCGATCTAATAATTGAGTGATACCAACTCTCCCGCGTCCCCAGTTACCTGTTGCTAGAGCATGTTGGAATCTTTCAGAGATGATACCAGGACGTACTGCAGCAGAAACAGTAATTATGGGTCCTTTTACGCCGATGCGTTCAAGTTGATATTTAATATCACGAGTTAAGTTTCTAAATGCGACACGGAACAAATCTGCAAGTAATGGTCCGGCTAATCGGAGACGTTTATTTTTGAAGTGGTCTTTATCGTCTTGTTGACGTCTACCCATTTTAAGTTGGATAACTCGACTAGCCATTTCACCTAAGAATATGGCTTTGTCTTTTCTTTGTTTTTCAGTCCTGCCTAAGTGAGGCAAGAAGTTCTTATCAAGAGCTGTTTCAGCTTTAGATAGACGGTATTCTTCAACTTGTCCATGAGCTACACGGTTACCGATGAATAGAATAGCATCTGAAGGAGTGTCTACTCCTATGGCTTTTTCGAATGAACCGCCTAATTCAGCCTGAATATCTTTGTCTAAAGAAACAGCTTCGGCAATATCTTTGTCTTTTTCTAAAGAAAGTGCACGCATGATAACTACGAAAGGAATTTCTGTAGGTACACCAGGCATAGAAACATAAATCGCATCATCTGCTTTGAGTTTGAGTTCTATTCGGGCTCTAAATCCTACAGTGGTTGAGAAAATCTTTGCTTGATAAACAGGGGAGGTGCCTTTCTCGTCTAAATCGATTATTACTCGGTTAGGAGCCAAATCTTCCATGGCTACAATTACACGTTCGGATCCGTTGACAACAAAATAACCGCCGGTATCATCTGGATCTTCTCCAGCTGCTATGAGTTCTTCTCTTGAAAGTTGGCTTAAGAAGCATAATTTTGATTTTAGCATCACAGGGATATTGCCAATGTATACAAGCTCAGTATCTTGTTCACGCCCATCAATAATAGGAGTCATCTCTAAAGCGATTGGCGCTGCATACGCTAAGTTTCTAAGGCGTGCCTCCATAGGATATATTTCGTGTTTTGTTCCGTCTACTTCAGTTGCGTATGGGCCAGTTATTCTGGACTGAGGATCAATGACCCAGATTTGACCAAGTTTGACCTTATATGGACTGTCAGGGACTTCAATAGGGATTTCACTGACTTCATCCACTACCTCCTGTAATCCATGGTCTATAAATTCGTTATAACTGTCTAAATGTTGACGCACTAGACCTTTCTCGTTAAAGAAAGTCTTGAGCAACAGATGGGTATCTTCTTTTGAAAGTTCAGTCAATTTTAATTCTCTCCCGCAATTTTTATTACGCTTTTATTCTGACGTATGGTTTTTATGCGGGTTATTTTCAAACTTGCAAGTTCCCCCAATGTTGGATCGTCCAACGTGAAAAAGGGTCTCCAATATTTTTTAGAGAGCACAAACACATGCTACGCGGCAATCTAATAAAGCTTTTTGTTTAATGTCCAGCATTCTTGCCAATGAACAATGATAACTTCAACCGATTTAAAGTACTCATATGACTCTAAATTATATTGAAATATGAATATTACGCAAATCTAAAAAGGCTGGAAACTAAAAAAAAGAATAGAATGGGTCAAAATTGCCTTTTGATGTTTTCAGTTATCTTTTTGTTATGGATATTTCGCATGAGGTTTGGGTTATTTTCGCCGAGTTGATTTTATCTTTAATCAGAGGAAGTAATCTCGGGTCGGCTTCATATCCAACGCTGTTTCGTTCGTTTATAATAGCATTCTTAATTGTGGTGCCTGAACCGACAAAAGGATCCAGAATAAGATCCCCTCTTACACTGAACATTCTGATTAATCTTTCAGCGATCTCATCAGGATATGCAGCGGTTCTTCGTTCAAGCTGACTTGTATTTTGACGACTTCCAGTTAAGGTCCAAATCTGGGTGAACCAATCATCACGTTGCTTCTTAGTTAATTTACTTCCATAACGATTTGGATCGTGTGGCGGAAAATGTCTAAGTTTTCCTTTTCTAAATATAAGAATAAATTCACAGTCCAAAGTTACATATGCATTTGGAGGTAAAAATCCTGAACCTAGAAAAGCACCTTTTCCTTTGTATTTTGGTTTAGTTGTAGGTTTTTTCCATAAAATGTAAGGCAGGGTTGTAAATCCAATTTTTTCCATATGTTCAATTATTTTAGAATGATTCGCAAAAACACGAAATTTACCATTAACCGTACGGGTGGCATCACCGATGTTAATGCAAGCAATACCGCCTTCAACCAGAACCCGATAAGTTTCTGCCCAAACTTCAGCTAGATATTGATGCATTTTTTCATATATTTCATTAATAAAACTTTCCTGAAAATTTTCATCCAACTTTTGTTTTAGATTAGCTATGTTAGTATCGATTCCTGTAAACAGGTTATCCCACATTTTGATCATTGGATAAGGTGGAGAGGTTAGCATCAGATGCACAGTTGAGTCAGCTAATTCAGACATCTGTTGGCTGCTGCCAATAACTATTTTATGGTTAGTGTTGGGCATGCTTATTCCTTATTATTGTCATTAAGAGCTTGCTTTATTCTTTTAGTCTTGATTAAGGATTCAGAGTATGCTTTCATAATTGATATTTTAGAGAAACGATGATTTGACCCAAGGATTCAGTGATTGAGTATTGAAGTGCGTAGGTCTAGCAAGGCATATGGTATTGTTGCTAGCTGTAGCCTTCTTGATTGTGGCGCTTTTTATACCCTGTATTAAAGCGGAAATATCAAGTCCGGAAGAGTTGGAATATAATAAATTTGTTCATACCTATACTAATTCAAACAAGGGAAACTGGACTATCGTTGATAAACCCATGTTTCCTGTTTATTTTAACGAGTCTCAAATAGCAATAGGAGGAAACTGGAGCGTTGTTGAAACTTTAGTTGCAAACCATACCTATCACATTTATTGTTTTGGAGACTGGGTGAATAACGGATCAAAACCAAAAACTAACTATGACCTGTACGTCTATAATCCTAGAGGAATTCTAGAAAGTACCCATACAAAAGCAGCTGGGCTCGTTGAGCAGTTGGCAACAAAAGAGAATAATCTCTACTTTGCTCCTCAAACAACCGGGAATTATACATTTGTTGTAGTAAATAATCCAGGTTCAAGCAATGGCACTCAGGCCGCCACCTTCATGACGATTGAGAACATTAACACAAATAAATGGTATTCACAAAAAATCGATGGCAGAAATCCGGATAGCTCAACAAAGTATAGAACAAGCTGGGCATATGAATTTGTAACAGATGAGTTAGATATAGAAGTTTACATAAAAGTTCCTTCTACATTAGACATGTATGAAGCTAGGCTCTATCTCATGAGCAATTCAGAATCCTTTATCCTTGATGGCTGCCCGTTACCTTGGGAACCGGGATTATACGGTAACATATCCGAAAATGTTGGGGGATATAATCTAGACAGCGAACATTACCGAGGTGTTGCATATGCCAGTTGTGAGAGCAACGGCAAAGATATGATCATAAGATATTCAAATCCTTCACCTGGAAAAACATTGTATCAGCTTGTTTTGATTGGTGAAATAGGTTCTGGGAATGTAGACTTCATCGTTAAGACTCAGTTCAAGGGAGCAGGATTAACAATCAAAGAACAAATGGGCAGGATATACCCAAATAATCAGACTAAGATTACGTGTATTTCAAGCAACACCGTTCTAGAAAGTGCAGTCTTAAGTTATTCAACAGATAGATGGAATAGCTCTGAAATATTACAAATGACCGTCATGGAGATGAACTGCACCGCCATTATTCCAGCGCACAAAGCGGGCACTCAAGTATTTTATAGAGTTATAGCAAATGACACACTGATGAATACGCTTCGAGCAGAAGGTAACTATACGGTAAAACAGGCTTCAAAACTAAACATAACCGCAGTAGAAGATAAAGTCAAAGTTGGAGATAACATAACAATCACAGGAGTGTTAGCAGGTCAAACCACAAGCGCCTCAATCAAAATTCTTTTCATGAGCGCCCTATACACGGAAACTGTTGACGTTAAAACTCTGCCAGACGGAACATTTACCGCAAGCGCTCTAACAAACAGCACTGGGGTATGGGCAGTTCAAGCGTATTTCAACGGAGGAGACATTGCGTATTCAAGTGATAGCAACCAACTATCAATACAAGTCCAAGAACTATCCTTCGTAGCTCAAAACGGATTATTCATAGGCGGAGGATTCCTGGCAGCAATGGTAGCCATCGGGGTAATCCTCTTCATTAAGGGTCGAAGAGAGTAAGAGTAAAAGAAAATTTAGAAGGATGCAATATTGTAAAAAATAGAGCTTAATTGGATAGATGCAAAAATCCGAGAGCGCCTATTTGTTGTGCTAGAAGATTTGTGAGATTAGGCAGAAGAAATGCCTCTAAGGACAAGAGTGGCATAACAATAAAAATACCGAATAACACAGCCGTTAATCCCATTATTCTTAAAGCACGACTTATATCATAAGGCTCTATTACCTCTCCATCACCTAGAGAGTAGTGGTCTTTCTTTTCCAGTTGAGTATTCAAGGCCCCAGCCATCGCTGATATGGTCCAACCGGCATTTGGACTAGCGGTCTTATTCTTGTCTCTTTGTAGTATCATCAAAGAATTTCGCCAGTTATATTTCAACATCATAGCTGAAAGAACCATTAATATCGAGGTGAGTCTTGTCGGGACATAATTAGTAATGGTATCCATTTTTGCTGAAAACCAACCGATATTTATGTTTTCTTTATCTTTGTAACCCACCATAGAATCGAGAGTATTTATAACTCTAAAAGCGATTGCACCTGGAACTCCGAAAAGCGCATAAAAGAAGAAAGGAGAAGTAACTCCATCCGTAGTTGATTCAGCTATAGATTCAACCGCCGCAGAGAGTATGTGACGTTCGTCTAAAGAGTAAGGGTCTCGGCGTACAATATAATAAAGCCATTTCCGAGCACCATCCAAGCTTTTTTCGAGTAATGCATTCTTTATGGGGATGGTATAATGTTGCATACATTTGAGAGCAAAAGTGGTTTTTAGTATTATTGCAGAGGCAATTATATAGAGAAACCAACCTATAATTGGTATTTGGCGAAATACGAACAGAAGAAGGAAGACAGGAATTGCGAAAAGAGCCATAACCCCTAGACATAAAAGAGCACCGTTTATTTTTTCAAGTTTAGGATTCTTATTTTTCATTTTGGGTTTTAGCCAAGCTATAACTTTACCCATCCATACTGTCGGATGCGCATTATCAGGGATTTCACCAAAGACAACGTCGATTAAGAAAGCTAAGGAAAAAATTAAAGCAGAATCAGTTAGGAAGGGAAGGTCGAATGCAAACATATGATTGTCATAAAGTCTTCTTAAAAGCATCTAATAGCTTTTCGTTTTCAAAATGAGTTTTTACTGCAACACGTATGAAGTATTCATCTAAACCAGCAAAGGAACTGCAATCGCGAACTAGTAAGCCGTAATTCAACATTTTTGCTTTAAATTGAGAACTAGTAAAACCAGATTTACGAATGTCTATTAGAAGAAAATTTGCATCGGGAGGAAAAATCTTAAGACTGGGAAAATATGATAATTCTTTGAGTAAATACGCTTTTTCTACTCTAATCAGCTCTAAAGTATTCGCTAGGTGAACTTTGTCATCTAAAGCGGCTACGGCAGCGGCTTGACCTAGGCAGTTAACATTCCAAGGAATCTTCAAATTGGACAGAGCATGAATAATGTCCGCGCAGGAAATTCCGTAACCTACACGTAGGCCAGTTAACCCGTAAAGCTTTGTGAAGGAACGTAAAATGAAAAGATTCGAAAACTGCTTTATTTGCCCAATCAAAGAGTATTTTTCATCGTCATCAATAAATTCAAGAAAATCTTCATCAAGAAAAACTAGAATATTCTTTGCACTGGCAGCTTTAACGATTGTTACCAAGTCTTCTTGGGTTGTAAGTACACTTGTTGGATTATTCGGATTACACAGAAAAACAGCTTTGACTTTATTAGTCATAGCTTGAATGAAATTTTCAGGAACGAAATGGAAAGATGAATCAAGCGTAACATGCTTAGGAGTTGCGCCTGCTTTTTTTACGGCTGCTTCATATTCGCTAAAGGAAGGTGCTGGAAGTAATATAATATCGCCTTTTTGAGTAAATGCTTCAGCGAACAGGTAAATCAGCTCGGTTGATCCATTACCGATGATTATATTTTCTTTGCTGATTTTTCCGTAGTGATTAGCAAGGGCACTTCGTAAAACAGTAGAATTGGAGTCAGGGTAAGTAGAGATTTGATTTAGGCTGTTTTTAAGAGCTTCAAGAGCTTTGGGAGAAGGTCCTACAGGAGTTACACTTGAACTAAAATCAATTATATTCTCACGATTGAGTCCAGTCTTTTCAGCGGCATCATAGATATCAGCACCATGAACAGCAGGTTTTAGGTTTTTAAAGTTCTCTCGAACCAAATTAGATGAAGGCGTCACTGCATAACTCATCCTAAAGTTTTGATAGATTTGTCTAATAAATTCATTATCAGCGGCATAACTTGTTTTCCTTGAATACGATTTAAACCCCCCTTAAATGCGGCGCGCTCGCTGAACTCGGTTATATTATCTTTGATAATATTTGCACCTGCAACGGTAATGGGAACTGGGTCATCAGTATGTTTTCGAAGTTGAGTAGAAGTCACATGATCAGACAGGAGCACAACAATAACATTATTCAGGTCAATACCGTTTAGAATTCGTCCGATCATCGCATCAATTTTCTTGATGATAGAAATCTTTCCTTCTACATTACCATCATGACTTGCCTCATCCGCTGCTTCCACATGTACTAAAACAAAATTATGAGTTTTCAGCGCCTTTAACGTGGCATCTGCTTTTGATAGTGTATCTGTGTCTAATTCTCCTGTTGCCCCATTAACCTTGACTACGTCTAAACCTGCAAGTTTTGCGATACCTTTGATTATGCTTGCTGCTGCCACTACAGCACCCTTAATTTGATACTTTTTATTGAACGACTCCATTTGGGGAACCTGCCCGCCGCCCCAAGGGAGAACAATGTTCGCAACTGCTTTACCTTCAGCTTTCCGCTTAACGTTAGCAGAATGATCTCTGAGAATATCATAGCTGGTTTTCACAAATTCATTAAGTATATTAGCAGTATTCATCGCCTCTAAGCTTTCATCTAAAGGCTTTATTGCACCAGCCAAATCCCCAGTTTTAGGCATAGAAGCAGAAACATTTGAAGAGAGATTGGCTCCGCGAAGGATTAAAGCACCCTTAAAACTTAATGTTTGTTTGAATATAATTTTGATATCTGGAAATTTTTCCAGTTTTACTGTTTGAAGGTTTTCTGCAAGCTCTTTAGCTTCATCTTGAATTCTGCCTGCACGCTCATCAACAATGATAAAATCCTCGTTTACCATAGCGAAATTACATCTAAAAGCTACATCTCCAGGCTCGATTTTTAATCCTGCTCCAGCTGCTTCAAAGGGTCCTCTGCCGCTGTAAATAATCGCCGGATCATATCCTAATATGGAAAGATGCGCCGTTTCCGTTCCGGGAACAACCCCGGGGGCTACTGAATCCAATAGACCAGAGATGCCAAGTGCGGCTAATCTGTTCATGTTTACTGGATTAGCAATCTCTAAAGGGGTTCGTCCGTTTAGTTCAGGCAAAGGTCTGTCAGCCATACCATCTCCGATGACCAGAATAACGCGCTTCTTATCCAGCTGTGATGTTCTTTTTCGGGTATTCTGGTTTAGCAACTTTGTTAGCCTCTTATCCTGAAGGTTTGTTTGTTAGGTGAGAGTTAATATAAAGATTTGGATGGATAATCCAGCAGTAATTGTGGGTTAAATTAACCGCAAAAATCATCAAAATTCAGTAAAATCACATTTTTATGCAGAAAATTTTAAGGGGATAGTAGCACATTACACTTGTAGTGTGTTAACTTTGAAGGTCACTAATGTTCGTATTTCAGAAAAAATCTTGTTTGGTACAGATAAGCTGGCAAAGAAGCATGGCCTCAATCGGTCCGAGGTTATTCGCCAAGCGCTAACAGTCTATCTACATCTAGTTGAAAATGTAGGAACTATGCTCAGACCAATAGCGTTCCAAGTAAAACCTTCGCAAATTGGGTATATGCGCCGAGGTGACGTCTCAATACTGAAGATACCCACCGGACATGCCATCGTTGTCGGTTCCACATCCTCTGGAGGCGTTGGGCCGAAAGCTATGGATACTCTAAGAGTTCAAGGCAGAGTTGTTGGGAAATTTTTAGCCAGAGTTGCGTTGATTGATGTAGCAGCAACCGGAGCATTTCCGCTTTTACTGTCAGCTACCTTAGGTGTAGAAAAAGAACCAGTTGGGAGAGAAATCTTAGAAGGCATTCGAACAGAAGCTATGGTTTTAGGTCTTGAACCAAATCAAGTGTTAATGGAAAACACTGAAGACAACTTCAACACCACACAAACCGGAGCAGGCCTAACAGTTATAGGCTTTGCGAATGAAGACGAATTACGATTAGGCAAAACCAGACCAGGCGATATCGTGGTAGCAATTGGAAAACCCAAAGTAGGGGATGAAGTAATTCCTGCGGAAGTTAAAGGGGAAATCGCGGATTTACGAAATATAACCTTACTGACCCAAAAGAAGTTTATACACGACATAGTAGCGGTGGGATCGTTTGGCATAGCCTACGAAGCTAGAATGATGGCTTATGCAGTAGGACGGCGGGTAAAGCTAAATGAAGAAGCAAAAATAGACCTTTTAAAAACAGCTGGACCAGCTAGCGTAGTGCTTGTTACATTGGATAATGAAAAATTTGAAGACCTAAAGAATTTGCTCCAAAAGCCACTAACAGTAGTCGGAGAAATCCTATAAACTAAAAAATAGTTTTTCCCCCCAAATTTGAGTGAGGCTCAGATGGCATTTATTCTCCGCTAGCTAAAGCTATTATTACTCCGTTTCTTGTTATATTTTCTAATAGTAAATGCGAGTTTTTTCCTGCCCCAAACAGAGCGGCCCGTTCACACAAATTTTCTATTTCAATAGTTTCTTGTTTGGTATTTGACAAGGGAGACAAATCTTCGTGTTTAAAATTTTCAAGTTCTTTAAGGCTTAAAAATTTTAATTCAAATCCGAGTGTTATCGAGGCGTTTCTCATGTTTTGAGAGTCTTGATTGATGTCAACCGTAGCTATTCCCGTAATCCGGTCAAAGGGTATTTTATTTTCTTTTAAGGTAGAGGTTATAGTTCTTAGAATTTGATCAGTAGTAACTTCTGTTAATATTCCTAAGCCGATGGTTACCCTTTGCATTTTAAATATAGTTATTGGCTTTCCAAAGGTAGTAACTGGAAGTGCTTCTTTAGTAATTATTATCCCCGCATCATATTCACTTACCATTTGCAACGCTTGTTGAGGAGTCTCTACCTGCTTGAACTCCAAGCTTGCGAGTTGTCCAACAGCCAGATTTATCTCGCCTATTTTAACTAAGACCACACGGTCCCCGTTAGTGATTGCTGCATTTACCAAGGAGGTACTTTCAGGGTTTGCTATAGTTAACTGCAGGATACGAGCAACATCTTCAACGCTGGGTTTACCTGTAACCTCAGAAGCCGTGGTTATAACTGGTGTGGCACCTATGCCTTGAGCGATAATGTTTGTCAATTCATTAGCTCCTCCATAATGCCCCGAGAGTAAACTTATAACAAATTTTCCCGAAGCATCAATACAAACAACAGCAGGATCCACAAGCTTATTCTCCAAATTAGGGGCGATAGCCCTGATAAGTACACCTGTTGCCATAACACCTACCACAGCACTGACTACATGATATGTGTCTTTCATGAATGATTCAAGTTTAGATTCAAAAGAGATAACACCCTCTAGCGCATATTTACTAGGCGCATAAACTATAGATAATAGATTGCAGGCTGTTAGGGCATTGTTAATTTTTAACGCAGTTTCAACACCATTTCGTGTTATAGCAATTACCGCAATACCTTTTGAATACATTATGCAACCTCATAAGAAAACATCATAGTAAACGCAAGGTCATAAATCTTTAATTTCAAACATTTAGAAGCGGAAAAAACTTAAGCGTAATAGAGAATAATTCACGAGATAGATATTGACTTGCTTCGAGACGCATGCTTAATGAAACTTATTCTTAGACCAAAAC
>CAZQTZ010000039.1:8369-14284 GCA_964596465.1 uncultured Candidatus Bathyarchaeia archaeon | reverse complement strand
TCGATTTCAGCAATGATTTTTTCTTCTTGTCGGGTAACCATTTTATTCACCAGCCATTTTTACGCCCAAGATTTTTAGTTCTGTGTCGGTTAAGCCTACACCACGAAGGTGAAGACGGTTTCCTCGTAAGCTTTCTATGGCGTTTACACCCATTCCGCCCATCATATCTTTAATTTCCATGCTCCATCCACCCAATAAGTTAACTAACCGTTCGGATGCAATCTTTGGATTAACTCGTTTGCTTATCCATCCATCGCTAGTTGCAATTCCCCAGGGACATTTACCAGTAAAGCATTTTTGACAGACTGTACAACCTATAGCAACTAAAGCAGCTGTTGCTATGTATACAGCATCGGCGCCTAAAGCTATGGCTTTTAGAACATCTCCACTGTTGCTAAATCCTCCTGCAGCAACAATGGAAGCGCGATTGCGTATACCTTCATCTCGTAAGCGCTGATCTACAGTTGCTATCGCAAACTCTATAGGTATTCCTACGTTGTCTCGGATAACTTTCGGTGCAGCTCCTGTGGATCCACGTATCCCGTCTATAGCAATTATATCAGCACCTGCACGAACCATACCACTGGCTATAGCCGCGACGTTATGGACAGCCGCTATTTTAACAGAGATAGGTTTTGCGTAATCCGTTGCTTCTTTTAGAGCATATATAAGTTGACGTAAGTCTTCGATGCTGTAAATATCGTGTTGAGGCGCAGGCGAAATTGCGTCGGTCCCAATGGGAATCATACGTGTGCGTGCAACTTCGGGAGTGACTTTTTCGCCTGGAAGATGCCCTCCGATTCCTGGTTTTGCACCTTGACCAATCTTAATTTCTATGGCTGCACCAGCATGAAGGTATTCTGAATGTACACCAAAACGTCCAGAGGCAACTTGGACAATAGCGTTTTTGCCATATTTGTAGAGGCTTTTATCTAAACCCCCTTCACCCGTATTAAAGTAAGTTCCCGCTTGAGTTGCTGCACGGGCAAGGGATTCGTGAACATTGAGGCTAATGGCGCCGTAAGACATAGCGGAGAACATTATTGGAGTTTCTAGGGTCAACTGGGGAGCCAGTTTTGTTTTTAAGGAAATATCATCATTTTCGAATTCCAGTTCCACTGCATCTGGTTTAGCGCCTAGGTATGTTCGGATTTCCATTGGTTCACGTAATGGATCAATTGAAGGATTAGTTACCTGACTAGCGTTAACTAGTAAACGATTCCAGTATGTAATGTATGGTTTGTCGCTGCCCATACCAGTTAGGAGTACTCCGCCTGTTTCTGCCTGCTTTTTTATGTCCTTTATCGCTTCGTAGGTCCAGCTTGCGTTTTCTCTATAGATGTTGGGATTTTTTTGTATGCTTAATGCTTGGGTAGGACACATAACGACGCATCTTTTGCAATTGACACAGTTTTCATCTTTGCTTCGGATAATATCATCTTCAGCATCGTAACTATGGGTTTCATAAGTGCATTGGTTAACGCAAGCTTTACATCGGATACATTTATCGTCGTCTCTTACTACAATGTAATCATGGGGCAGGTAACTTTTCATTAATGATGGACCTCCGCTTTTGGAGTGAGTTCGATAATTTTTTGGCCGCCGACTCTGCCTATTATGGGTTCGCCGCCTCTTGGTGTCCATAGTTTGTCAAGTTGTGGAGCAACTAAGCGGATGGCAGCTTCTTCAGAAGATAGGAAAAGGTTATCAGCTTTTGTTGCGGCTATCATAGGACGAAGCTTTATTCGGTCCGTTAGACCAATCATTTCGCCGTGATGAGCAACAATTACACTGAAAGGACCGTTCATGAGCAAGCTACTGTATGTTTGACGTAGGATTTTGATAGTCTGGGCTTGTTTAGAGTCCAACTTTTCAATTTCAGACCAGAATGGGGGTGCAAGGATTTTAGATACGATTTCTATGGGTAAACGCTGTCTACGCATTAATAAGTCGAATGCGTATGCTAAGACTTCGGTATCAGTCTGTAAAGTACATTTATACCCATACATTTCGAGGTAACGACGGTTAATGCCATAACTGGAAAGTTCGCCGTTATGTACCACGGTCCAGTCTAAGACGTTGAAAGGATGTGCACCACCCCACCAGCCTGGAGTGTTAGTTGGAAAACGACCGTGGCAACTCCAGAGATAACCCTGGTAGTCTTCTAAACAGAAGTAGGCAGCTACATCTTCTGGGTAACCAACACCTTTGAAGACGCCCATGTCTTTTCCGCTTGAGAAAACAAATGCTTTTCCAGTTTCAGTGTTTATTCGCATTACAGCTTGTATTACGATTTCATCTTCGGAGAGGTTTGCAGGTTTGTTTTTCTTTGTTTGGACAAAGTATCGCCACATTAGCGGAGGATCGATTACATTTGAAGGTTTGGTTTGCATTTCTTCGTCATAAATTATGTTAAAGTATGAAGCCAGAATGCGGTCAGTTTTCTCCTTAGCGTCTCGACTGAGGTACATAACGTGAAATGCATAGTATTCTTTGAAATCAGGGTATATACCATAGATTGCAAATCCACCACCTAATCCATTGCTTCGATCATGCATATTGGTTATTGCTTTAACGGGATCTTTAGAACCAAAGCGTTTACCCTCCAGATTCATCATTCCGAATATGGAGCATCCTGCGAAATCTTTGTCGCTATTGAATGGATTTATGTACATTTTATCTAGGTTGTTCACTTCTATTCCTCTAAATGTAATTCTTTTCGTAACTCTACTGGTAATGTGGCAAGACTGAAAGTCTCAGATAGAAGATTCTGCTTAAATTTTTCCACGTTAATCTTGTTCTTCATCAGATTGAAGAATATACCTGCACGCTCAATAGTATATACGAAAGTCATACCTACAATCACATTTTCTTTAAGTACCAATTTTTTATAGATACTTTTCTCAGGATCATATTTTACCATTATATCGTAATCTGCAGAATTTTGAGGATTAGCTAAACCAATGGAAATCAGAGGTATTCCATAGTATTTGAGGGCGCTCATATTAGTTCCACCTGTATAAGTTACTTTTTTTCCCGCCATATTATAGCCGGCAATTTTGCCTTGATCATGAGCGAGAGGCCAAAGAGGCAATTGACGATTTTCGTTGGCGACAAAGTCGTATGCTTCAGCAACATCCCCGCTTGCATAGATATCTTCGACACTAGTCTGCATGTAACTGTCAACTACTATGCCTCGGTTTACTTTTAGATTAGCACTAACAGCCAATTCAGTTCTTGGAACTACACCTATAGCGATGATTACTATATCGCATTGCATTTGCTCTCCATCGGTTAGAATTACACCGCCAACTATCCGATTGTCTTTATCATTGCCAATGATTTTTTGCACGGTTAATCCAGTTGTAATATTAAGGCCTGCTTTTCTTATGGCGGTTTCAACCATTTTAGATGAAGTCCCATCAAGAATTAGGCTGAGGATATTATTTTTATATTCCACCAAAGTTACGTTTAAACCTCTTTTTATAAGTGCCTCTGAAACACTTACTCCGATTAGTCCACCACCTATTATTACAACTTTTTTAGCATGAGTATTGTTTATTTTTACTATAAGATGTTCTGCATTTGCTAAGGTTGTGAAGGTGAATACTCCATCTTTTTCTATGCCTTCCATTTTTGGCAAGAAGGGCTTACCTCCAGTTGCTAGAAGAAGTTTGCTATAGCCTATTTTTTCGCCGTTTTCGAGTTGTATTGTTTTTTCGTTCAGGTTAATGTTTGTAGCAGTTCTACCTGTTAGAGCGTGAACATTGTGTTTTTGCCAAAAGGCTTCGTCACGAACTAGCATTTTAGCTAAGTCGAACTTGCCACTTACAAGTTCAGATATCATAGGTCGGCTATATTGTGGATAGAGTTCTTCGGCTACAACTGTGATTTCGCCTTTAGAATCAACTTCGCGTATAGCTTCAACAGCACCTGTTCCCGCTGAGCATCCGCCAATTATTACATATTTAGATTTCATTAGTGTTTTACCTCTTTTATGGCTATAGAGTCGGTTATTTCTTTGATTTCTAAACCGCCATTGGGACAGCTGGCTACACAAGCAGGGATTTCAAGCTCAAGGCATCGGTCACATTTTACTATAATCCGATTTTGGTTATCCATTTTTATTGCACCAAAAGGACAGATCATGACACAAGTCCAGCACCCCATACATTTTTCAGGATTATGAGTTACTAAACCTGTTTGCGGATCTTTTTGCATTGCACCAGTTAGGCAGGCTTGTGCACAGGGGGCATCTTCGCAGTGACGACATTGGATAGCAAAGCTAACAGGTTTATTCATCTCTAAACGAACTCGGCTTATTGGACGGGGGGTTTCTTTTGTGTATGCTTTTATGATGTCTTTTGATTTTGAATGCTGAACCGTGCAGCTTACTTCGCAAAGTCCGCAGCCCATGCATGCGTTGGGGTTTGCTACAATTTTCTTGGTCATGGCGGGTCTTCTTCCTTTTTATTATGTTTTGAGTACCTTCTAGATGGGGTATGTTCTAGGTTTCTTTAAGTACGCATGTACAGTACACGTATTCTATATATCCATATTGCAAATCATTTATATGCTACATAATGATTTATGAAATATATATGAAACATATATCACAGTGATTACTTATGGCTGAAAAAGACTTGGGTTACAGAAAAATACAATGCACCGGAAGAGGAAGTTACATCATAAGCCTGCCAAAAGAATGGGTTCAGGATATCGGATTAAAAAGAGGTAGCGAAATTGCCTTTAATGTGGAACCCGATTTTTCTCTAAATTTAGTCCCCCGTAAAATCCGCGAAAAAAGCGAAGCTAATGCAGACTCAAAACTTAAAGAATACTACATGAGCGTTGACCCACAAGAAGATTTTCAATCAACATTACGATTAATTCAGTCCTTATATGTGATCAGCGCGGACATTATGCGGATACACTTTAAGGGTTCAACTGACTCCACCAAATGTAAAACAGCCATTAAGAATTTTGCCCGCGACACTTTCTTAGGATCAGAAATCATAGATGAAACCGATGACGAAATTACATTACAGATACTAATTAAACATTCAGAGTTCTCAATCGAGAAAGCTGTAAGACGCATGAGCATTGTTGCTTTATCCGCCAATAGAGATGCTGTAGCCTCGCTCAAAAACAAAGATGAAGAGTTACAGCGAAGCGTTATAAACGCTCATAATGACGTTAATAGACTAGTACTTTATGTTGTTCGCCAACTAAAATTCGGCTTAGAACATAACATGTATCGAGAATTGGGCTTCAGCACACCAAAAGAATACCTTCTTTACCGTATAATCGTAAATTACATAAAAAACATCGGAGAAGACGCAGTTAACATAATAAATAATCAGGCTACTTTCCAGAAACTTCTTGATGATCAAGTGCTCTTCTTAAAAGAGCCTATAGACGAAGAAGTCTTCTCCCAAATTCTAAATCTTAACTCTTTAGCCCATAAACTTTTTGAAGAGTCAACTAAAGCCATGTTCAAACGTGACTATAACGATGCTGAAAAAATAATTCCTAAACGTCAAGGCTACATCAAAATAGAGAATGACCTCATAAGACTAATGAGCACTAAAAAACTCGATCCGAACGTTGCATCTATTCTCAGACTGGTATTAGATAGTTCCAGACGCATACTAGACTATGGACAAGACATAGCAGAATTAACCTTAAACCGAACCGTAGAAGAACTTTGCTCATCTTTTGCGATTAAATAAGAAATCCACCCCATATTTATTTCAGCATTTTTCTGCTATAATTCAATTGACTACTCTTTGTTTGGGAATAGAGATGATTATTTTAACGCCTTTACCGGGCTTTCCTTCCTCTCTTATACTCCAGCCGTAGAAATCCACTAGTTGCTTAATCAGCTTAAGACCGAGTCCTGACCCCTGACCAGT
>CAZQTZ010000039.1:0-8359 GCA_964596465.1 uncultured Candidatus Bathyarchaeia archaeon | reverse complement strand
GTTGTAAAAGCTTCAATGAACAATTTTGGTTTATTAACTTCAGATATACCGACACCATCATCTTCATAAATCAAGTCAATTGCGCGATTTTTTTCGTAATAGATTCTTATTGCAGTTGCCTTTTTTCCATGTTTTAATGTATTATCTATCAGGTTGTAAAATAGCTGGTTAAGTAGCGAATCCGCAATTACGAGTAAGCCATGGCATTCGTTTAATATTGTAAAATTATGCATGTTAGGGAGCAGATTAACTGCATTGTTGATTGCTTTTTCTACATTCACAGGCCCAAGTTCCTCGCTGCCTAATTGCTCGTAAAATTTGGCAAAGTCAAAAAGTCTTGCTGAGTCTTTTACAGCTTGATCAATTTTTTCTAATGGTTCAATTATATCAGGATTATTTGGATATTTCATTTTAATTAGATAGGAATAGCTATTTATTACGCTGAGTTTGTTACGTATGTCATGTCGAGTTAGGCTTCCTGAAACGCGAAGTTTTTCGTTCGAGAGAGCTAATTTTCGTTCAATATTTTTTAGTTCAGTTAAATTGACCACTATACCTCTTAATCCTCTTTTTCCGTCTTTGATTATTTGTTCTGAAAAAGCCAATACAGGAAGCTTTGTTCCATCTTCTTTTATCAGCATATATTCAGTACCTACTGATTTTTGCCCATTTAGCCATGATTGAAGATTATTGATTGCTTTTTGTTTATCATCAGGAGTAAAAAAGTCCAGAACCCTTCTTTGCGTTTGTACAATATCACCATATCCAATTATTTCTCGACCTTTTTTGTTCACAAACGTCAAGATTCCTTTATCGTCTGCTTCAAAAACAATCTCGGGGAGAGAGTCGGCTAATTCACGATATCTTTTTTCACTATTAATAATTTCTTGCTGTGATTTGTAGGATTTTAAACGCAAAGATTCTATTAACTGAGAGCCTGACAATCCGATAATCATTGCAAAAATAAGGATAAAAATTAGAGAAAGTAACTCAAAAGGCGATTCCATTTTGACTTCTAACATAATTATGAAAAGTTGCCCAACTGAAGCCAATAAGCAAATTATTGTTTTATAAAATAACTTCATTGGAACAATTAAGCAGGCAATAAAAATTATGATTACAATCAGAATTGTGTGGAAAAGATAGTTTTGAGGTCGTGAAGCATTAATTATCAAGACGACAATAACGCCTATTATTCCCCAAAACAGAATCGATGTTTCATAAGAACGATAATTTTTTAATCGTTCTAAACTGACATACAAAAGAATTGTAAAAGCTAAAAAAAAGATTCTTAAAAACAGTAATCCATAGAATTCAGATGAAAAACCAAAGATTTGATAATCCTTAAAGATGAAAACTAAAAGGGGCACTATAAGCAAAATTATGCCTAATTTGGCTTGTTTAATATCTGCTTTCAAATAGGATCGCTTATACCCATCAGCGAGTTCAGACATTATAAATCACAATGTTGAGAGCTCAGTTGTTGGGCTTTTTAACGGTAAGAGCTGCATACCCAACAACACTTCTTTTTTCGCCTGTTATATCACCACTAGTTTTATGACTGAGAAGTTCAGCTTTGGTCGCACCCATACCTTTGGCGTAGGTGATTAATGCTGCAATAGGAGCATAGCCACAAGCACTTATATTATGACTTTCCAAAGTTGAGTAAAGTTGATTTTCGTCAAGTTCTTCAATAGCTTTTATGGCCGCGAAGTCTTTACGGTTCACATCAATCTGCGATTCATAGTGAGTAAAGTCCGAAGAGGCAATAACCACAGAATTTTTATCATTAAGAGCTTTGACGAGAGCCTCGCCAATCTCTTTAGCAGAGTCAATATCTTGCATTAGAAAAGATATTGGAACTATCAAGAATTTATCGCCGTATAGATATTGTAGGAAAGGCAGTTGGACTTCTAGAGAGTGTTCTTGTAGGTGAGCTGAAGGGTCGATATCCAGAATAGCTGTTTCCTGGATTATGTCATCTGCAATCGTAGAGTCAATTTTTACGTCGCCTAGCGGGGTTCTCCAGGTACCTTCATTCATAATGGACAGCCCACTGCCGATTCCAGTATGGTTAGGACCTAAAAGTACGACAGTGTCAGGTTTTCCATCATTAGCTAATTCAAAAAAAGCGTTTGCCGCTACAGATCCACTGTAGATGTAACCTGCATGTGGGCAAACCATTCCCAAAATTTTTCTGGGACCAGATAAATTAATTTTAGGTAGTTTTTTTGGGCCAAAGGGATGAAGAAAGCAGGATTCAACCTGCGTCTTTAGTGCGTCGGCAGTCCCCTCGTAGAACATTCCGGCTACGATTGGATGCCGAAGAAAACCCATTGGTTTTAGGTGTCCTCCTCGTCTTCTCGGGAGATTTTTGCTTCGAAGTCTTCTATAGTAGCTTTGGGATTTGCGTCAGCTGCTATTTCTCCGCGTTCGCGCAGAATCTGTCTAGCGATAAGCCAGAATATTACAGCAAGTGCACGTCGACCTTTATTGTTTGTTGGTATGACTAAATCTACCCCAGCGAATTCGTTGTCAGTACTGCATAGCGCTACAATTGGGATACCGACTGCGGAGGCTTCTTTGACTGCTTGTGCGTCTGCACGTGGATCAGAAACTACTATAATTTCGGGGTCAACTCGATTGGGATAAAGCGGGTTTGAGAGCATACCCGGAATAAATCTACCAATAAGCGGAGTTGAACCTGTTGTTTGGCAGAATTTTTTTACCGGTTCATGAGCATAGAGTCGAGTTGCAGCAATAGCTACTTTGGATGGTTCATAACGAGCCAAGAATTTTCCTGCGACTCTGATGCGATCATCGGTCTTTTTCACATCTAAAACGAATAGACCATCAGGTCTTATTCTATAGATGAAGGGCTCCATGTCGCGCGTTTTCATTCGGGTTCCAATATGGATACCAGCGGAGAGCAGAGTATCCCTTGGAAGCAGCAGCTCTTCAGCTTCTGCTACTGGAGCGCTTTGTGAAGCCTCTTCTTGGGGTTGGTTTTCAGGTTTATTTACTATTTGTGTTTGTTTTTCTGTCTCGTCAACCTTACTTTCCTGTGCCTCGGTGGACTCAGTTTCAGGTTGAGAGTTGGATTTTATTTCATCTTCTGACATTTTTTTTCCTTCTATTAGTTTATTATTTTTAAATCAGCCATTTTGGCTCGGCTTCCAAGATAGTGTTCGATCCTTAATAACTCGTTGATTTTGGCTATCCGAGCGCCTTCGACTATACCCGTTTTTATGACAGGGCAGCCGAACGCAACAGCTAGATGTGCGATGTGCCAATCACATGTATCACCGCTTCGGTGGGACATAACTGTTGCGTAGCCGTTTCTATGAGAATTTTGAATAGTTTCTAATGCATCTGTGAGGGTGCCGATTTGATTTACTTTGATAATTATTGCGTTTCCTGCCCCTACCCGAATACCTTGACTTAGGCGTTCGTTATTAGTTGTAAAAATGTCGTCTCCGCAAATCATACAATTTTTTACTTTTTTTGTTATTTCGGCAAAGCTTTGGAAATCCTCTTCATGGAAGGGGTCTTCGACGTATTTGAGATGATATTTTTCTATAAGATCTTTCATGTATTCGAGCTGTTCGCCGGTGTCGCGTTTTTTGCCTTCGTTACTATATACGTATTTTTGTTCTTTTTCACTCCAAAATGAGGATGACGCAACATCAAGTCCGAAACCACATTTGAAACCAAGTTCGTCACCAACTTCCTGACAGACCTTTGCCATTATTTCAAACGCGTCAACGCCATCGATGTTAGCTATCCATGCGCCCTCATCGCTTTTACCACCAGTAAAAAGTTTATCGCGTTTTTTTAGGATGTCAGCGATTCTTTTATGAATTTGAGTATTTGCGGTTGCAGCGTCTAAGAATGTTTCAGCGCCATATGGTAACGCGAGGAATTCTTGAATATCAGGTGATTTGCCACGGGCATGTTGACCTCCGCTAATGCAATTGCCTAATGGAAAAGGGATTGTATTTGAGGTACTTCCGCCTAGAAATTGGAAGAGCAGAAGATTATGACTATTTGCAGCTGCTTCCGCATTTGCCAAAGATATTGCGAAGGCGGTGTTTCCTCCAATAATCTTAAAGTTTGTTGTGCCGTCAATCTCATGTAAAGTGCTATCGATTTCTTCTTGAAAATCAGCGTTTAACCCCGCTAGTTCGGGGGCAATAAGTTCGTCAACTTTTTTAATCGCTGCTTCTACTCCGCCTTGGGGGTAATATATTACTTCGGCTTTTCCGCGGCTTTTTCCTGCTGGTGCTGCAGCTCGTCCAAAACCTGCAGTTGTTATCACGTCGACCTCAATTGTTTCTTCTCCGCGGTTGTTGAAGATTTTTCTGGCAAGGATGTCTTCAATGATTGACGACAAAGGTTTTCCTCAGGTGGCTAAGTTATCTTTACGTTCTTATTTTAGCTTTCGGAATAAATTATTTGGCGTTTAAGGTTTTTTAAGAAAGATTTTGGAATTTCAACTATGTTATGAGAGGTTAAGTTGTGGGTCTAAATGTAGGTAAAATTGCTGCAGCGTTATTTTCCTTAATTCAGAAGGTCGCTTAGTTTACGTTGCATCCCATAGTTGGCTCGCTTGGCGTTGTTTCTTTTCGTCTTTAAGTTTTTGGATTTGGATGTACAGTTGGATAGCTTGTTTGAATAAATTATTGTATTTCTGAATGTCTTGTTGCATTTGCTCAGACCATTCAAGTAGATGGGGATAGTAAGGATGAGTCTCTTTTCGTATACCCTCAGGTGTATAGAACCAGAATTCAGGGTAGGAAGATTTCATATTTGGATTAGTTGTTACACGATATCCATATTGTTCTAGGATATTTCCTAACTCACCAAGAACTTGTCTAACAGGATTATCGATTTTTTCAGGGAATTTGTTACCTATAGCATCATTTCCTAGTTGATCATATTGAGTAAAAGTGTCATATGTATTAGGTTCAAGATGCCACCATATTCTAGGATTTGAGAGGACTTTTTTTGTTATCCAGATGGATTCTTTTGCTAGGTTATTGACTTTATTTTTCATTTCGGCAAGATTTTCTTTTTTTAGATTAAAAGTGATTTCTGAATATTTTATGACGTATTGTTTTGCCGTATCTTGATACCATGTTATAGAGAATACAATAAGATCTTCGACGAATTGTTGTCTAATTTCTTCCATTTGTGTGCGCAGGGGATTTAGCTGAAGCTCTTTTTGTTTTATTAAAAGATCCAATCCCTCATCGGAGGTTGGATATTCCGGATCAGTGTTAAATTTTTGCAAGCTACAGGCACACTCAATAGACTATGTTGATTTGGAGTTATTTGATAAAAGATTTTGTACTGACAAAAAAAGACGGCTTATTCTAAAAGAGAAGTCATTAAAACTTGTGTTTTTATGTTATTCAGTTCCCTTTTACTAAAAGAAGGCAGAAGGATTTAAAAGTGATTTTATCAAATTGAATTCAGGGGTTTAATTGAGAGTTAATCTGCTGCTTGCTTTATGGTTTAACAATACTCTAATGCGGGCAAAGGGAATCAACACAGGAGAGGAAGGTCTTGTCGAAAAATCATAAAAGACTTGAATTTGCAAATAACACGATTATTACCAAAAACAAAACAGCTGAGGCGACTCTTTATTCGAAAATAAATCCTCCTTTCAACTTGGTCCAAAAGCGTTTTCAAAGTAAAATAATTCAAACCAATTTAGAGAACAAGAATGTTTGTGAAGACCAAAAAAATCCACGAGATTTTAAAAAGCTGAGCTTCAATTGTTTGCCAGATTATATCCGGATTCTTCTACCAGATGGTTCACAAATTCCCATCAGCCAAATTAAACCAGCACAACAAGTACTTTCTTATAACCTTTCAAACAGAATAGTTGAATCTAAGAAAGTAGTGAACATTTTCAGGAAGCCTCTAGGGGCTAGACATATTTTTAGGATTTCTCACCAGTTCGGATTTTTAGAGTGTACCGAAGATCATAGAATTTTCACTACTAGTTCAGATTATATTCGCGCATGTTGTCTTTCGAATCAGAATAAATTTGTGTTTTTGCCTTTAATTAAAGACAGGTTTGACTTTATAGATGCTACTAAGAGTTTGAAAACCTCTGTTTGCACTAGAAAACTTCGGACATTTGGAGAACAATCAAACATGCTTGTTTACGACATAGAAGTTGAAGATAATCACAATTTCTTTGCTGAGAGATTACTTGTAAGAAATTAATCATATAGAGAATTAGGATTAAAAAAAATATTTTTAAAAATTTTTATTGAACAAACCAAAGTAATTATTGCTAAAGTAGTTTTTTGTTGGTAGCAACAATAAAATAATGAATACATCAGATTTGAGCGAATTTTTGTTTATTTTAACTATACTCTCTAGAGGTGATATATGTTGGTTGAGCTGTGTGTTTTTTATAAATTTTAAGGGATATCTATGGTCATGGTGATAAAGAATGAAAAGAAAAACTGCGCTTTTAGTTACAGAAGATGATTTACTCGTTGACATGGCATACCATAACGTTCCTCCTTCGTTACTCATCGAATTTTCTGAAAAAATAGTAAGACCATACTATAGAGGCAACCTAACTAATGCCATAATAGATCTGCTTGAGAAGGCGCTTTCTGATCAAGAAATAGTTCAATCCCATATGAAGTAAATTAAAACCCAACTTGAACTTCAATAGATCGGCGTTTCGGAGAATCTAGGTCTTTTAAGAAGGACACTCCTTTTCAGTTTGTTACAAAATACTCTATTAAAAATTTTTGATTGATTGCATTTCGGGTGATTTTGTCAAGTGGTTTCTTTTTTTATTTATTAATTAAAGAAAGTTTTTCGTTCATCTGAATTTGATTAGAAGGTAATGATTTTTCATAATTGGTATTTAGAGAGGATAAGTAGGTATGTAATCTGGAGCGTCCATATCTGTGCATTCTCCCTCGGCTTCCTCTGGAGCTTCATTATCATAGGCTTTTTTTAGCAGTATAGGAGTCAGGATTGTTGTCATAATTATCATGCCGATTATAGCGGAATAGGTACTTTGTGTAATAACCCCTGAGGAAATGGCAACACCTGCAACGATTAGTCCGACTTCACCACGTGAAATCATCCCTATCCCAATCTTGAGACCTTTATTTTTATCTTTAAGGAATAAAGCTGCCGGAATACCACAACCTGCTAGTTTGCTCAATATTGCAATGGAGATAAGTGTTATGAAGAAGATGTAGAAGGAGAGATCCGATGTAATGAAACTGCTGATGTTGAATGCTGCTCCTGCAAGCGCAAAGAAGACAGGAGAAAAGATTGTGCTTATTTTTTTGATATAATCACGGATTTTCTCAATGGATTTAGAACTTGCAACTGCCATGCCTGCTGCGAATGCACCAACGATAGGAGAAAGGCCAATATAAGCGGCTAATGCAGCCGCACCAAAGCAGGAAGCGGTAGCAGCAGCCTCAACGGTCTGATCAGAGTTTCCTCTCGCGGTTAGATTAATCAATCTAGGGAGAACAATAGATGCTAATAGAACCATTCCGAGCCATAATGCAAGAGCAGTTAAGATTATAATGATAACGTTAAGTGGATCTATTGAGGTTGTTTGGTTCGAAATGAAACTAACGATTACTCCGAGAACAGCTAAGCCGATAACGTCGTCAACCACTGCGGCGCTGATCATTGTTCTCGATTCTATCGAATGACACCGTTTTAGTTCCTGCAGTACCAATGAAGTGATTGATATGCTTGTAGCGACTAAAGCGGCGGCGATTACTAAACTTGCCCCTATTCCAAAACCGAGCAGGATAGAAAAGCCGTACCCCATTATAAAAGGAACCGCGACACCTAAGGTTCCGATAGTGAAACCTGAGGCTCCGACTCTTCTAAAATCCGTGAATGTCATTTCTAATCCAGCGATGAATAAAATGAGTATACCACCAATTTCACCAAACGCATTCACTATCTCGTTGATTTGGATTACAGGTGAACCTGCAATCGTGATGATTGAACCTAGAGCGTAAGGTCCAAGAAGAATCCCGGCAAAAAGCTCACCTAGAACAGATGGAATTTTAACTCTGGTAAAAAGTTCTCCTAAGACTTTGGCTGAAAAAACCAAAATACAGATAGTCAAAGTAGCCCTTAATACTTCATCTAGATGAGCCACTGTCTAGTCCCAATCCCCCAGTATCGTTATATTACGATGATACCTTCTTAGGTGAATAAAGATTAAATATAAAGATTTGTAATAAGAAGCTTCATGATACTTGGTTTATCAATTAGCTTTTTTTCTATAATGAGAAAATTTTTGATAAATGAAATTTTAGTATATGTTTATTATACACAAAATCTT
>CAZQTZ010000038.1:0-14317 GCA_964596465.1 uncultured Candidatus Bathyarchaeia archaeon | reverse complement strand
TTCTAATTTTTTTATTTTTTTAGATGTGATAATTTTCTAGTAGCGGATAGAAGTTTTGGGACTTTCATTCGCCATAATAGATGATTACGTGCTGTTCTTGCCATGATTTTACTGTAAAAGTCCTGTCTGCGAGATTTTTGGATATAGTAGGTAAATGAGAGGAAGTCATCGTAGAAATCTCCGCGCATTTTGTCTATCTGCTGAGGCGATAAAAGTGGATTCTTGAATACGGGTGATTGTTCATCAAACTTATTCCAATCAGTCGACACTTCCCAATTAAGTTTCTTAAGAATATCTAATAGTTCAGTGCCTGGGTAAGGTATTGCTTGACAAACGTAGACAAAGTCGGGTTTAGTCTTCTTGATGAAATCAAAGGTCTCTTTGAGCATTTCAGGTGTTTCACCTGGATAGCCGACTACCACCGAAATCGCTACTGATATCCCAACTTCTTTGGATAATTTGATTGCCCATGCATTCTTTTCAACTGTTGTGTGCTTCTTCATGGCATCTAGCATTTTTTGGCTGCCTGATTCAACGCCGAAATGGACAAGCTGACAATTAGCGTTCTTCAATTTGGTTAGAATTTCGGTTGTGATTTGATCAACGCGCGTACGACAGTCCCATGGTAAGTCGAATTTACGTGCTTTCATTTCATCACAAATAGCATTGGCACGTTTCTTATCAAAAGTGAAAGTATCGTCGTAGAGCGCAAAGATATCCGCATGATGGACATCCCGCATCCATTCAAGCTCTTCAAGGACTTTTTTCGGGCTGCGAGTTCGAAAACGTGTACCACACATGCTAGAGGCAAGACAGAAGGTGCATTCAAAGGGGCATCCTCGACTTGTTATAATGGGCAAATAATTTTTTCCTTCCATACGGTACTTTTCAAGCTGAAAATGTTTGTAGGCAGGATGAGGCAACTCATCAAGATTTTCTATAAAAGCTCGATTATTTGTATGTGCAATTTGCCCATTTTTTCTAAAAGTAATGCCATCAATCTTTCCAAGATTCTCTAATCCCTCTTTACTGATGAGGTTTGCCAGCTCCAACATTGTTCTCTCGCCTTCCCCCCGAACCACAACATCTACTTCAGATGATTGAGTCAGGGTTTCCTCGGGCAAAGCGGTTACATGCGGGCCTCCTAAGATTGTGAGGGCATCAGGAAGTACCTTTTTTGCTGCTTTTACTACTTCAATTGCCGGCCAATAAGTGAGAGTTGATGTGGTAACTCCTACTATGTCGGCGTTACTTTTTGAAAGGTCAGATTCAAGCTCATGATTAGTGGGGTCTGACATCTGAAGATCCAATACCTTAACTTCGTACTCGTTTTCTTCAAGTACCGCTGCTAAATAGCCAAGACCTAATGGTATGAAGATTGATTTTGGAGCGCCACGTGGATAATGTGGATTAACAAGAGTTACCTTTGCCTTCACATCAGTTCCCCATAAAGGTTAATGTATGTTTTTTCATGTTCCGCGCGCTATTATGTGTTTTGTAAATTGTTCTGATACCCAAATATTGTGAGCATCTGAATAGTATATCGTAGAACATTTTTTAAAGCACATACACCCCTGAACTATACCATACTCGCTCTTAAGGTGGTACTTGGATGTCGGCTGATTTAGTTCTGATTGACGGAAAAATCTTAACAATGAATAAGACCCAGCCATACGCAGAAGCAATTGCCGTCAAAGACAACCATATTCTAAAAGTAGGCTCTTCTGAAGAAATCAGCCGCCTAATTGGCAAAGAAACCAAAATCGTTTATCTCGATTACAGGACTGTCGTTCCTGGTTTTATCGACACTCATATTCACGTAGCAGACTTCGGCAGGTTCCTAATGTGGCTTAATCTTACTGATACTCGTTCGATTACACAAATGCTAAATTTACTAGCTCTGCGTCTTGACAGAATGTCTTCAGGCAAATGGGTAGTTGGTAGAGGTTGGGATGAAAAATGCTTTTTAGAACAGAGAATGCCTACCCGATACGATTTAGACGTTATTTCCCCAAATAACCCTGTCCTTTTCTATCATGCTGCCGGATTAGTGTGCGTTGTCAATAGTAAAGCTCTTGAAGTAGCTGGTATAAACAGCGAAACGGTTCCTCCAACAGGAGGATTAATAGAAAAAGATCCTGCAACAGGAGTTCCTACAGGCATTTTAAGAGAATCAGCAACAGATTTAGTTTGGAGAAAAATTTCCGAATCTAGTATAGATGAACTTGTAGATGCTACTGCTCTTGCATGCGAAAAAATTGTTGAAGCGGGTATTACTAGCGTACATTGGTTAGCAGAATCACAAGTTGATGTAAATATATTGAAGAGGCTTCAAGACGCAGGCAAATTGTTAATGCGTGTCTATATGGTTATCCCTGAGCATTTGTTAGCCGATGCCGCCTTGAATGAAGGATTAGACGGTGAGTTTGCGAAAATAGGCGGAGTCGAAGTTCTAGCCGATGGGTATCTAGCTTCTAAGACCGCAGCTCTGTTTCATCCCTATGATGGAACCGAAGCAAAGAACGGAAAACTACTTTGTACTCAAGAGGAAATGGCTACTTCTGCAAACAGAATAATCAAAGACGGATACCAACTCATAATTCATGCCATGGGCGATAAAGCAATTGACGTTGCCTTATCAATAATTAAGAAACTTCGAAAAAAGAACAGGCCTCGTATCGATCAGGCTGCATTATTTAATGAATCACTAATTCAACGAATTAAAGCTTCCAAGGTTGTTGTTTCAGTACAGCCATTAGTAGGCGCTTCTGAGTTTACTGTTTACTCTGCGGTTGAGCACCTTGGTCAGGAGAGGGCTAGATGGCTCTATCCACTTAAGACCCTTTTCAATAAGGGTGTTTGTGTCTGCAGTGGCAGCGACTGTCCCATGGAACCTCTTAATCCTCTATTTGCCATTCGATCTGCGGTGAACCGCCAAGTCTTTCCTGAAGAGCAAATTAGCATTGATGATGCACTCCGAATGTATACTACAAACGCTGCTTATGCAAGTCACGAAGAAAATGTTAAAGGAACAATCGAGGAAGGCAAACTAGCTGACTTTACGATATTATCTAAGAATCCTTTAGATTTGCCTTCTAACAAAATTCAAGACATTATTGTAGAAATGACTATAATAAATGGGAAAATTGTGTTCCAAAAATGAAAATTCTTCTTTTACTTTCTTATTCTATTGATTCTTGCTGATATAAGTTTTATTTTGCTGGCTTTATTTCGCAAATAACAAATTTATCATTGGAGTACACCAATCGTAGCCATTGAGAATTAATAAGGCTGGGATTGAATTTTTGCTTATCGTAAACTACGAAACCTATGTTATTATCTTGGATGATAGAAACGAAGTCTCGGCACTTCACCTTAATTTCTTCTACTGTTTTATGGTCAAATAGCTTATTCATTTCAGATAAATCCGTCAATTCAGGTATGCTAGTTCGCGAGAAAGCAAGTACCTGATAGCTTTTTGTTATGGTATTTCCAGCATTAATCTTGGAGATTTCATAATCGAACCTTATCGCGTCCACTTTTCCGCTTGAGAGTACACCAACATTTCCAGAAACAGGCAAATCATCGAATTTTATGCCAAACGCTGTCTGGTTTGTCTCAGCATAAACGCTGACACAATTATCTTCAGATAAATAAGCACTGGTAAAAGAAGCGACGGCCCATCCATTTTCGCTTTTTGAGTAATTTTCCCAAGGATTCTGCCAATTTAGGACTTTAGGTACATAGGTATTGTTAAAGGCAAATGAAGGTTCAAAGTTGTAATTGAGTGATAGCATTACACTATTTAAGTCGTAAGCGGATGAAAACTTCCATTCTGTTTTCATTGGGTAACTGGTGTTTAAAGTAGATGTTTTTTGGACCAAAGTAAAATCTTGGTTTTTATATTCTGTGCTGATGCTAAAGGGGTAATTTGTTTTATCGATGGTGATGGTTCGCTTCAATTCTGAAAGTGCGAACGAATAATAATTATCCTGAGAATCACGGTAGGTAATTCTAGCTGAGTTAGCATCGAAATATGAAATTCGTGTCCAAATCATATTTGAATAAACATAATATTCTTCCGCTATTCTTCCGCTTGACTCGTACACTCTTAACATGGTTAAAGGTTGAAGTAATTCATAGGATAAATCTAAAACCGATTCAGCCTCAATAATCCAATCTACTGCATGGTCAGTTTGGGCTATTACGGGCTTATTTGCGTATATTCCAAACCATGTTCCTGGTTTTTCCGATGCAACCACCTTACTATTCTTATCACCATAGTTTTGTCTGAGCCATATTGCAGCTTCATAAGCACTTGAATCAGAAGTTGAGTAGAAGACTACACTTTCCTGGATTTTTCCTGAAAGAGTATCAAATCTAATTGCCATTACTGCAATCAAACTACAAATTATAGCAACGGACAATATTCTTAAAAGGTGTCTTCGCCAACTTTTTTGGTTATTGAAAAATCCTATAAATATTCTGTCAATTAGAAAGGCTAACGTGATTCCCGCAAAAATTGACATCGACGGTAAGAGATAATATAAGAATCGTTGAAATGGCAAGAATATCCCTAAAAGATAAAATTGGGAAAAGGCCAACGGCACAAGAAAAGCTGTAATTAGAAGCAAATAGAAATCTAAGGCTCTTTTTTTGCGTAATTCGAAAAATCCAATAATTAGTCCTGCAAGGGCAAATAAAAATACAAATCCATAGTTAACTACAAACATCGGGGCGGAAACAGCTGAAATTTGAGATTGGTAAAGTGACATTTGGAAGAGTGCGAAGAAAATATCATTCATGTACGGTAACATTGGTATCAAATAGTAGATGCCAATAGCTATCGCTCCTCCAATAAGTGTGGCTATTAGCGCTTTTGGGATATGTCCTCTGGACTTAAAGAGTACTAAAATTATAAAAGGTGGCAAAATAAAAACTGCTAAAAAAGTAGTGAGTTGGTGGGTTAATGCAACTGAAAAAGCGAAGGTAAAAGCAATTAATGTGTACCCTACGCCTTTGGCGGGTGATGCTAAATACAAGAATGTTAACATTAAAAATATTATAGAAAGTAAGCTCGCATATCCACCATATGCGTTTATTTCATAAATAGGGAAACATATCAATAGAAGTCCAGATGCGAGGGCAGCGGTTTTTTTATTGAAGAATTTTGCAGCGATAAGGTAGATTGATAAAATAAAGAATATGTCGATTAAAGCTGTGATGGCCTTTGTTAAGGCAAGTAATTGAGGGGCAGCGGTTATACCTGTAAACGCGATGAACGTGTCAAGCAGGATATGGTAAAAAGGAGGATAGCTGCCTATATCGCTAATTGAGATTTTTCCGTTTGATAAATACGAAAGAGCTTTGGTCATAAGAGTTGCGGAATCGTTGCCTACAATTAGCCCATTAGAGCCTATAAGAGAAAAAAACAGTATAAACGTTAATGCTGAAAAGACTAATAGGAATGCTACTTCGAAGTTTTTCTCATCGCTGCCGAAGCCAACCAAACCTAATTAGTCCCCATTCCTGCTAATTTTACATCTAAAATAAGATTCTCTATTATTAATAAACAGAGAGCTAAATTACTTTTTATTTAAGTAAACGCGTTCCACCTCAGAAAACTTCAATGAAGTTGGGAGCAAAATAAGTTGAATGTACACGATGAAATTTTCATTTTAATATTTTTGGTAATGTTTTTAGGATAAAAGGTCAGTTAGCTATACTGTTGCTGAGGATTGGGCTTGAGAAAACAAATATATCTCATGTTGCTGGCTGCCGTAATAATTGTTAGTTTATCGGTTGCGTTTTCCATTCGTAACTTAACCAGTGCCGCCTCTGAAGAAGATAATGTATCACTTAGACCTTCAGCCATTGCCATTTCGTCCGTTAATCCTCATTATTTGACTTCGCCACCAAATTTCCCCAACAATACTTACAAGATTACTAAAATCTTCCTCGAAAATGCAACACTTTGGTATGGTTATTCAAATGAAAAATTGGATGCAGATATAGAATTTGATGTTCCCGTTGGTATGTCCTTTTTTATGGTAAATGGAACGATTAGAAATGATTATACCGGATCAGAGATTGTTGCGTTAGCAAAAGAAGGCATAAGCAGTTGCACTATAGGTTTGGATATAATCCTTTTTGATAGCGCGGGAAATTCCTTAAGTTCAATAAATCGAGGAAACCCATTCCGTGGATGCTTTCAAGTCAGCCTAATAAGCGGGGAACAGGCTAACTTTAAAGTGGCATATGCTGTACCTGAAAACGTGGCTTCCTTTAAAATTTTTATTCGATATCTTGATCCTTTGCCTTTATTCTAAAAAAGCTTCATCATTTAGCAATCTTTTGGTTTGTTAGATTACCTTAAAAATAATGACCACAGCGTTTTGGTATTCAACTTTAAAGTGGCTGCTGTCAGCTAAAAATCTTTGATATTCTTCCGTTCGATATTTATTTAGTAAAATGTAGTCAACGTTGAGTTGTTTAAGCTGTTGGTATGCATCGTAAAAGTTGATTCCCCGGTCAGCATCAGCTTCAGATTGATGTGCATTTATGGTTACTCTTAAGTGCACATATAAATCGTTTTGGTCTGGCTCAAATACATAATTAACCACTGGCCTTGAGTCTTTAATTGGTCCTTGGAATATTACATTGGCATACATCAGTTTCCCATTAGTTTCTACTACTTGTATTTTTGAATCCGCTGATCCTGAAGCACCTTGACTTATCGTAGCAATTGAGTCTTTGTCTATGTGACAGTCTTGTAATGATGTTTCAAAAGAAGACCATACATTAATCCTGAATTCTCTTATTGTTGCATTTTTAGGCGTAATCTGATAAATTACATCTACAGCCGGTTCGCCTTTATGGAGAATTAGGCTTCTGGTTAAATTAAAGTCGCTTTGTTCATAAGTGATGGCGATTGTTGCGCTAGAGTTATCGTAATCAACTGATGAAACGCTCTTTTCAGCATAGCCTCCTGCAATAATCATTTTCTGTTCATTAAATGCTGGTGAGTAGTATACTTGATTTTGAGCATCATTTATTGTGAACATTTTTTCATACTCGCCTTCAATTAACGCTGAAATCTGTGGATTAATAACACCTCCTGTAATAGAATCCGCTATTTCGATCAAGCCATTATCAACAACATAGGTTCCAGCGAAGATGCGATTGGAAGTTTTAACTTCGTTTCTCTCAAATTGGAATGAATAAAATTCTAAATCCCCAGTAAACATGCAAATTCTATTCGCGTAACCTTCAACCCACCATGCATAGGAATTACCTCCTCCTCCTACATTATTCGAGTGACCTGAGGTAGCAAAAACTGCATCCGGAGGCGTATTTTCCTTAATCCAGTCGAATGCCTTGATTTCGTTTTCTCCTGCAAACTGATAGAAATTTGCAGCTTCACCAAAATGAGTCAATGCCAACGTAATTCCCTGCATGATAATAGCGATTGTAAATAGAACAGTAAATAATTTGATAGTGATTTTTTTTGCTTGTCTAACGTCTGCGGATAAATTCTTTAAGTAAATACTAAAGCAAAGAAGAAACGGAATTGGCAAGAAATAGAGCCATCGAAGAGGTTGAGATGTTATTAGAAATAATGTAAGAGGGGTTATGAAGATGCTTAGAAGTAGAAGTGCATTAGGCTTATTCTCTTTTGAGTATTTGAATATCAGCCAGTAAGTTCCAGTTAAGCCTATTGTTAAGACTGTAATAAAGGTAGATAACATTATCCAGGTGCCGGTTAATGATATTGCGCCAAATTGTAAGTCGATGAGACGAAATCCTGCCATTTCGCCGGCAGAATTCTTGAAGAAAGTAAGATAAAATGAAACGTAAGGTAAACTAAAAATAATGACTGTTAAAAGTAAATAGATCATTATTTTAATGTTGCTTTTGATTAGCTCTTTACGTTTGTCATAAAATATTAATCGTAAAAGTGCAAAAAGCGCTAGCACACCAAATGTAAATATGGCAACTAGAATGTGGGTTCCTATTACTAAGCTTAAGAAGAAACCTGCGAGCAGTATGCTCATCTTCTTAGGTTTGTCAGCTAGATCAATAATAAAGAATAGCGCCAGCAACAGGAATGAAAAGGCTAAGAAATTTGGATTTCCCCCCCATGTTATCATTTCGCTGTTACTTATAAAAAACGCAAAGAGCCCTGTGGCTATAGCCGCAGAAATATTATTATTGCCTGCAAGTTTTTTTGCTAAAAAGAAGAATGGAAAAACAATTATTGAAAATACTAATGCTGCTCCAACTTTTAATGCAGTAAACGCATCAAATATCCCAGTTAAGCCATCAAGCAATACAAAATATAGTGGTTGATGGCGTAGTCCCCAACCTCTCAAATCGTTGCCATTCAATATATTGACTTGAGTGAGATAGTTACCGTAATCAGCGCCAGGTGGTGCTGTATAATTGTTCAGCATAGTAAAGTTAACAGTGAAAGTCACTACAAATATGACTAAAATAAGCAGTAAGGGAAGCCAAGACTTTATTTTGTCAATTTTCAGAATTTTTCACGACCGTCTTAAAGAAGGCTTCCATTTGATTTGTTATCCCGTCCCAATCATATTTTTTAGCGACGTTTAAAGCATTTTCGCTTAATTCCTTCCATAATGTCTTGCTGTTAAAAATCTGAATTATAGCTGAAGCGATTGCAGTTTCAGTTGGTTCTACTACTAGACCGCAGTTGAATCGGCAAAGTTCTTTAGATGCATTATTTGGGTAGTCAACTGTGACAAAAGGTAATCCAGCGGCCATAGCTTCCATCGCTGCTATACCTGAACCTTCTCTTTCACTTGGTAAGACAAAAAGCCAAGAACTTTTGAGTAACTCAATCATTTTGTCTTCTGGTAGGAAGCCATGAACAAAGCAATCTTTGATGTTTGAGGCCCTGGTTTTTATCGATTCAAGACTAATTCCTGACCCTACAATATGTAGTTCTGCTTGAGGTATCTTCTTTTTAACCTCACGAAAAGCTTCAACCAATAAATCAACATGCTTATGCGGTACGATTCTCCCTGCGTAGATTATCCGTCCGGGAACTTTCTCGTTAGAACTGTAGAATCTGGCTCCGCTGACGCCATTTTGAATCATGAATGTTTTTTTACGATCAATTTTTAGGATTTTTACTAATCTTTGTTGAGTGAATTCTGATACTGCCACATTGTAGTTGCTTACCCTCTTAAGCAGTTCCTGCATAATAATTGCTTGGGGAAGGTTATCCCACACTTCGCACCATTCTTGAACAAGAGGCGTAATCGCGTACTTTAGAAATACCGAGTGCAGGAATGGCCACTGGTTAAAATAATAAATATCACAATGGGCCTTTTTCGCCCTTCGAAAAGATGCTACAGCAAATTTCAGGATTCCGCTTAGGGAACGAAACCCATTTTCTGAAATATAATTCTTAGAGTAGGCATATCGGTGTACATGTATACCCTCAATTTTTTCTTCTTTGGGTAAATCTAAATCATATTGAATTGTAAAGATATGTATTTCATGGCCTTTAGTAGCTAACCGACGCCCAATCTCAAAATATCTTGTTTCGCATCCTCCTATATGCGGATAAAAAAATTCGGTTAAAATTGCTACTTTCAAACCATTCACATCAACATATATCTTGATTATTATATTCTAAAACGGAAAAAATAATCGCCCCTTTACTTTTACAAAAGTCTCTGCTATAAACAATCAATTTACACTCATTCATGTATCCTGATCCCTGCATTACTATCAGTTGGGCTCTGAAATAACTTGAACAAGAGTACACGCTTAATTATATATTTATTTAGCTTTAGCCTTCTGCTCGTATTCAAAGTTGGCTCTCTACTAATGAGCTAATACGCGCCCATATGTATATGAAAACCCGTTAACTGGAAAAATATTTAAGCTCGGTTCTTTTAATCAGGTTTCTCTGAAGAGAGACTCAATGCAGCAGTTAGGGAAGGCGTTTAATGTTTAAACTTTCAAGAAGTTATTTGCTGTTGTCTCTTATCTTTATTTTTGCTTTTATTTATAGAATCCTTTTGATGCTACGTACAACTTTTCCTCCCAGCGCAGATATTGGATTGCACAACAGCGTTATCTATTCAATCACTCAATCTGGAAACACTGATTTTCTTTGGAACTACTATCATATGGGTGAAGGGGTATCTCTTACTTTTCCGGGATATCACATTTTCGTTTCATATATTATCCTGATGACTGGGATTCCTGATTATCTAGCTCAGGCATTTGTAGCCTCTCTTTTTTCATCGCTTATTGTTTTAGCTGCGTTTCTGATAACAAGAAAAGTTTGGAATGAACCCGCGGCGTTAATTGTTGCTTTTCTAGTTGCTGTTTCACGCTTTGACATTGAAATGCTGATGTGGGGCGGATATCCAAATGTCGTAGCGTTAATGCTTATTCCCTTATCATTCTATCTCTTCTTGCAACAACCCAAGTTTTCTCTTTTGGGTTTTCTTTCTGTCTCTTCACTCTTGTGTGCATCTATATTTCTTACCCATAGTCTTAGCGCGATGATATTTGTTGCTGTAACTTTTTTAACGCTTATTTTCGCAACAATTTTTTCTAGAAGATTTGCAGCAAAGAGGGAACTTCCTTTACTCTGGATTTTTCCCCTTTTCATAGGCGTCATCATAATCTTGCCGTTCATAGTCAACGCGTTACCTGCTTTTTTAGGCGTTAACCAAGACACCCTTGTTAATGACGGTAATGCAGTAAAACTTGCAACGCTCTCCACACAGAGTGTTGCTGTGGACTTTATTTTCCCATTGATTTTGTATGTTATCCTTATTTTTCTGTTTTCAAGAAAATATCATGGTAAATTCTTAACTGTTCCCGCTTTTCTCTTATCATTATGGATTTTAATTCCTGCACTGGGAACTCAAAGTTATATAGTAGGATTCTACACCGACTACAATCGGTTCAGATATTTTGTCTATCTGCCTGTCATCATACTGTTTGGGGTTGCTTTTAATTTTATATCGAATTTTTTTGCCAAAGCCATACACCTTGGATTACACAAAATTGACGAACTTCCAAAACTAAGTCTGAGAATCACAAGGATTCTATTTTACTTCCGCCCAATTCTATCTCGAAGGCCTCTTTACGCGTTCTTTATTCTTGTTTTCTTATTATATTCGTTATTTTCAACTTCCATGTTCTTAACGCCTTCTAAAGGTATCGAAATGCAAAGTTTCTATCAAGTTATCGATCAACCTTCTTATGAGGCCATACAATGGATTAAAAATTACACAGCGTCTGATTCAATTATTGCCGCTGATGCAACCTACGGATGGTGGATTTCAGGTTTCTCACAGCGGCAGACCTATAGTGGTCAAGAACCGCAGTATCTTATGCTTTCCCGAGAGTATGAACCAGCGAAAAATGTTAAGAATCTACTTGATACTAACTACATTTTAGACAATGGCCTGATCCAAATTAGAGAGGATGGCGGATATATTGTTAGACACAATCCTATATTTCTAGCCAAGCTTAACAACTCCTATTTCCCCTATAGTTTCTTCCATTTTAACAATAACGAAATCGTGGTTTTTTGTAGGATAGACGATATTAATTACAATTTTAGTCTGTCCGAATTATCCATAAAAGACATGTATCTCGAAAAAGCTGACAATAACGCATCCATTTTTATCACTCGGGGAAACGAGTTCCTGAATATTACTCAGGTAACCACGCTTTATCAAGGGGTTAGGTTTGCGAATATGTCTCTATCCATAGAGACAAATCTTGAAAACATCAATCTTGATTGGACAAGATTCATTTTACATACAAAATACGCTCAGCACTTTAAAGAAGAAAACTTTTTCGCGTTAGTCGATACACAATCAAATGTAGGTGCTCAATTAATATTCACAAAGAATCAACCTCAAACTAGCATATTCACTACCGAAAACCCCAGCTCAATCGAATTATTTTATAATTTAAATGGCAATTCCAGAACAAAAATTGAAATGTTTATCGGTTTATTCCAGATACCTTGCAGCTACCCCGATGTAAAGATAGAAACAGACTACCTCTCCAATTTGCTGGCTAACAATACAAAAACTTATGCAGATAAACTCATAGACTCGCCTTTAGACGTTTTTAGCTACCGTGATTTTATAGTTGATTGGAACATTTCTTATGTCGTAATTCGTGATGCTGAAATAATAAATCGGTTTAGAGCGGACCCATTTTTTAGCCTAGTTTTTGAAAATGAAGCCGTAACAATATTCAAAGTCAACCGAGGCTTCCAGTGATGGGCCGATTATAAAAAAAGTCAACTAACTTATTATAAAAATTGAGTACTAAGTCAAAGTTTAAATATGTATTTCCATATAAAAACGACAGTTACAAACCTAAAGATAGGTGTGTTTGAATATGTCATGGCTAAAATCTATGATGGAAAAGGAACCACCAGAACCAACGAACCCAATCGGCACAGTTGTCATTGGCAACATTGAACCCGACATGCACGACACAGCAAAAGAAGCAGTCCGTAAGTCTCTGAAAAGAGCAGGATTCAAGACAATCGATGCAGGCAAAAGCGCACCAGTCGACGTCTTCATTCAAAAAGTAAAAGAGAACAACGCCAACATAGTGGCGCTCTCCGTAAACACTGTACCAGCTAAGAATAACCTTCCAAAGCTTGTTCAAGCTCTAAAAGATGCTGGATTAGCAAATGTGAAGATTATCATGGGCGGCGCAGCTGTTAAAAAGGAAGACGCTGATGCAATTGGTGCATTCTTTGGAAAGAACAAAGAAGAAGCTCCAGAGATTGCAAAGAAGGCAATAGGAAAATAAACGAAGTCGGATGAACTATCATGCAGAAGTTCAATTCCCCCCAACATGTCTACAAAATTGGTCGAGTTCAAATCGGCGGTCAACCTGGAGAAACGCCCACAGTCCTTATAGGCTCTATCTTCTGGCTAGGCCAGAAAATGGTTCAAGATGCAAATAAAGGTGTTTTCGATCCTAAAGAAGCCGAAAACATCATTAACAAAATGCAAACTTTAAGTGATGAATCAGGCGTTCCCTTCATTTTGGACGTAGTCGGAACTACAACTGAAGCTTTCAAGAAATATGTCTCTTTTGTTGCTGATCATACCGAAGCACCCTTCCTTACCGATGCAATGAGTCCGAAAGTTCGTATGGAATCTGCACAATTCGTAAAAGAAATAGGTCTACAAGACAAAACAATATACAACTCAATCTATAAAGGCGTTCAAGAAGCAGAACTCATGAAAATTAAAGAGCTCGGCATAAAAACCTCAATCGTACTCGCTGACAACCCCAAAGATGGTAGCTTTCAAGGAAAGATGTCCGTTCTCGACGAAGCCCTAGATATGGCTAAGAGAGCAGGCATTGAACAAGTCCTTATCGACTGCGCAATTCCAGCATTCGCACCCGACATGGGCATTACAGTCCGAGCAATTCCCGCAATCAAAGAGAAATTTGGTTATCCAACAGGCTTAGGCACTGGAAACGTCGTAACAACAATGGGCTGGGTTAAAGCACACGTAGCAAAAGAAAACCGACTTGGAACTAAAACCGCTACCAACGCAATTATGCAAGTTCAAGGCGCAAACTGGCTAATGTTCGGTCCAGCAGAGCAATCTGAATATATCTTCCCAGCAGTCGCAGTTGTCGATACATACATTTCATCCGCAATGGCCGATTTAGACGTTAAACCATTAACTGAAGATGCTCCGATTTTCCGAATGTTCCTCTAAATCCCCTATTTCATTTTTTGTTTCGCTCTTAAGCCCAAAGGAAAGAAAGCGTTGAAACCAGCTAAGTGGTTAGCTTCGATTATTCTTTATACAGTTATTACGCTAATTTTAGCGCATTTTACCCCTTCTAATTCGATGTTTGTTGTATTCAGCGGATTCTTCGGTTTTACTTTCGTAGCCTTCATTCCGGGTTACTGTCTTATCAATCTGATTTTTCCCGAAGGTAAACTCGATATTGTTGAAATTCTAATTCTTTCTGTAGCATTAAGCTTTAGTATAGCAGGTATATCCGGATTATTTCTAGGATTATCTCCAATCGGGATCAACATTAATTCAATAACTATCACACTAAGCAGTATTGTGATATTTTTAGCAGTTTTAGTCTTCTTAAAAAGAATGAACCTGCTGAATATGCATCTGAGAAAACTAACAGTAAAAAATCCTGCGCAAATAAAATCTTAACTCGAATTTTGGGTTTTCTAGCAGACTATAAATTGAAGAAAAAATTTTAGGAGAGTCTTATATGTAAGGCTCTGAGCGCGTAGGCTGCT
>CAZQTZ010000037.1:0-14717 GCA_964596465.1 uncultured Candidatus Bathyarchaeia archaeon | reverse complement strand
GTTATTTTTAGTTCTTCTGATGACAAGTTCTCCCTCCATTTTTTCATGGTTCTTTATCGCATATTATGTACTTACGCCCCACTTATAAATTTAATCGTAGAAATTATATTATACGTGCTTAAGAAGATTTATAAGTCTTGAGGAAACTATTATGGATTTGGTGACCTTGACATGATAATAAAAAGAAATCAAAATACTAGACAACCTCTAAAAAACCGAAAAATCCACGTCGACATGAAAGTGCATTCCGAGGTTGCATCACATGTATAAACAAATAATCGTGGACTGCCAAAGCAAGGACGAGCCTCATTGCGAAGACTGCATAGCTTACAAGACATGCGACTATCGCAAAACAATTGAAACTAAAAGAACAGAAGACGGAATTTCCGTAGCCACTGCAAATACGATTGGAGTATGGCAAAAATGGAAAACGCGGAAATCGTTGCCACAATAAGAAACGCTGCCAAGGTACTCGGAAAAACCGTAAGGAGCAACCGTCTGCCCCCTGACTTGGAAGTAGAAGCGTGCAATGCTCAATTCGACCTTCTTACAATGATTCGCAAAATTCAGTCGAGTTCAATCGAGGAAAACTGGCCATGTCCATAAAGCAAGCCTCAGCAGGTTTGCTCTGCCGCTGTCTTCGCTGTCACAGCATTTTTCTGCTCGTCAGCTACTATTCCAGAAAGGGCACCGTTTACTCAGTATTCGAATGCACATGTGGGCGACAAATTTCAGTCAAGGAACCACTAAGTTCAGACTCTCGCCAAATCAATAAGGCTACAAAAGCTGCTGCAGCGTCATAGGAATTGAGCATGATGAGAAAATTTCAATTGAACAAAAAGTATCGGCTCAAGCAGGACTTACCAAATCAATCATACGGAAGAATACCGCAAGGCATGGTCATGACGTTCATTTGCCTCAACTCAGGAATTGCTAAGTTCAGACTACCAAATGGCAAGCAAATAACAATTGAGGAAAAGAAAGCGCTGACTGTACTAGAAGAGCCTTAGTTGAATTTAAGCAATAAGACCAAAAAAGCGCAGACAGGGATCATCTTGAACGGAAAGCAGAAGAGCCGCACATTCGATCCAATCTTGATTGACTCTATTGACGAAGCTCTGGAGAGTTTGGGAGAAAGCGTCAAAGAGTCAGTCTATTCTCTTTTAGAGCACAGATTCTCACTAGTAAACCAAGACATTCCCGATAGGATTGGTGATTTTTCGACAGCAATTGAACAAGTTTTCGGTTCCTGCGCAAGGCAATTCAAAGTTCTAATTGTAGAAATCTTACGTAAACGAGTTAGTCATAAATACCCTGCGAATTTACCAGATATGCTGGTTGCGGGTTTACCTTTTAGAGAATACATCGAGCTTGCTCGGCTTTGTTGTGACCCCAAAGAAATGATGGATGAGACTCTTTGAAGTAGCCCTCCCGCGGCTGCAGGCAACAGATGCACTACTCTGTTATTTCCGTCATTGTATGTTTTGAAGGTATTCCTTTCTTATGAGACTGGGAAGAGGCGGAAGGATTTTTTCTTTGTCAAATTCTTCTCTTACAGATTCCGAAATCTGGGACTTTATGAATTCTTCATTTTCAGCTGTGTTGATCCAAAATAGGGTTTCTATTTCAGTTATCCATTCTTTGTTTCTAATCACGAACCTGATTTCTCGTTTTTTGTCTTTGTTTATTATGACATTTGGATGGCGGCGAAGGCATTTTTCAATTGCGTTTTTGGCTTTTTCAGGATTGAAGACATAGTCAATTGAAAACGTAATTGACACGACTGTTTCTTTTTTCCCATGCGTTAGATTGATGATTTTTTCCCTCAGAAGCGAAGAGTTAGGAATTACCACTTCGTTTTGGTCATATGTTCTGAGTTTCGTTGTACGCAAACTGATATCAGTAACTACGCCCTTCAGGTTTCCAACCATGATAACGTCGCCTATTCTGAAAGTTTTTCCTGAAATTATCAGCAGGCCCGAAACCCAAGCTTCAATTACATCTTTTAGAGCGTAACCGATCACCAACGCTCCAATCCCTAAGCCCGCCAATAGACCCGTCACATCAACATCAAAGATATTCAGAACGAGAACAAGCGAAATAGCAAAAACAACAATCTGCACGAACCTCTGAAGGTTATGCATTATTCTCTTTTTCTCCTCAGTCCGCCCCAAAACAGCTCTTAACGAGAGCCAGTTGAAAACCCAAACAAAAATTAGAGCTCCGACACCTACTGCTATCGCTTGAAGTATCTGGTAGATCAAGTTCCAATCTAGCAAACTATTCTCAACCGAGTTACCTTTATATTTCCTGTTTCAAAGATAAGCATTTTGTAAAGAATAAACAAGCGCCTAATAATCTAGTCTTTGGCTTGACGGTCATGTTGCAAGCTCGATACTAATATAAGACTTGAAGCGGAGAGGTAGATTCCAAGTTAAGGTGCCAACATTGGGGGAGAAAACCGGTGAAGAATACACACAACATTCAAGAAAAAAAGCTATACAGCGGTCTCCCTCAAAGTCTGGGTAACAGCAAGGAAGATCTGGTAAATCTCCCGATTAGTCAACTTCTTGAAAGGTTAAACACATCGCCAACAGGATTGTCTTCTGAAGAGGCTAGTACCCGTCTTGGCATCCACGGGTACAACGAGTTTGCCAAAAGAAAGAAAAAGACTGCCCTCTTCGAATTCGTCTCTCATTTGGAGTAATCCTTTGATAGTTATTTTGCTAATCGCAGGGGTAATCTCAGGCATTCTTGGAGAAACAATAAACGCAGCAATCATACTCGTAATAGTAATAATTAGCATTTTTCTGGACATATTTCAAGAATCCAAAGCTGAAAAAGCCGCCGAACTCCTCAAAGAAAAGGTAGCAACGACCGCCACAGCGCTCAGAGACGAAATAAAGACAAAAGTCAAGTTAGCTGAAGTCGTACCTGGCGACATTATTCTCCTATCCGCAGGAGATATCGTGCCTGCAGATGCAAGAATAATCAACGCAAAAGACTTGTTTTCTAAACCAATCTGCATTGACAGGTGAATCCTTTCCAGTAGAAAAGATTGCGACCCCACCTTCTTCGATTGGCGCGTCAATAATTGGATGGACCAACTACCTTTTCATGAGCACTTCTGTGGTAAGCGGAACCGCACAAGCCGTTGTAGTGGGGACAGGAAATAATACTGAATTTGGCAAAATCGCAAAAAAACTTGTTTCAGAGCTCCTGAAACCGAATTCGATAGAGGACTTAGAAAATTCGGTATTCTAATCTTAGAAGTTATCTTCTTGCTTGTTCTGTTTGTGTTTTTCATAAATGCCCTCTACAAACGAGACGTGCTGGAATCGCTCCTCTTTGCCGTAGCATTAGCCGTAGGCATGTCTCTTGAACTCTTGCCAATGGTCTTATCCATCAACCTTTCAAGAGGCGCACTCGCAATGTCAAAGAAAGGCGTCATCGTTAAGCGCTTACCCGCAATCCAGAATTTCGGAAGCATGAACGTTCTATGCACAGACAAAACGGGCACGCTCACGGAAAACAAAATAGCGCTAATTCTGCACATTGATGTTGAAGGAAGAAGCGATGAAAAAGTACTCCTGTACTCCTTCTTAAACAGCCTCCACCAAACAGGATTAAAGAGCCCACTTGACGAAGCTATATTGGATTACAAGAAAATAGATGTGAGAGAATACCGCAAAATAGATGAGATACCGTTTGATTTCAACAGAAAACGTGTCTCTGTCGTCGTCGAAAACTCAAAAGAGAGACTTCTAATCACCAAAGGAGCCCCTGAAGAGATTGCCAAGGCATGCTCCTATTTTGACGCTGATGAAGAAACTCTAGACCTAACCCCTGAACTCCAAAATAAAGTCAACAACAAATACTTTGCACTCAGCTCCGAAGGCTTCAGAGTCCTCTCCGTGGCATACAAGAAAGTTACTGAAGAAAAAACCGTCTATTCGATAAATGATGAAAACGGTATGGTGTTTTTGGGATTCGTAGCCTTCATCGACCCCCCAAAAGAGAGCGCCAGAGAATCGTTAAAACTGCTCAATAAAGCCGGAATAGAACTGAAGATTCTAACAGGAGACAATGAACAGGTTACAAGAAAAACTTGTGAAAGCTTAGGCTTGCACATCAACGCAGTTTTACTTGGGTCCGAAATGCTGCAGATGGACGATGACGCTTTATCAAGAGCCGTCGAAGGAGCAAATGTATTTGCACGAGTTTCCCCCGCTCAAAAAGACCGAATAATGGTGGCATTGAAAAGCAACGGACACGTAGTTGGGTTTCTTGGAGACGGCATCAATGATGCACCCTCATTGAGAACAGCAGATGTTGGAATATCAGTTGAAAACGCGGCGGACGTGGCAAAAGAAGCAGCAGACATCATACTTCTGAAGAAGAACCTAACGGTTCTAGATGAGGGCGTTCTAGAGGGACGCAAGACATTCGGTAACACGACTAAATACATAGTGATGGGAACAAGCTCAAACTTTGGAGGCATGTTCAGCGTCGCAATTGGCTCCCTTTTTCTGCCTTTCTTGCCCATGCTTCCAATACAAATTCTACTAAACAACCTTCTATATGATTTCTCCCAAGCAACCATTCCAACAGATAATGTCGATGCTGAATACGTCGAAAAACCCAAGAAACTCAACATCCCCTACATACGCAGATTCATGCTGTTCTTTGGACCGCTAAGCTCCATCTTCGATTTCATAACCTTCTTCATAATGTTGTACGTGTTCAACGCTACCCCCGCACTTTTCCAAACTGCTTGGTTCATGGAGTCTCTTTCGACTCAAACGCTGGTCATATTCGCGGTTAGAACGACAAAGACACCCTTCTACAAAAGCAAACCTAGTAAACTTCTAATTTTGAGTACCTTTAGTGTCGTAGTTTTCAACTTGATACTACCCTTTACGCCATTGGGACAGTTGTTCGGACTAGTTGAACCGCCACTCGTATTCTATCTAGTCCTTGCAGCATTAGTCGGCTCATACTTGTTCCTTGTAGAAATTGCGAAGAAATGGTTCTACGCTCGATACCCCGCATTCTGAGGAATTTTTCAGCATTGCTTAAACTTAAGATCAAGCTAAGAAAGACAGCTATTGCTTCTTAATCTTCAGGTACTCTCCTACAAGGATCGCTGCTGGATAATAGACATCCTCTTCTGCTTTCGCATGCGCCTTCAGTTTTTCAGCGAATTCTATCGGTTGTTTTTTGCTCTCCTTGGTGGCTGCCGATATCAGTTCATCCAATTTTCCAACTATTGCCTTGTGCTCGGCAATCATCTGCTTTAGTTCAGTCTTTAGTTTTTTGGAAAGCCTTTGGGCGTCGTTTGCATCATTGGTTATTTTGCCTTCTGATAACGGTTTGAGTAAACCAAGCGGTGGAAGGGCATACTCTTCTTCCTTGACAAAGTGGGGATGAAGCAATTCTTCGACTGCCTTTGCAGCTTTCGCTGTTTCGCCTCCAGTTTTAAGGGCGTTTGACAGCATTCCATGAATTTCTTTATGCTCCACAATGATTGATTCTGGTATTATCAAGTCTTCTCACCTCTTATGCCCTAATCATAGTCAGAACCATTTTGAATTTCTTTTTCGCTCTTAACGCATGAGGTTTTTTCGCTGGAAGTATAATCATTTGCCCCATGCCTACTTGATAGCTCTTGCCCGAGATGACAACCTCAGCTTCCCCATCCAAGACTTCTATCCATGCATCATAAGGAGCAATATGCTCACTTAGTCCCTGCCCTTCATCGAACGCAAAAACCGTGATTGTTCCTGCTTTCTTGTCGATTATAGTTCTGCTTACAATAGAGCTATCCTGATATTCAACTAAACTTCCGATGTTTGTTACAAGAGCTTTTTTGACTGACTTTTCTTCAGCCATTTTCTTTCCCTCTTTTATGCTAAATTGCCACTTATTGATTATTAAAGCATCGGTTAGAAGGCCGAACGTGTTTGATATGCGCGCGTTTAGCTTGGTAACTTTAATTTTGTCGCGAATTATTTTAGTAATTGCTGTCAAAAATATGCCTTGAAACTTGCCGAATTGATTTAGCAAAGTAAAGAATCTCGGTTTAATATTGCTAACGAAGCTTGTTCCTTGACTTATTTAAGCTGAAACTTTTTGTTTCTGAATTTCATACTGATTGAGTCACAAGGAATGGGAAAGAATGGAGACAAAAGAACTGGCAAACCTCACTTCTTCAGTTAAAGAAATAACTAAGAATCACGTAGAAATGCACGCTGATGCATCACATTCTGTTAAATCAACGACGACAACGGCTGGCGCAGTGAAGAAACTCTCTAAGAAAGGGAACAAAAACTTTCTAATTAAAGCTGGAATGGCGCTAATCGTCTTTCCAGAACCCATAGTAAGCGACGCGCTTGGCACCACGCTCCTAGCCGCTGGAGCAATCCAAGAAGGCATTAAACGCCAGTCAATATACCTTGATGACCTGCCGAAAGCCCTAAAAAGTGCAATCAAAGACCTTAAAGCATCAAAGGACCTGATCTAAAACTTATTTTCCCCAAAAATGAAGAGAATTTGAAAGCCGACTACACGCCAAACGCCTCAAGTAAATACTGGACAACAACAAAAAGGACATAAAATCCAATCAAAAAATAACCATCCTTCTTGCATATCTCTCCATCTCTAGAACGCAAATACACAACTATTACTGATAACGCCACGAACACGCCAGCAGTTAAGGGAGAAGCTAAATTAGGTATCTTGATGGGACTCACGAGAGCGATTACTCCCAAAGTAAGCATTGAATCTGCAAGCACGTTACCCAAAATGTTACCCATGCCAATAGACCCTTCTTTTTCAGATGCTCGAATTGCGAAAGCCATCTCTGGCAAGCATGTGCCAATAGCGACGATGAGCCCGATTACAAACAGAGGCAAGCCAACAAACGAACTCAATTCTTGGGCAGATTGGGTTACCACTTCGCTCCCAATGAACAAAACCGTTATTCCAACTGCTAAAAGAAAAATAGTTAGGCCTAATCGAACTACCTTTTTTGATAGTCGCATACGTTCGGCAACCTCTTTTTCACCCCTTCCGGTAATTAGAAGCCAAAGGACATAGACCACAAAAGCAGCCACTAAAATACCGCCATCTATGCGTGAGAGGTCGCCGTCCAGAAGCAAAAAGACTGGAAAAAGAACCGCTATGAAAGAAATCCTTAGGTTCTTAAGCATACCTGGAGTCATTTTTTGGGTTCCAGCAAGTAACACCACAATTCCTATGACTAGCGTTAAGTCAGCTACGTTTGCTCCAAAAATCAAGCCTAAACCAAACGTTGATGATCCTTCAAGAGCCGATAAGACACCTATAGAGAGCTCTGGAAGAACCGCAAGTGTGCCTGCTATTACAACTCCTGTTACGAAGGCAGATATACGAAAGAACTTTGATAAGTTTAGAAGACGCTTTATTGCTTCATCTGCGCCATAAACTACTATCGCAATTCCCGCAAACAACACAAGTGCAGTATACCAAGCCATCGCCTATCAAGGAAAAGAAAGAGATAAAATATTTAATGCTTACTCGATCGTTTCTCCCCAATACTCCATCAAAAAGCTTGTGAGTGCCCAATGCCAACCACGTTTTTCGGCAACCTGTTCGCCAAATTCCTTTTTCAAACGATTGTTCATTCTTAGAATTCTCCGACTAAGCTGATGTCTAGTAACCTTGAACCGCCCAAGCTTAGCAGCTAAGTCCTTAGGTAATAAGCCTGGCGAATCTGCTTCAAGAGTGTTTGAATGATTTCACGATCAAGCTCATCCTCGCAGGCTATCCGCTCGAGCAGGGATTGCTCAAAATTGAAGGACTCCTTCAAACCAGCAAAAATTGTTCGGAACATCATCTTAACGTCTTCAACTTCCGCTAATGTTTGTTTGAGAAGTTGCTGATTATACTTTAGATGACCTATTTTTTCGCTTTGGCTACGCTTCTTTTTCTGGTTCTGAACAGGCTTTTCAGGACTCTCCATACCAAAAGGCACACTCCAAGAATTCTCGCCCATCAACACATGGCAAAATTAATAGTGGGTAATCAGGACCAACCAACTGCAGAAATGTGACTTCTAAAAAGCATGGACTTTTTCCATGCCTGCGGCTAAGTGCAGAAAGTGTCTTTGAACAGGTTTTCACTGCCATTACCGCAATTTCAGTGCTCTGCTTAAGTGACGTATTAGCTACCTCCTGCATCCTTAGGAACATTGGGTTCCCCATCGACATCACAGAGCTTTCCCAAAACAACAATCAACTTCTCTAGACTGCTGCTGATTCTTTCCAAGTCACAATTCAAAGCGGCAAGTTGCCCTTCGAGCTTCTTAACCCGCTCAGGCATGGGCAGATACTCAACAGCCATATCCTTTTGCTCAAAATCAATCTCGCCCTCCAACTCACCCGAACTGTGGTCCATGTGGCATTTGCCTGGAACGAAGCTGATTCTCGTGAGTCCATGTTTACAGAGAGCTTAGTTTTGAATCCCATTCTGCCTTTTCGCTTGGACTTAACTGTGTGGACTCTGCGCAGAAGGTCTGACAACATGATTGACCGCTGGGGGATGGAAAAACTTACTGTAGAACAATCATAATTGAAGAGAAACCAGCAGAAATAGCTGTTACCCAAACCGGAAAAATCGAAAAACCCTCTCTCAAGGTGACAATCACAAGTAGAGAGAACTTGCCTAATGCCAAAGAAGTTGCGAGAGCTTCGGTGGAGAAGATGCTGGGCTTAAATGTAGATCTATCACAATTTTACCATTTTGCAGGATGTAATACTGAACTGAAACCGTTAATGGAGCTCTTTTGCGGTATCAAACCACCCCGTTTTCCCTCAGTTCTTGAAGCGCTAGTAAAGGATATTTCATGCCAACAACTTACTTTGACAATAGGTATTCAACTTCTAAACCGACTAACTTCTGCGTACGTGACTTGCCCCCTACGGTGCGAAAATGTACTATCTACATTTTTATTAACTCCAATGTCAGGTAGGTAATGAATTCCGAGCCTTTTTTTAACATTTATATTTCAGAAAAAACTTCTTTTGTGAAAGGAAGCGTTTTTTTACATGTTAGAAAAAAATAGGAAAAGTTTCACACCAATACAAGAGCTTGTTTCTCTAAAAAACGAGAAAGCATTGATTACTGGAGCGGCAACGGGCATCGGAGAAGCTATCGCACATAGGTTCGCTGAGGCAGGTGCTAGTTTAGAGCTTGTTGACATCGATGAAGAAAAACTTAACACAGTGAAAGAAAAACTCAAAGAACATAACGTGGAAATAGGTGTTCACAAAGTCAATCTTTCAAGTGAAGATGAGATAAGTTGGCTCTGGAAGAAACTGGAGGGAAGAGAGCCTGAAATACTTGTAAACAACGCTGGAATTTACCCTGCAAAGTCTTTTTTGGAAGTAGACACAGACTTCCTAAAGAACGTGATGGATGTTAACTGTAACTCAGTCTTTTGGATGTGCCAGCATATGATAAGAAGCAGGCTAAAGAAAGGCGGGGTAATCATCAATATGGGGTCGATTGAGGCTGTTATGCCTTTGAAAGAGGGATTGGTGCATTACGACATAAGTAAGGCGGGGGTTATGGTGCTTTCAAGAGCTTTGGCTAGCGAGTATGGTAAGCATGGTTTTAGAATAAACGTTCTTGTTCCAGGCGGAATATGGACCTCGGGCACTAAGAATGTTGCAAAAGATGCGATTAAATTCAAACCGAATATTGTAATGTCAGGTATAGAGTACAAGATGAGGACTCCCCTTAACAGAATGGGGCAGCCAGACGAGATTGCACGAATGGCGTTGGTTCTAGCTAGTGACTTGTCAAGCTACGTGAATGGAGCCTTGATTGTTGTTGATGGAGGGTTCCTCTCCGAATAGTCGCAGGCAGGCATTAACCTTCAGCCTCCGCGCAACACTCTTTTGAGATTCTTTTCTTCCTCATTCTTTGCTGTTCTTGGTAAACTCCACCCAGCAGCCATTTTAGTGGCGAGCATTTGAAACTGCAATTCGAAACGTAAGTTTTGATTGAAATATCATCCTGACATGTTGAGTTAAACAAGATCTTGGAGCGCTAAGAAATGCCTCCGCAAAAACCCTTCTAATTCTTCCAATGATTACAATGCAAACTTTTTTCTCAAGAAAAATATTTCAGTTTTATTTCCTATAATTGATCGATTTTCGAAGCGAGAATGAAATCAAGTTTGGATAATGCTCCAGTGCAAAAGGTCGTTATCGTTAGTTTCACGTTATTGATGTTCCAAAGCAAAATATCAGGGTGGTGATTTTCTATTGAGGCGATGTAGGCAACTTTGTTTATGAAATCGATAGTTTGCTCAAAGCTGTTGAATTTGTAAGTTTTCTCTATAGCTGTACCTTTCAAACGCCAACCTTGAAGTTTTTTGATTGACTCTGTTATTTCTTTTTTTTGTCAAAATGACTTCTACTTCTTTCCAGTTGATTTTTTCTGACGCTTTAATTGGCATTGTCAGCCTCGAGATTATTTATTTGAGCTTGGTCTCAATGTATTCTTTTAGTGCGTTTGCATTGTTTAGTTTTTCTTCTTTGGAACCAAATACAAAGGTAACCTTGCTCTCATGAGATTCTTTAGCTAAACTTAATACAACATCTTTTTTTGCTTCAAGTTCTTTCCAGTAGCGTTTTTTGAACTCTGTCCACTTGGCTGGGTCATGGCTGTACCATTCGCGAAGTTCAGTGCTTGGAGCAACGTCTTTGAGCCACTTGTCAATTTTTGCTTTTTCTTTTTTCAAGCCTCTCGGCCATAGTCGCTCAACTAAAATTCTCTTTCCATCCATTGGGCTTGGTTTTTCATAAGCACGTTTGAGTAATATGACCATACTGCACTAAAACCTCATAATATATACTAATCACCAGTTGTTTAAGAGTTGATCGAAACTAACATTTGAGTCAAATTTTGAGGATTGACGATTTGATATATTTTTATTCTGATTTAAGGAAGTCCCGCCTGATCACGCTTGGGAGGGGGGCAGTATTTTTTCCTTTTCGAAGCTTTCCTTCACTTGCTCGGTTATTTGAGATTTAATAAACTCTTCATTTTCAGGAGAGTTAATCCAAAATAAAGCCTTAATTTCAGTTATCCATTCTTTGTTTCTTACAACAAATCTAATTTCCAGTTTTTTATCCTTATTGACTACTACATTCGGGTGGTTTTGAAAACCATTTCAATTGCTTTTTTAACCTTTTCAATATTAAAAATGTAATCAACAGTAAAGGTTAACGATATTATAGCCCTTTTTTTGCCATAAGTAAAATTGATAATTTTTTCTTTTAAAAGTAAGGCCTTTGGGATAACAAGCTTATTTCTGTCATATGTTCTTAATTTAGTGTTGCGTAAACTAATATCGGTAACCACACCTTTCAAGTTTCCAACTTGTATCACATCCCCAATTCTATAGGACTTGCTGGACATTATAAGTAAACCTGAAACCCAACTCTCAATGATATCTTTTAAGGCATATCCAATTACTAATGCGCCAATGCCTAAACCGGCAATAAGACCTGTCACGTTAACCTCAAAAACATTAAGAATAAGAACTACAGCAATAGCAGAAAGAACAAGTTCAACAAACCGTTGAAGATTTCGCAAGGCCCTTTTTTGTCGTCAATTCGATCCGAACTAATTTTCAGTAAAAGACGATTAATAATCCAGGCGATAACTAACGCTGCAATACCTATTATAATAGCTTCAATAATTTGAGAAAGTAAATGCCAATCAAGCAAGGTAGCGTCGCCTAAACGCCTGTGTATTTCTTTTCTTGAAAGATGAGTATTTTGTCAAAAAATCAAAAAAGCAATATTCTTTTACTCGGTTGTCTGGCGGAAACTAATATATGATTTAAAAACTTATTTCGTTGGTAATCAAGTATTGTGAGGTTTACAGTTGGGGGATAATAGCGGTGAAAGCCACTTACAGTGCCATCCATCAAGAGCCAGTCAATCCCCCAAATAGGGCAATTAGCAACGATGAGCTAGTAAACTTGCCAATTAACTTGATTCTCGAAAGACTGAACACTTCTCAGCAAGGGCTATCCCAAGAAGAAGCAGCCAGCCGTCTTGAAACTTTTGGCTATAACGAGTTCACCCAAAAAAAGAAAAAAACCGTAATATTCGAGTTGCTGCATCACCTAAGCAATCCGCTTTTAATCATATTACTCATCGCCGGATTAATCTCTGGCATCCTTGGCGAAACCATTAACACTGCAATCATACTCTCAATAGTAATAATTAGCATTGGCCTCGATCTTTTCCAAGAATCAAAAGCTGAAAAAGCAGCGGAACTTCTAAAATCAAAGGTAGCAACCACCGCAACTGTACTCCGAGAAGGCATCAAAACAGAAGTAAAATTATCCGAAATCGTCCCAGGAGACATTATTCTTCTTTCCGCAGGTGATATTACACCTGCCGATTCAAGGGTAATCAACGCAAAAGACCTGTTTTTAAATCAATCAGCATTAACAGGCGAATCCTATCCTGTGGAAAAAGTAGGTACTTCCACGGGAAAGATTGGCGGCTCAATAACAGGCTGGATAAACTACCTATTTATGGGCACATCAGTTGTCAGCGGAACCGGCACTGCAGTGGTCATGAAAACAGGAAATAAGACAGAGTTCGGCAAAATCGCAAAAAAATTAGTCGAAAGACCGCCAGAGACAGAATTTGATAGAGGATTAAGAAAATTCGGATTCCTCATTCTTCAAGTTATTTTCTTACTTGTAATGTTTGTTTTTTTCATTAATGCTCTATACAAACGGGATGTATTGGACTCTTTACTTTTTGCAGTAGCCCTAGCTGTAGGGATGTCACTTGAGCTACTGCCCATGGTTCTATCAATAAACCTCTCAAGAGGTGCCCTTGCGATGTCAAAGAAAGGCGTCATTGTCAAACGATTACCAGCAATTCAAAATTTCGGAAGCATGGATGTATTATGCACTGACAAGACGGGCACTCTCACGGAAAACAAAATAGCCCTTGTCTTGCATATCGATAGCAAAGGTGAGAGCAGCGAAAAAGTACTGCTATACTCATTCCTAAATAGCTACTGCCAAACAGGCCTCAAGAGTCCACTCGATGAAGCCATACTCTCATTTAAGATGCTAGACGTAAAAGGCTTTCAAAAAATAGATGAAATTCCTTTTGACTTCAATAGAAAACGTCTCTCGGTTGTTGTTGAACAAGCAAAAGAGCGAGTTATAGTCACTAAAGGTGCACCCGAGGAAATCAGCAAAATATGCACATATTTTGATTCCGAAGAGAAAGTAATCGATTTAACTAAAGAACTTCAAAAACAAATCGATAGTAAATATTACGAATTAAGCAGCGAAGGCTTCAGAGTTTTATCGGTAGCCTATAAGAAAATCAAAGAAGAAAAGGCAGTTTACTCGGTGGCTGATGAATCTGATATGGTTTTCTTGGGCTTTGTAGCCTTTATCGACCCACCGAAAGAGAGCGCTAAGGAATCATTACGTTTACTCGCTAAAGCAGGTGTCGAGCTAAAAATCCTAACAGGCGACAACGAGCAAGTTACGAGAAAAACGTGCGAGCGAATCGGTTTGCAGGTAAAGGACGTTGTTCTCGGTAGTGAAATGCTCCAGATGGATGACGACGCATTATCACGAGTAGTCGAGAAAGCAAACATATTTGCTAGAGTCTCACCTGCCCAGAAAGACCGTATAATGATCGCACTAAAACGCAATAGTCATGTGGTCGGTTTTCTTGGCGACGGCATTAATGATGCACCCTCCTTGAAGACAGCGGATGTGGGTATTTCAGTAGACAATGCGGTGGATGTGGCCAAAGAAGCTGCAGACATCATCCTACTTCAAAAAAGCCTAACCGTACTAGACGATGGCATACTGGAAGGTCGGAAAACTTTTGGGAATACAATGAAGTATATCATAATGGGAACAAGCTCCAACTTTGGCGGAATGTTTAGTGTAGCGGTAGCATCATTGTTCCTTCCATTCTTGCCTATGTTACCGATTCAAATACTTTTGAATAACTTGCTTTATGATGTTTCACAATCAACCATTCCAACGGACAACGTCGACGCAGAATATGTGGAAAAACCCAAAAAACTAAATGTTAGCTACATAAGAAAATTCATGATAGTATTTGGACCGATTAGTTCGCTCTTTGACTTCTTAACCTTTTTTGTTATGCTCTATATCTTTAATGCAAATGCTCCACTATTTCAAACGGCATGGTTCATTGAATCTCTAGCAACCCAGACACTGATAATCTTCGTAATTAGAACCAACAAAACTCCGTTCTGGAAGAGCAAACCAAGCAGGCTCCTGCTCTTTAGCACCCTGAGCGTCGTTGGTGTAAACTTAGTGCTGCCTTTTACTCCGATAGGCAAATTATTCGGATTAGTTGAGCCACCGCTACTATTCTATGTAGCGTTAGCCATTTTGGTAATTTCCTATTTGCTGTGCGTAGAACTTGTGAAAAAAATCTTCTATAAAAGGTACCCAACGCTGTAAAAGACAAAATTGTATTCATAAAAAAATAGGAAGATAGAGGACACAAGTGTCCATCGGCTAGAATACCTCTTAGCTGTTCAGTGCATGTCTTCCATAACATTAAGCACAGACTTCTCTGTAATAACAATCTGCTTTCCGTTAGGGAGCCTATAGTTACAACTCCCGCTAGTATTGA
>CAZQTZ010000036.1:7748-14934 GCA_964596465.1 uncultured Candidatus Bathyarchaeia archaeon | reverse complement strand
TTAGGAACCTTTCGAGATCTACTTTTACTTCTCCTACTGGACCTTCTTCTCCACAGCTATACGGTGCGGTTTTTGCCTTTGTTTTAGCACCTTTAGCGGAAATTCTTCCTCCAATCCAGTAGATTAACAATGCTGTAACTAGTGAAACCCCGAAAACTAAGGGTAAAATGAACGGAATTTCGCTTACCATTTCATGATCCCGTTACGAAAAGGTTTTAAAGGAACCTATTAAACCCTTCTCTATAAACTGTTCATATGGGGATGGAGAAGGACGGTTGACGAAGTACTCCAAATTGTGCTCATGATCGCGACGGTGCTCTTAGCGATTTTATCTATTGAACTCAAAAGTGTTTTACATGCCGTAATCGCTTTCTGCGGAATGTGCATAACGATTGGAGCGATTTTTTATGTTTTAAACGCTCCGTACGTGGCGGTTTTCCAGGTTCTGATTTACGCAGGCGCTGTAGTAACTATTTTCTTAGCTGCTATAATGTTGACAACAAGTAAGGAGAGCGTTCAATAAATGAAAGCTAATACCACTATGATTATTGGTCTTTTATTCTCGATTTTGGCTATTGTGGCTTTTGCAATACTTATCGCTCAGCACTCTTTCCCTGTTTTTCAGGCTTCTGCGCAATCTACTCGATATGCTGACGTTACTCAGAGTGTTGGTCTTGAAGATAGTCGTTTTATGTGGAATTTTGATAACTTTGCTTTAATCGGACAAGCTTTAGCGCTTTTCGCGGCTGCGGCTGCGACTCTTGGATTATTAAGAATCGATGAGGAGAAGAAACCCCAATGATCGACTTAACTTATTATCTTATATTTTCAATTGCATTATACATTATTGGAATATACTGTCTAGCAACTAAACGTAATATGATTCGCCTTATTTTGGGGATAGAGATTTTAGTTAATGCTGCAAACCTGAACTTTATCACTTTTGCCGCTTACGCTATGCCTGGTTTTGTTGACTCTGTGGGGCATTCTTTTGCTAGCATCTCCATAGGATTGGCGGGGGCAGTAAGCGGTATTGCCCTGGCAATCGTAGTTTTAGTCTATAGACATTATGGAACTTTAGATGTAGAAGAATTAAAACGATTGAGGGGATAAGAGGGCATCTCGATGTTTACGCTACCATTTGATTTATTAATAATCTTTACCGTTATCTCTCCGGTTATTGGCTGGATATCTCCAAAACTTCATAGACCAAAATTGGTTGGGCTTTTTACTACTATAGCTTTAGCAGTTACGGGGTTTGCTCTAATTGGCTTATATAATGATGTTAATTTAGCAAGCAACAACGTAGTTTACCTTTCTGAAAATAGCCCATTTGCGTCTCACCTTAGGGTTGATATGCTAAGCATATTCATGATGTCAATATTTTTAGGTTTAGGCTTCGCTGCAACCATATATTCTATTGCCTATATCGAAAAAAGTAATAGAACACCCTACTATTACACGTTAATTCTCTCCCTAATTAGCGGAATGGTCGGCATTGTTTTTGCAGGCGATTTGTTGACTTTATTTGTTTTCTGGGAACTTATGTCGATTTCTTCCTACGCGTTGGTTTCCTTCTTCCGAGAGAAATGGGCCTCAGTTGAAGCAGGCTTCAAATTTTTGGTAATGAGCGCAGCTGGTTCAGCAACTGCGCTTTTTGGAATTTCGCTTCTATACGGATTAACTGGCACATTAAGCTTTGAAGGCATTTCAACAGCGTTAGGCGCTACAACTTCAACAGTTTGGGTATTTGTAGCTGGAATTTTCATCTTCATAGGCTTTGGTGTAAAAACTGCAGTGGTACCGTTACATACTTGGTTACCCGACGCATACTCAGCTGCCCCTTCGCCAGTCTCGGCAATACTGTCAGGAATAGTGATAGGGCCAGGAATTTACGCAATTGCCAAAATGTTCTTCTCAGCATTTATTTCAATCCAAACCGATTGGATGCCCATTTTTGTAATATTAAGCTTGATTACCATGTTCCTAGGAAACATAACTGCCCTGATGCAGACTGATTTAAAAAGAATGTTGGCCTATTCAAGCATCGGTCAAGTTGGCTATATGCTAGTAGGTTTGGCAGTTGGGACACAAACTGGAATCAGCGGAACTTTTATCCAATTCTTTAATCATGCCCTAATGAAGGGGGCCGCCTTCCTATGCGCAGGTGTAATAATCTATCGATTAGGCACAACAGACCTAAAAGATATGGTTGGAGTAGGAAGAAAGATGCCTCTGACCGCCATCGCCCTAACTATATCAGTATTGGCATTAATCGGTTTACCCCCTCTTAACGGCTTCATCGGGGAACTAGTCATATTCACTTCAACTTTTGAAGTCAACCTAGGCTGGTTGGGAATTATCCTATTATTAAACAGCGCGATATCTGCAGGTTACTACCTACGAATCATAAATACTCTAATCAAACCGATTTCATCAGAGAAAGTTGCTCAAGCCAAAGAAGCACCCTGGCTTATGATTATCCCGATCTTAGCTCTTGCAGTGTTGATAGTGGTCTTCGGTATTTGGTCTAATGATCTTGTAGCTTTTGCTGACCAAGCTGCAAAAGCGCTCTTATCCTTAGGAGGTACGATTTAAAATGTTTGAAGAAATTGCACCATGGCTTTGCTGGTTATTTCCAGTAATAGGTGCTTTGCTGGCTTTAGTATTAAATAAAGTTAACCGAAAAGCAATGACGATATCTGTTATCGTAACTGCAGCATTAGGCTGGATTATGGCACTTCTCCTTTTGCCTAACCTTTCCAACTTTAACTATATCGACAATCCAGCATTCTGGTTTTCTCTTCCCGGAGGAGCCAATATCTCAATAGGTGTCCTTATTGATCCACTAAGTATCATATTGATTAACATAGTATCTCTTCTTGGTCTATTAATCGTAATTTACTCCTCAAAATATATGGAAGATGACCCAAACATCGCGCGTTTCTGGTTCTTCATGTCTCTTTTCATCGGCTCAATGCTTTTGCTCGTCTTAGCTGACAACTTTATAATGATGTTCTTTGGCTGGAAGCTTGTAGGCGTATGTAGCTTTGGTCTTATTGGCTTTTACTATCTCGACAAAAAAGAACACTGGATAGGCGGACCTGCCCCATTCCCATTCCAAAAACCCTCACGAAGCGGATTAAAAGCTCTGCTTGTAACAACCTTAGGCGACGTTGCGCTACTCGCTGGAATAATTATCCTCTACCTATATGCTCATACATTCAATTTCCTAGAATTACTCAATACAGCAGGAACATGGCTTCCACAAATGGCTCAAACCCCCGGCATCTTGGCGCTGACTTGCGTTTTAGTGCTTATGGGTCCATTTGCAAAATCTGCCCAGTTCCCCTTCCATGAATGGCTCCCTGAAGCAATGGCTGGCCCAACACCTGTTTCCGCTCTTATCCACGCCGCTACGATGGTCAAAGCGGGAGTTTACCTGATCGCAAGAATGCTGCCAATTTTCTTCTTTGCTGCATGGATAGCAACACCTGCATACTCTGAAGCGCTGGTCTTTTTCATCTTGACTGCGGTAATAGGAGCTTTTACAGCATTTTTAGGCGGAACACAGGCTTTAGTTGCTAAAGAACTCAAAAAATCGCTTGCCTACTCTACAATGAGCGCAATAGGCTACATGGTGCTCGCATTAGGTGTAGCTGGACTAAGTGCTGAAAGTTTAGTAGTGGGCGCTTCTTCAAGTATTTATTTCCTAATAAACCATGGTATCTTTAAAGTTATTTTGTTCCTCAGTGCTGGAGTAATCATACATGCCTCAGGATCAATTTACTTGAAAGACATGAAACTGTCTCGACAAAAAATGAAGTTCACTTGGATTTTCATGTGGATTGGCTCTTTAGCTCTCATGGGAGTCTTTCCAGTATCCGGATTCTGGAGCAAAGATAGCGTACTGCTTGCATGCTGGGAAAGTGGGCAATACGCAATATTTGCTATTGCATTAATCTCAGTAATATTGACCTCCTTCTATGTAGTGCGCCTAATGGGTATGATTTTCCACAGTGGGGGACACAGTGAACCCTTAAATCCTGAACTTGAAGACCACGAGGATAAACCTCATCATGCTCATGGCGAAGCTAACTGGGTCATGTTACTACCATATGGTATCTTAGCTGTGCTTACTGTTGCTATCGGTCTGGTAGGTCCTTGGGCTGGAGAATTCCTAACCCATACATTCCATAATTATTTCACCGAATCACTGGGGCTTGTTGTCGCAAGCGAAGCAGCATCAACTTCTGGTTTAAGTGGGTTAACTCTAGAAATAGTAATTGCGGTAGCATCTACGTTGATGATATTAGTTGGTGCGTTGCCTGCATATAGGCTTTATATTAGCCATAAATCGAACCCCGAAAGTATAATCAGTAAAAGCAAGCCCTTGCAGAAGCTCTACAGCTTCCTTTGGAACCGCTGGTACATTGATGCCTTCTATAACAAAGTATTTGTTGACACTGCATTGGCAATACGAGCACCGCTAAAGAAGTATATCGAAAACCCACTGGATTGGGTAACAAATATTGCTATTCCAGAAGGATTCCTGAGGTTCAGCAAGCAATTGAAGAAAGTACAAACTGGCAGACTTAGAATAAATATGCTGTACTTGCTGGTATTTCTAGTAATTGCTATATTAGTGGCGCTATATTTAGGAGGGCTTTTGTAAATGGAAATTCCATACGCATTATTACAGACAATAATTATACCCGTTATCGCAGCTGCACTATGCTTAGTTCTAGGTAAGAGACTTGGTAAAAACTTAGGCTGGATAGCAGGAGCGGCTCTAACTTACACCAGCATCCTGCTTGCGCTTGTTGCTTACCAAGTATGGACCGTGGGGCCAGTTAAGGAAGCTTACGGATGGGTTAATTCATTAATCGCTTTAAATTTCAACCTGAATGCGGATGGACTCGGTCTACCAGTCGCCCTAATAATGAATATTGTATGCACGGCCTGTGCTTTCTACTCTATTCACTACATGGAACATCGAATCCACGAACTCTACGGAAAAGAAAACAAAAACATGTTCACTGTCTATTACGCAATTTTCTTACTTTTCCCAGTAGCTTTAGTGGGTATTGCATTATCTACTAATCTTGTTGCTATGTATCTGTTCCTTGAATTAGCTCTAATTCCCGCATATGTTCTGATTGATCAATTTGGCTACTTAGACAGACACCGCATAGCCATGATTTATTTTATCTGGAACCACATAGGTGCAGCATTATTCTTAGCCGGAATTGCTTTAGCTTATGTTGGAACTGGAAGTTTCGAAATTAGTGCTCTGTCAGCAATTTCAGGCGAATCTATCGGATTCTGGGTTTGTCTGCTTGTATTAGTAGGTTGGCTGATTAAGATGGCTGCGTTCGGCGTCCACCTTTGGTTACCTCACGCTCACGGAAATTCACCTACCCCTATAGCTCCAATCGTGGCCACAATAGTTGGCTTAGGTAGCTATGTAATCGCTCGGCTACTTTTTGGGCAGCTCTTTGCTTCGTTCCAGATATTCAGTATGCCCCTGATGATAATTGCAGTAGTAACGATGATTTATACTGCTTATTTGACAATGGCTCAAGACGATGTAAAACGGCTCTATGCCTGCTCAACCATTGGCCAAACAGCTTACTCTATACTTGGCATTGCAAGCATGACCGCATTAGGCGTAAGTGGTGGTGTCTTCTACTTCATGAGCCATATCCTTGGCAAATGTATCTTATTCCCGGTTGCAGGTATTCTCCTAACCCAGACTGGAACTAGAGACATTAAAGAAATGGGTGGACTTGCAAAACGTATGCCTTGGACTGCAACACTATGCATAATCGGTTCACTAATCCTATCGGCAATTCCGCCACTTGCAGGTTTCCAGGCAGAATGGATAATGTTTACTGGAATATTCCAAAACGGCGTAACAGGTAACTTACCCTTCTTAATCCTCAGCATAATAGCAATATTTGGCACCTTCCTTACCTCCGTCTATACGTTCTGGCCAGTCGTACGCATATTCTTTGGGCCAATTGGGCCAAAGATGGAAAACGTCAAAGAAGCACCCAAAACAATGCTCATTCCATTATTCATGCTTGCATTAGTATCAGTAATAATCGGCATGTTCCCTGACGTCGTTATGAATTTCATAACATCCATAATATAAGCCCCTTCTTTTGGCTTCTATTCCCTAATTATCATTTTAAGAAATGAACTGGGCTATTTTCTCTAATCACTTTCTTTTTTAGCGTTCTCTCCAGCGTGCTTTGGTAGCGGCGATGACGAAAAATACAATCGTCAATGTTACAAGTATTATCCAATCCAGAAGTATGTTTGCTGGTTCTGGTGATACATGTCCAGCGAAGCTTTGGGCTATTTCTGCGGCGTAAGTTGTCGGGGAAAGATAAGCCAGATATCTGTACGGTAATGGAATGAACGTAATTGGGTAATATACTGGAGGTATTGTTGAGAAAAGCGTGGCAATAAGTCTAGCGAAGGCAAAGCTTTGTACAATATCGCTAGAATAAGTTGAAAGGGCATAGCCAATTGACATTGAAACTAAGAACATGAGCAAAAGTACAGTAAATAATCCTATTACTCCGATAATATTAATCGATAGGAAGAAGTAAGCTAGAACTGTTAATACAATCAACGCTGGAAGAGAATAAATTATGTCCCCGATAGCAAGTCCGACTATAAAAGTTAACCAGTTGGTCGGGGATGCAACAATCATGTCTTGGAGTTTAAAGTCGTTTTTAAGATGCGCTAGATCTGACTGAAGCGCCATGCCACTTTGAGTGATCGTCATTATGAATCCTCCTATCACGGCTTCTCCAGTTAGAGTACCTTGACTTACGAATACTACCAAAAGCAGGAAGGATAACGGTGAAAGAACAGTGCTTATCAAGATTATGGGGTAATTTTTCATTTCATAAACTGAATTGACAAGAATACCTGCGAGAATCTGGCTTGCCTTACTTCTCTTCATTTGATTCTCTTTTGGCAAGGTGATGTTTCTCCTTCTTTGCTGATTAGGTAGAAGAATATGTCGTCAAGAGATACGGGAGTTATATTGAATTTAAAGCCGATTTTGGAGAGTTCTTTTGATATTCTAAATGCTTCTTCTTCGTCTGTGAGTATCCTAATGTTTCCCTCGTCTCCGGTCATGGATTCGCCCTTGATTTGGGATAGAAAA
>CAZQTZ010000036.1:0-7738 GCA_964596465.1 uncultured Candidatus Bathyarchaeia archaeon | reverse complement strand
CAGGTATTGGTTTTGAAAGTAATTGTATGCTATAATTGTATTTTACGCTCTGTCGTAATTGATCTAAAGTGCCAATGCGTACAAGTTGTCCTTTGTCAAGTACTCCTATTTGATCAGCTAGTTGCTCAGCTTCTTCAAGATAGTGGGTTGTTAGAAAAGTAAATCGCTCTTTCCCAGTTTCTTTGAGAATTTTCCAGAGCTCTTTTCTTGATATAGGATCAAGGCCTGTTGTTGGTTCATCAAGAAAAATGATTTCAGCCTCAGAAGCCAGAACGGTAGCAACTGAGACTTTGCGTTTTATTCCTCCTGAGAGTTTGCGATTTAAGGTATTTGCGTAGGTTTGGATTGCTAGTTTTTCAAGTGATTCTTTTGCTCGTTTTTTTGCTTCAGTGTAACTGTATCCTCGCCATAAAAGATAAGAGAGTATCGTCTGCATCGGTGTCATCCAAGGTATCGGTCTTGCCTCTTGAGGTACTATTGCGATTTTTTCTCTTAACCTGCCCGGATTCTTTACAACATCTATGCCGTCTATAACTGCTCTGCCTGATGTTGGTTCTAACTCCGTTGCTAGAATTCGGATAAGGGTGGTTTTTCCAGAACCATTTCGACCTATTAAAGCGAATATTCCATCCGAGGGAATGCAGCAGCTTAGAGAGTCAAGCGCCTTATAGTCACTCTTATCATAAATTTTTATTAGATTATCACAAACAATCAATCTTGACCTCTCTCAAACTTCTGCTGAAGCTAACTTTTTGATTTTAATCTGATACTGTTAACTCTTTCGGTGAATGTAAAGATGCAGACCACTATAATTCTTAGGAAGGTAATTATTAATAGAAAAACCATGTTTAGAATAAAAAATAAGTGTTCTGTCTCATTTTATTTTCCTGAAATTATTATATTTATTTGACTCTAGTAATCGGTAGAAAATATTTATCGGCCAAGTTGGGAACATTTCCCAGACAAATGTTTCTTCTTTTTCTATCCCTTCAATTGATCTGATTTGATTTCTCAAGCTGAAGAATTCTTTCAAATCTGCTATCGGACTGATTGTTAAGAAGTCGTACTGTCCGATTAATTTAAGGACAACTATTAAGTTTGGGATTTTAATCAATTGGGCTTGAATTTCAGTATTCTTGTTTTTACTCTGCGCTTTTATTAGAGTATGCATTGTTCCATTGTACCCTAATTTTCGTAGGTCAATCGAAACAGTAGAATTCGTTAAAATTGTCTTTCTAAGTTTTTTATATCTTTGAATTACACTTTTTGTGGAAAGTCCTACTTGTTTTCCTACTTCTCTAAACGATGTCCTGGAATTCAAGGCAAGAATTTTTGCAATGTTGATGTCTGTTTGGTTTATCTGGATTTTCTTAACTTTAAATTGAGTATCTTTTTGAATAAATTCAGGTCGAAAATCGTTTTGATTTGTCTTAATTAAGAGGTTTTCCGGGTGATCTAAGTAACTTGTTTCTGCCCAAATGAGTGTTTCAACGGTTTTTATACGAAAGTCTGATTCTAGTTCTTCAAGAGTATGTTGTAAATCCTTATTCTCTCTTAAGGCCACAAGATATTTTACGCTAAACCTTCCCCAAGGACCTGTTGCCACGTTCATAGAACTTTTAGCGTTCAGATGGTCGCGTATTTCTTTTTCATTTTTAATAGAAGTGGCAATTCCGATATCGCAGATGCATCTATAACCTAGGTTATAGGGATTTACCTGCATAATTTCTCCGTTAATTATTCCGGTTTCTCTTAGCAAATCATAACGGTTCCTTATAGTGCCTGTTGAAACTTTACAGGCTTTAGCTATTTCAGTAAAACCTGTACGTGAATTCTCCAAAAGAAATCCTAAAATTTTCGCATCAAGCTCTTTTATTTTAGCAACTTCTAGCAATTAAAATTCTCTCCTATTATTACTTATGTGTATTTATTTTATATTTTTCTACCACTTTATGCTAATTTTTTCTATAATTTTTGACATTTTGTTTCTATTATTTTTTAATTTAAGAAAAATGTTATAAACAATCATTAAACAAATCAAGGCTTTATAACCAATATGGAGGAAGGATTTTGGATTTTCTTAAATGTTTAAATTTTAATAGAAAAAAGAACTTGAAAAACAAAATTTTGGCTGTAAGCTTCTTTGTTCTGCTTTTGTCTATGTCTGCATTTATGGCTGCAGTTCCGAAGTCTAATGCTGCTGATGCTTTAGCTACTTTCCCAACCTATGGTTTCATCACCGTGAATCCTCAACCAGTAGGTATTGGCCAATCACTCAACGTCATCTTCTGGTTAGACAGTGCTCCACCCCAAAACTTAGGGGCTGAATACTATGGCTGGAAAGGACTAACCGTAACAATCACTAAACCCGATGGATCAACAGAAACCAGAGGACCTTTTGAATCAGATTCTCTGGGTAGCGCATACCTAATCTATACCCCTGAATCAGTAGGGAAATATTACTTCCAGCTTAGTTTCCCTGGTCAGACCGTTGAAATTACTTCCGCCTCATTCTATATGGCCTTAGGAGTTGGAACATATTACTATAAGCCATCCACCAGTCGCGTCGTTGAAGCCACTGTCCAAACACAACAAGCAACCGCAATACCCGACATCGGTTTACCCCCTGGGTACTGGACTTTTCCGATAACTGCTGAAAACCGGGAATGGTACCAAATTGCAGGTAACTGGTTATCATCTTCAACTGGTTTTGCCAAGTACACCAAAGCGCCTGAAACAGCACACATTCTTTGGACCAAACAACTCTCTTTCGGAGGCATCGTCGGAGGAGAATCTGGATATGGCGTCAACTACTACACAGCTAACCCATATGAAGTACTCTTTACCCCTCCAATAGTTATCAGTGGAAGACTGTATTATAACATCTATCCAGGCGCAGGCTTCGGTGGCGGAATACCGGGAGTAGTGTGTGCAGATTTGCGTTCTGGCGAAGAACTATGGCGAAAAGAGAATATGCCCCAAATATCTTTCGGTCAAACTATGAACTTCAAAGGTGCTGACGGTTATGGTGTCGTTGCATATCTATGGTCAACCGTTAATCCTGGTTACTGGGAAGTCTATGATGCGTTCACAGGCATGTTAGTATCGACTATTATGAATGTGACCTCCGGAACAAACGTATATGGACCAAAAGGAGAATTGTTAGTCTACAACCTTAACGGAATGACAAACCGTCTATCTCTGTGGAACTCAACTCTCGCAGTTATGAATGGAACTGTTCAATGGTCGGCTGAAGCCTGGCGTCCTCCCGCAGTAATAGACTTTGCAAAGGGTATTCAATGGGAAGTCTCAGTACCTGCAGTATCTGGAGGAGTGCCTTCAATCAGCTTCATTGACTATGATGATGGTGTTATAGTTGCTGAAGCCGCAGTAACAGCCACCATGAAAGGAACAGATCCCACATTCATTCATATAGGCTACAGTACAAGCACAGGAGCACAACTTTGGAAACAAACACGATCTGGATATAACTGGGGTTTTAGTGGTCCAAGCATGCCTGGATTAATCGGATTCAAATGCGGAAACGCTGAGGGCGTTTATACTACCTTCCAAAAAGAAACAATGCAATGGCACGGATTTAATGTAATTACAGGCGAAAAAATCTGGTCTACTGAATCTTTAAGCAAATACACAAATGATGACTATTCGATGTACGACTGGATTGGGCAGGTTGCTTACGGTAAACTATATGTGACCGGCTATTCTGGTTGTGTAACTGCATTCGACCTTCATACAGGTGCTCATTTATGGACTTATAATCAGGGAAGCAGTGGATTAACAACGCCTTACTATTCGTGGCCGAGCTTAAACGGAGTCGTAATTGCCGATAACAAAGTATTCTTATTCACTCAAGAACACACCCCGAATGCTCCTATCTTAAAAGGATACAACCTTATTTGCATAAGCGCTATAAACGGGAACGAAATTTGGAGAATCCCAAGTTTCACCACTACATGGGCTGTAGCAGACGGAGAACTTCTAATATTCAACGATTATGACCGCCAAGCATACGCATTCGGAAAAGGCGAAACTACAACTACCTTATTGGTCCAAGACAATGTAATCTCGAATGGTGACAGTGTTCTCGTAACAGGAACAATAACAGACCAAAGCCCCGGAGCAAAAAACACACCTGCAATAGCAGACTCAGATATGACTGCATGGATGAAATACCTCTATCAGCAGCAACCCAAACCCTACACTGCTAAAGGAGTAAACGTAAAACTAACCGCCGTTGGTCCTAATGGAAACGAAATAGATCTAGGTACAGCGACATCAGACATAAATGGCAACTACGCTCACACATGGACCCCCACAGGTGAAGGCATATACCACATAAAAGCAACATTCGAAGGTACCAACTCATACTATAGCTCAGAAAGCACAACATACCTAAGCGTCACTTCAACATCATCAAACTTGAACAACAACTCAAATGACCTGACCTCATTATCTATAATAGCAGTTGCTGCGCTTGCCCTTATCGTTGCCATAGTTTCAATATTGCTAGTAATAATGCGACGAAAATAATCAAACATCCTTTTCTTTTTTTTTTTTTAAAAAATAACTCTGAAAACGTAAAGAGGCAAGTTGAATAAGTTTTTACATAATATTATTAAAAACTACGTCGTCAGAGGAGTTTAATTCTTATTTATTTCTAAAAAATCTTCGAATGTAGCTGAACCCTGATAAACACATTTGAACGATTAAAAAATATTTTTTTCTTTAACCAAATTCAAGATTTTTCCTAAAATTAGAATTTATTTGGGGAATGCGGCTTTAAAGAAATGGTTGATAAGGTCTTCACACCATTCGAGCGAAAGTCTATCTTTGCCATAAATAGCGTCGTTATAGTCTATTTTATTTGAGTTGTCAGGTAATGCGATAATAGTCTCCTTCTCTGTTAACAAGATAAAGCTGTCTATTTTACTCAAATATCTAATTTTATTGGCGTGATTAATGTATTTACCCTCAAACTTAATGGGTATAGCATAATCTTCTGGAAACAGACTTGAGAACTGTACTCCCCGGTTCACTTTTTCTTCAATCTGATTTGCATTCTTTAAGGGAATTTGCTCACCCATAATGAATATTTTCTTTTCAGCTTTTAGAATGCAAGATTCAATTAAATCGACAAGGCTGATAAATCCCTTGACTCTCGAGGTATTACTTAATTCGCCAATTCTGACAAATAGTGCGTTTGGAATCGAAACGAACGAATGATGTAGAAAGTACTCCTTATTTTTTATTAAAAAACCGATTCCCGGGAGCAAACATAGCGTGGCTAATCCTATGTTAGAAAGATGATAACAGCCATTAGAATCTCTTCTAACAAATTTTTTGTTTCTAAGCCGAGCCAAATTCCTTGAAGCTTCTGCTAGGGACTGACCTGATTCTAAGGCGATTTGAGTTAGATTAAGCTTTTTTTTGTCTAATAAAAATAAAATATTTAACCTATTTTCATTGGACATTTCAATGAAGAAATTTTCAATTTCTTCCAATCAAAAAACCTCAACTTAATCCTAAGTCTTTCGTCGTAATACTAAAATTTTAAGATTTCCATTAAGAAATTACTATAAGAAAGCACTAAGGATATTTAATTTAGAAGTTTTGAAAGGAGGTGTAATTAAATGAGTATGAATTATGAGAAAAGAGAATTAAGCGCGTCAAAAAAGATTAAGACAGAACTCGCTGCCTTGCGCGAGGAGGCAGTGAATAAGCAATGGACCTTTAAAGTAGGCTATACGACAGTGATGGATTTACCGACTGAGCAAATAACTGGCATGACTCCACCTGCAGATTGGCTGAACAAAGCCAAAATGCAGAATAGCTTAGCTCAACCAAAGACGGAATTATATTCGATGTTTCTTGGGCAATGCGTAGCCGATGCGGCTAAATTCAATTGGGCTGACTATAATGGGGTTACACCGGTGAGAGATCAAGATAGTTGTGGTAGTTGTTGGGCTTTTGGTACACTTGGTGCTTATGAAGGGAGTTACGCTATTTTGAACAAGACGTTTATTGATGCTTCTGAACAAGAATTGCTTGATTGTAATAGTCAGAACTATAGTTGTGGAGGCGGTTGGTGGATATATGAATATTTAATTGACAAAGGTGTAGCAAAAGAAGCTGATTATCCTTATGTTGCTGTTAAAGGAACATGCAAGACGAACGTGGAGCATCCTTATAAAGCAGTTGCTTGGGGATATGTCGATAGCACAGTTGATATTCCGTCAGTTGCCACGTTGAAGAAGGCATTATGTATGTATGGGCCACTCGGAGTAGCCGTAGTTGCGACACCAGCATTCAAAGCCTATACAGGTGGGGTTTTCAATGAGCACTCAAATGCGAAAGTCAACCATGCTATTACACTGGTGGGATGGGATGACAGTAAGAATGCATGGAGGATTAAGAATTCGTGGGGAACCGGTTGGGGGGAATCAGGGTATATGTGGATCGATTACAACTCTAATAAGGTAGGTTATGCTGCAACTTGGACGCAGGCTAAGATAGGACCAACATGTGAAGATGGGCCAAGCTTGATTGCTTACAACGAATTGTTATGGCCTGACAATAAGAAGTTTACTGCTAACGATAATGTACTAGCGGTCACGTTCACACTGCCAAAGACAATGTTTGTTTCGATTTCCGCCGATACATCAGCGTTCATTGCAGCGGGTGTAGCACCTCAGCATTTCACTACTGGTCTCTATTCAGACATATCCCCGAATGTCATGTGGACAGCATCGTTACGCAAAGGTTCATTCCAAGCTGCCAATCAGCATGTCCAAGTTCATAGTTCCTTTGCAGCAAAACTACCTGCTGGAACTTATACCTATTACTGGAAGATTTGGCTAAAGGGCTATACCATTGGCTTTGATTCTGGAACAATGACAGTTCTTGCTTTGCCATGCTCTATGGGTGGAAAACTACAAATGGAGCTAGCTGCACCGGGGGAGATTGTTGGAACAATGACTGAAGGCGAAACAACGATGGTGGCAATGGATTCAGCTCGACCAAACACAAATATAACCGTTGACCGTTCTGCCCAATCCGAATAAAAGGTTCTTGCTACTTTCCCGACAGTTTGGTTGGGAAAGTGGCATTGAACCCGTTTGAGGGGAAACACGCAATTTGGCGTGTAAAGGCGCCATTGCTATAGGAGCCTGGATATGTCAGAGATTATAATTACAGAGTATGATCAGGGAAAAATTATCCCGGTTCATGAAGGTAATATAATTGTCTTTCACTTAGAAGAGAATTTGACCACTGGTTATGAATGGGAACTGGAGCCTATGCAAGGTTTGATTTTGGAGCTTCTTGATTCAATCTATATTCAATCGCCAGGAATCGCCTTGGGTCGTGGTGGTATGCGTGTTATGCGTTTTTTAGCCAAGTCATCTGGGAATCAGCAAATCCGCCTGAAATTACGCAGGTCATGGGATTCTCCGGATAAAGTCTTGAAACGACTTGATGTGACAATAAAAGTCCGGTAATAGTTAAGAATACTCTGAGGCTGAAAGTCCAAGCAAGCATTCTTCAAAATATATATCAAAGAGGTGAAAACATGCCTGAAAGACATAGTGTAAATAAGAAGTTGTATATTCCAATTTTTATTGCTATAATCATAGTTATAATTATTATTATTTGGCGTCCATGCATTACTGAAAAGGTGACAACCGTTTTTCTTGTTCGTCATGCGGATGTCGATTATTCT
>CAZQTZ010000035.1:7996-14983 GCA_964596465.1 uncultured Candidatus Bathyarchaeia archaeon | reverse complement strand
TATTTTTATATGTGGTATTGAGCAAAAATTTCACTTTTTCGGATTTTTCAATCATATTGCTCTAAAGTCAAAATTCTATCGATTAATAATGTTCCTGTGGTGGTTAATGAATTATAGTTGGACTCGATTTAGAAATGTATATGTTCCCTAATGAGCCCTTTTTGGAACTTTGGGTTTTCCATCATACTCCAAATATTTTTTCATATAGTGATCATTTTTTAGGTTTAGGATCAATGCAATAGAAACAATTACTTAATTAGATCTCTCGGGGTTTTATAAATGATTAAAGTTTTAGTTGTACCAACTAGTGATTATCTTTGTCATCCTTTTCCACAAAGGCATAATCAACTTTTTGAGAGACTTAATGCATACGATGATTTTGAGGTACACGTCGTTAGGTTTAACTTTCTTTCAAAAAATAGATTAAAAACAACTCTGAAGGTACATAATCTAACAGGAATACTATCTAATTCTATAGCATTATATTACCTTTTAAACTCTCTTAGTCATGCTCTACAGATTAGGCGAATCGTAAATGAATATAGAATAGATTTAATTGTACTTTCTAATCTTGCTTGTCCCTTCCTTTACACCTTAATTAACCAACTATCTCCAACTGGAATACCCATCATTGTTGACCTACCCGATTATTTCCCAACCAGTGCTACTGGAAATCTTTTCAATGTTAATAGCACGCATGGGAAGCTTTGTAATAATGCCTTTGATTATATGTTACGTAAAATTATGAGACATGCTAATTTGGTAACGGTAGTTTCTAATGCATTGAAGGTTTATGCAGAAAAAGCAAATGCTCGATGGGTCGAGATTGTTCCCAATGGAATAGGTGAAAATTTTCTAGAAAATAAAAACAGCTGTGAAATGAAAAAGAAACTTGGTTTTTCTTCTCAAGATTTCATTATAGGTTACATTGGTAGTATCGAATTTTGGCTAGATATAGAGCCTCTATTCAAAGGGATTGAACTAACAATAAAAGAAGGCATCCCTGTAAAGCTTTTACTTGTAGGTAGAGGTCTTCACACAAATTTCTCTAAAAAAGTCAGCGGTATATTAAAAGATAAACTTTTTGCAAATATCGTTACGTGGCTTGATTTTGTTTCGTATAATGAAGTTCCGTATTATATGAGTTGCATTAATGCTGGAATTATACCTTTTGATATTTCCAATCCTACTTCTTATTATTCATCTCCTAATAAAATGTGGGAATATTTATCTCAGCAAATACCAGTTTTATCTACTGCTATTCCGGAAGCTATTAGCAACGGATGTTATTTATCAATAGTCAATAAACCAACAGATTACGTAAGGGTCTTTTCCAAATTATACCTTAAAGATAAATCATTATTCGAAAAGACTCAAAAAGGCTTTATTGCTTCAAGAGAAAAGACATGGGCTAAAAGTACCGAGCGGTTAGCATTCCTTATTCGGAAAATAATAAACTCTAGGACAGACAAGGTTTTAGAAATGAACAATAAAAACTAACTAATAATTATTAAAGATTGGGATTGATATATAAATGAACTTAGACTTCGACTTTATATTATCTTTCGAAAATAGAATAAATAAATCTATAAACTGGTTAATTAATTCCAAAATACATAATTTCAGACCGGAAGATAATCAACTTTTTGGGAGCTTTAATAATTATTATGATATTAGGAAGAAATCATGTCAGTACGCTTACACTGAAATAACTGGGTATGGCATTGAGCTGCTTTTGGACTTATACAAAAAGACGACTGACCCGGAATATCTTAAACAAGCTAAATTAGCCGCCGATTGGGTTTTAAAAATGCAATATGCTGACGCTTCAAGTCAGTCTGGGGGTTATCTTTACAGTATTGATTTGGATAGCAGGATAAAATCAAACGAATTGTATTCTTTTGATGCAGGAATTTGTTTAGGTGGATTGTCAGACCTATATCAAACAACAGGAATAAAAGCCTATTTAAAATCTGCTGAAAAAAGTGCAAATTGGCTCATAAGTCAAATGCAAAATCCTGATGGTTCATTTAAACACCTATATAATACATCCACTGGGCTTTTTGCATCTGACAGATTCGTGCCAAATTCAATTCGAAAATCGTGGTTCTACAAAAGTGGATGTCACCATGGAAAAATAGCGATTGGCTTACTGAAGTATTATAATATTTCCAAAGCACCTTTAGTTATGAACAGTGTTTTGTCACTTTGCGATTGGCTATTAAAACAGCAGACATCGAGAGGGAACTTTAGAATTGTTCCTGATTCCAATGTTACTTTTTCCCATACCCATTGTTACGCCGTAGAAGGTTTACTCTTTGCTTCGAATGGTTTAGAAGATAAAAAACTATTCGATTCTGCCAAGTTGGGCGGAGATTGGTTAATTAGTTTGCAGAGAAAAGATGGGCGTTTACCCGCTTGGATTAATGATCGAGGGATAAGATACACTGATATAAGTGCTGTAGCACAATCAATTCGAATTTGGTGCGTTTTATACTCAAAAACTGGCGAAGAAAAATATAAAATGGCGATCGAAAAGTCTTTGCGGTATCTTATAAAAATGGAAAATGGTGACCTAGACAATCTTCAACAAGGCGGTTTTTATCTTGCAGAACTTGACTTTAACATATTCAAGCCCAAAGTAAAACGGCTATATTCTTGGGCTACTATGTTTGCAATTCACGCTTTAAATCTTGTAAACGATTTAAAAAGTAGGCATATAAACGAAATTGAACTATGGTAAAAGAGATACTATTGTATAGATTATAATGGTGGTTTAGTGGGCATTATCCCCAAATTAGAGGGTGATAAAAAAATAAAATACATCTACCAAACAAATAGCATTTAAACAATCGGTCTTTTGACATTACGCGTAAGATAGAGAAATTGGAGCGTGACAAATATCACATTAAATGGTAGGCAACTCAAATTTTTAACTATCTCAGATTTCCTGAATAATTTGCATGCGAAAAATGTTCTTTTATTGAGTAGTCGAGATTTGAGAAAAACACCTCTTCTCTTTGGCGAAGATAACTATATGTCTACATTCGTATCCGAGTTAAATGCAAGGGCGGTACCCATAACTTTCCTTCTTGTTGATAGAAAAAAAGGAAAAAGAGAATTGCTAACAAATATTGACAGCTTCACTAATAACGAAACTGTTGTAATTCTTCACAACGTAAGCCCTTTTTATGTTTTAAAAGTTAAGTTGAATAAAAAAATAAAAGTTGTAATGCCAATTTATTTTTTAAACAACCGGACATGTTCGTTCTTACACAATTTGAATAATCGTTTTGGCCCAATATTTTGGCAATTATTTGTACATGAATACTTATTTGCCTCTTCAGAAGTAGCTAAGGGCTTGAAGAAAGCTGGTTTAATACGGACAATAAGTATTGTTTCGCCCCAATATACTTGCCCTTATTGTAATTATGAAGTAAATCAAGAAAGAAAAAAACGAAACCTAAAGAATGGCATTCTTCCGTCAATTGTTAATGTTGTTTATATTGGAAAGATAATTGAAAAAAGATTCCCTTACGAAAAAATTATTGAAAAAATGAATAAAGACATAAGTAGGCATTATAAAGTAACTGTTTACACAACTTCGGTTTTTAATCACCAAAAGCTGAAACGTGGAAACGTTGAACTAACAGTCATTCAAAAAAAACTCCAAGAAAAAGAAAAATGTCAGATTCTGCAGGAATGTGATGCCTTCATAGCACCATCCCAATGGACAACAATGGATCCTCCTATTTCGGTAATTGAAGCTCAATATCACGGAGCCTCTATTCTAAATTTCAAAAATTAAACGGTAATGAGTATGTCCACATTTAAGATAAAGAAAAATTGTGAGTCGGAAGTAATGAAAATCTACGACTCTGAATCAAACAACTATGCTATATTTAAAAATAAGGGTGAAAAATTTTTAGCACATATTGAGAGAAAAAGAATACTCAATCATATCTTGCGTGAAGATACTCGTTTTACTTGTATAATAGAAGTTGGTTGTGGTTGGGGAAGGTATCTATCTTACGTTTCAAATTTTTCTGACTGCAATGTAGGCGTAGATTTATCCAAGCAGATGCTTTTACGATTAAAGGAACGCTTCCCTGATAGTAATATTTTGGTTGTACAAGCGGATATGAAAAACTTGCCCTTCAAAGAAGGCGCTTTTGATCTTGTTTACTCCATACGAGCGTTCAAATATTCTCCTTCGCCATTTGATGTTCTTAAAGAAATTAATAGGCTAACCAAAACGAGTGGTCATGCTGCAGTATATGAAGTAAATAATGGGGTCAGTTTGGCTTATCTGACATTTTTAATCAAGAAAACTATCAATTCAAATTCAAATTGGGCGCCTATATCTTCTTTGGTCTCGATGAAACAGTACTTTAAATCTGCAGGTTTTTCGAAAATTTCCTGTGAAGGTGTTCTTTCTCTTCCACCAGTACTGTATTCAATAGTCAAAAAAGAAAACCTGTTAGAGCTCTTTTCTATAATCGAATTGCTTTGCGCAAAGATTCCCTATTTTGGTCAATTTGGGTATGGGATCATTTACTCAGCTAAAAAAAAAATCAGTAAAGCGTAGTTTGAATTGCGGTGGAATGATGGAAAAACCATTAGTTTCAATTATCGTTCCTAATTGGAATGGCGAAGGACTGCTAAAAGAGTGCATTAGCTCGCTAAACAATTTAAACTACCCAAAATTTGAAATAATAATAGTTGATAATAACTCCACTGATAGGTCTGTTGAGTTAATTGAAAAAAATTTTCAAAATGTTATCCTTGTCAAGAATTCTGATAACTTAGGTTTTGCAGGCGCTTGTAATGCAGGTATAAAAGTCGCCAATGGCGAAGTTATTGCGCTATTCAATAATGATGCCTACGCAAATTCTGATTGGCTCTGGAAACTTGTTGGTACGCTTTTTGAAAATGAAAAAATTGCTATCGCAGGTGGACCTATTTTTTATTCACAACCAAGTGACTTACTTTGGTCTACGGGCATGAGAATGGATGCAATTACTGGAATTGAATGGCGTGTTGGTCATAAAAAGAAAATTAACCAGGTAGGGAGTTTAGATGATTTCGATTATATCACTGGTTGTGCAATTGTTATTAGGAAAAAAGTTATTGATACAATAGGTCTACTTGACGAAACCTTTTTTCTGTATGGTGAGGAAGTTGACTGGACGTATAGGGCTCTTAGGTGTGGATATGAGTTCAAGTTCAACAATTCAGCGTTTGCTTGGCATAAAGCCTCATTTACCCGCCGGAAGGACCCTTCAAAAGGTTATTATTTTTGGGTGAGAGCAAGATTTAGGAATTTTTTTATCCATTACCCATTACGTTATTTAACAACAAGTATCTTTTTCCAATTGGTAGTTTATCCAATCTCGGAAATTGTTTTTTTTAAAACTTCGAATGAATACATGTTGGCTCGCTATAAAGGGTTTGCTTGGAATATTTTTCACCTCAAGGATACTTTAGCAAAGAGAAAGTATGTCAATTCTATGGGGCAGTTTAGACCAAAAAATCGGTTTAGAGAATTTATAAAAGTGTTACTCGATGAAAAAGCTGCTAATTCATATGATTTTTAACGGTCATTATTGTTTAGTTAGCAGTAACCTAACGAGTTAGTAAATATTTTCAAGGTGTAAAAAAATGCGAATATTAATGATTTCAGATTTTTATCCTCCTTTTTTAGGCGGCAGTTTTAGATATGTCCAAATCCTAAGCAAAGCTCTAGTAGAAAGAGGTAATGAGGTTATAGTTGCTACCATTGGGAACAATGAATTGAAAGGTTTCGAAGATGATTGCGGTGTTAAGGTTTTCCGTTTTTTCGGATTGATGCAACAACTACCGATTTTGTTCAAAGATAGAAACATGAAGTATCCTCCGCCCATTCCTGATCCCATTGCAATTATAAAGATAAAAAAATTGATATTAGAGGAAAAACCTGATATAGTTCATTGCCATGGCTGGCTTCTATATTCCGTTTTAGTTTTGAAGAGAGTATTATTATTTCCTCTGGTAGTCACCTTGCATGATTATGGTTATATGTGCCCGAAAATTACTCTTTTCAAAAATAATAAAATTTGCTCTAGACCTTTTACTTATCGATGCTTGACTTGTGCAGGTGCTAAACTTGGGTTAGCTAAATCTGCTTTAACTTATTTTGGATTAAAATTAGGCAGAGATAGACTGTTTTTAGCAGATGAATATATTTCAAACTCATATTTTGTTAAAGAAAAATGTGAAAAATATTTAAAAATAAAAAATAAAGTAAGTGTTATACAAAATTTTTTAGCTATTAAGCAAAATTATTCAAATTTGTTAAATTCAGAAGAAATTCCTGATGACTTCATTTTATTTGTAGGTTCTCTTGCTCCCTATAAAGGCGTTGAAGTTTTAATCGATGCCTTTAAAAAACTTAAAACAAAAACTAAGTTAGTTTTATTGGGCGCAACATCTCCTGAATTTTCATACAAGTCAATCGGCAATATCATTGTTATAAAAAATGCTTCTCCCAGTCAAGTACTTGAAGCATATTCAAAATGTAAATTTGTTGTCATTCCCTCAATTTGGCCAGAACCTTTTGGACTAGTGGCCCTAGAAGCTATGAGTTATAAAAAGGCTATTATTGCCTCAGATATAGGCGGCTTGAGAGAAGTGATTAAAAATAAGCGTACTGGATTACTTATACAACCAAATAATTCCAATGTATTAATTCAAGCGATGCAGTTACTTTTAAGTAATCCAGATATTGCCAAGAAAATGGGTATCCGAGGAAGAAATAGACTGGAAGAATTTTATTCGCAAACCGTTGTTATTCCTAAACTTGAAAGAATATATCAAAAGTTATTATTGAAAAGTAAGTGCATACTTGTCTAATATTTAGGATACAAATATAAGTAATATTTATCAATGATCTTCTTGACCATAAGCAATTAAAAGTTTAACCAACACTTTATACGGGTAAAAAGTTAC
>CAZQTZ010000035.1:0-7986 GCA_964596465.1 uncultured Candidatus Bathyarchaeia archaeon | reverse complement strand
ATGGATAGAGAATGTTAAAGATTCATGGTGATTTATAAAATAATACAATTATCTGTTATATGAAAGCTAAACACTAAACTAAATACAGGCGTTCCAAATAAAAAAAGGTAATATTATCTAAATTGATGGTGATAATCTATTTCATTAAATTATAAGTTTCCCATTATTGTTACATGGCTTTTAGGAACAACCATTATTATATTCACATATACCAGACCATTTCAAGGTAACGTTTCATATGGTTATTTTTGGTTGGGTATATTATTGTGTATGATCCCTACTATTTTTCTGTTATTTAAGAAAAATAGCGCTCTCCATGAAAAATTGGGCACCATATTTTTTTGGGGTGTTATTCTATATTTACCGAAAATTCTAAGAAGCCCTTCTTTCTTTAATTTTCAAGACGAAGTTTTACATTATCAAGTGCTTACACTACTCCATGAAACTGGAAACCTCTCTTTTACACCTACAATACTGCAAAAATTACCCGTTATTATGAACTATCCCGGCTTGGAATTAGTTACAAACTCTTTTTCAACAATCACCGGATTATCTTTATTTACTTCTGCAATTTTTTTTGTAGGGATACTTCACTTACTTCAACCAATAATCCTTTTTTTAATAGTAAAAAATATATCAGCTTCAAATAGAGTTGCCTCTATTGCCGCTTTCATATATGCATGTAACCCAAGTTATATTTTCTTTAATTCTCTTTTTAGTTATGAATCATTAGGTATTGTGTTATTCTTAGTACTCACATGGCTTCTTTCAAAGAATTTGACTAATGTCAAGCGAATATTTTTTTACAGTTTTCTATTAGTTTTGTTCGCTTTAATTTGCACACATCCTTTTTCAACATATATGTTTCTTTTTTTGTTGATAATTATTACCAGTACACAATTTTATTTTAGAAAAAGGGAAGCTAAATATAAAAATATAAAGGGAAGTTTTTTATTAATAACATTACTTACGGTTACAATTACCCTATCTTGGATAATTTTTACAGCGCCAATAACAATAACAGACTTCACACAACTACTGTCACAAAGGTTCAATAGTATTATAAACCTTTTTATGGAAGGTAGCCCACGGACGTTATTTTCAAGGTCATTACTTCCAAATTACGAAATTACAATCAATTATTTGTATTTTCCCCTTCTTTTCTTGCTATCTGTTATAGGTGTTTGGTATCTTCGGAGAGAAAAATTTAAAAACGCTCTCTTTAGGGCTTTTATTGTTTATGGTCCATTTTTAGTTTTCCTATCGCTTCCATTAGTTTTTACCGGTGCTGCTGAACTTTCTTATAGAGCTATGCCATTTTTATTTGTGGGCGTAGCGCCAGTTATTGCTTACGGTGTAGAAAAAATCCTATCACACAAATATATTCTACTAAAAGGGTTAGTTGTTGTTAGCATTGTTTTAATTGCAATTGGTGGTATAAGTTTTCGAGGTGACGAGTCTGGCAGGTTTTCTAATTCAGCAAATTTTGCAGCAGGTCCATCTGCAGTAACTCCTGATGTTATCGCTGCTTCTAACTGGTTCACTCAACATATGGGAAGATATAACACTATCATGGGTGATGCCACTGTGTCAATCGTCTTTGGCGGGTTAGGAATACAGAATGTAATAACCTACAATGCGTGGAGCGTCTTTTTTCCTGATACTATAAATAACACAGTAATAATTACGCTCATAAGTAACAATATCTCTTATCTGGTAGTTGATAAAAGGTTAACACAATATACAAGCCAGGATGGATTTTACTTTCATGTAGCTGAATTAAGCATAAACAACCCTCAAGGATATGGAAGTACAATGACACTTCCCCCTGCATGCTTGGAAAAATTTGAAAATAACTACCTTTTTAAATCCATTTATGAAAACGGCAATATTATAATATATCACTTTGATTTAGCAAGTGCAAGGAGTATATACATTTCTCCATAAGAGCAGAAAGGTCGCTATTATAATCCATAAACATTTATTGTTGGTGGTTCACTAAAAATGACTTCAATTGTGTCATTTGGCTGGAGAATAATTGTGCAGTTTGAGGTTGTAAATAAAATTTGTTCATTACGCGCAACTGAATTTACAATTCCATTTTCCAGATAAACTATCTTGGGTGAGCCCCAATTCTGGTAAGTGATACCACTAGTCAATACCTGGCTATCGCCGCCCTGATCTATAAGAACTCGTCCACTCTTTAAAAAGGGGTTCTTAATAAAACCAATAGGATTGTACCCCGTATTGCTAATAATACTTGTAAACTTTCCTAAGTCTAAAATTGATGTTTCACAAGAAAATAGTTGATTGTTTGTTATAACCGTATTATTTACCCAATTTGTTTTTATTATAATACCTTTTGAACAATTAACTATTGTATTTCTAGAGATTTCATTATCTACAGCTACTTCTATATCTGAATAAATACATATACCTAGAGCCCCTAAATTATTTTTTGCATCAATATAATTATTATCTATTAAATTATTCTTGCTTCCAAATCCCGTCAAAAGTATACCTCCGTTAAGAGAATCGCTTAAAATTTGATTGCTCTCAATAGTTGTGCCAATTGATGAAACTCCATAAATTGCCCATGTTGAACTTGATGGAGTATCTTTAATTGAATTATCTACAACATAATTGAAATTTGATTCAAAGTAAATTGGTAAAAGTTTTATTTCAGAAAAAAAGTTATCCTTTATCGATGTATAGTCTGATAACGTATATATACCATAATTTCCCACACTAATTTGTGAGTTTTCAATTGTATTCCTTGGATTATTTGATAGAATTTCAAAATTATATCCAGAGATTGCACATGATTCAATTTGATTAAAAATATTATCTGTGCATCCTAAACCATCTATTTTTACGGCATTATCGCTTCCCTGGATTGAAATATGACTAAGTTTACATCCGACAACGTATTCATAAAGATGAACTGCAGTCCCTTTGGTGTTTTTAATTTCTCCGGAAGAAATTATTGCATTTGAGACATAGATAGAAATATACAGTCCTGTTGTGTTGTCTATTCTAAAGTCTGTGATTTCTGGCTCAAAAACTGGGTATAAGGATGATCCATCTATGAATATCCCGCTATTACCTGTGTTAAAACATGTGACATTATTAATCATACACCCATGAGAGTAGGATTCTTGATTGATACCTCCTTGAATTTCTAAACCACAGTCACTTGCTCCTTCGATGTAAAGGTTAAAACCATAACAGTGGTCAACACCTCCAAAGTAGATGCCATTTCCCAATTGTTCATATAGACCACAATTTATTGCTATGCAATCAATAATACCAATATTGCGCGTATTCGTTATAAGGTCAGAATGGGCCTTCCCGTAAAGAGTAATTCCACTAATACGTGTATCCTTAACTGTACATCCACGTATAACACCATTGTTAGCTCCATTTTGAGCTACTATTGCTTCACTCCAACAACCAGTAACAAAACAATTTTCAATAGTAAAATCTGAACTACCCCACACCTGTATTCCATGTGCAAAACCATCGCCTCTAGAGTCTTGATTAGCCATATTTCCATCAACTGACAAATTATTTAAGGTAATGTTATCAGCTGCTATGTTGATAACAACGTAATTGAAATTATTCGGAATGGTAAAAATTGTTTCCCAACTTTCACCTAAAACATAAATATTATCATAAGGTATATTCCAACCAGCAACACCAGGACTCCCATTTACTGCATATACACCATTTTTAACATAAATATAACCGCCATCACTACACAATTCAGAAACATAATTTAATACGGTCGTTGCATCAGAATTTTTGTTTATAATACTTTGGTGTGAATTATTGGCGTAATACATGCCATCCTGTGTCCAAATAGTGTAATCTGGAAAACTGTTTGAATTAATGATTTTACCGTTAGAAGGAATGGTCTTTTCAAAGAGGGTATTTGATGACACGACAGGACTAAATAGAGAAAGAAGTGTCATAGTTACGAATAGTAATGAAAGCTCCTTCTTCATGCTCATTCTTCCGTAGGTTCTCGATTTTTATGACAAACGTTATATTTACCTTTTGAGAAATTTTGTTTTATTGGTCTGTAACACTATTATATAACCTTTCTTTTATATCTTACGAATTAATAAACCAGATTTAACTTTATTTAAGTCCCACGTTGCATATAATCACGGGAAAAATTAGAAATGACCTTCACAACTATAATAATATCCGAAATAAGCCTACTACTTGCAATTAGCACTACTTTTTTTTTAATTCTCTTAGAGTTAACTTCTCCCCATTATGGGCTTAGCAACCTAAATATAAACAGAAAAAAACTTTGTTATGCTGGTTTTTCATCATTATTTTTGTTTTTAATTTTATCTATCCTTAAAATAGTTACGATACTTGGAGCATGACTAATGTATGAGATTATATTGAATGTCAAAAAAAGGTTCAACAAAAATAGAGAAATGAGCTCTTTGAAGAATAAAATAGGAAGAAATCACGAAAAACACTATTCTAATGAAAAATCCTATTTTTTATCTAGAAAAGCTATGCGCTGTTGGCTTTTAATACTCTATATAGTTCTTACTACTATTGTTGTTCTCACAATACATGAAAATGATTATCCTTTGGTTTATTTCCGAAATGCTCTGGGTTTGATATTTGTACTTTTTTTACCAGGGTATTCTTTATCAAACCTTTTCCTAAAGCTGCAACCTTGTGGCTATAAAGAGTCAGCAGAAAAAAGGAATAACACCTCATTTTTGACGTTTTTAATTGAACGTTTAGTTTTGAGTATTGCGTTAAGCATAGTCTTGAATATAGTCTTTAGTTTTTTACTCAGCTACTTATCTTTTAAAATTACAGTGGGCTCAATAACTCTGACCCTTTTTATATTTACATTAATTTTTATTACAATAGACTTTTTTCTCGGTTTGAGATCTTTTGAAAGTTCAAAAAACGAAGTTCTATCATAATGTTTTTTAAGAAAAGAAGCCCCTTGAGCATTTTACAGTAATTAGGTGAACAAGCATGGTTAAAATAACTAAGATTGCGATGTTTTCGCTACTTGTCATAGGTTCTTTATTAGTTATTGTCTCTATAGTTTATTCTTCATCATTTTTAGCCATATTAGGTGTAGCCATAATTTTTTTTAGTGCAATATTTAGCTATATCAAACCAGTTGAACATGTTCCACTTACACTGCTTTCTGCTGTATACATTTCTAGTACAAGAAATATTGAAATGCAATTGGCAAGAGTTGATTTATCCGTAAAAAGCAAATATTTGCCGCCAAAGTATTTAGGTGATTCTGAAAGTAGCTTAGTGATTATCCCACAACAAAAGGCGCAATCTCTGCAGGAGGTTAATGAATCAAAAATCACACAACAAAGCCATTTAATCTTTGTCCCTCCTGGAAGAGACCTTTGCAATCTTTTTGAAAAAGAAATAGGTGTATCATTTATAAAAAAAGATTTATGTTTCGTCGAGGATAGGCTTCCAAATCTTATTTGTAATATGGAATTAGCTGAAGATGTCGATTTACAGATAAATAATGACAAGGTTTTGGTTAAGATTAAAGGTAATAAACTCATGGAAGTGAGTAAAATAACTAGAAATTTTCCTAAAACGCACGCATTACTTGGTTGTCTTATTAGCAGTGCAGTGGCTTGTGTTTTGGCTAGGGCATCGGGTAAAGTTGTCACCATCGAAAAAGATGACTTTAGTGCAGATCGGAGAGTAACCACAATTGAATTCAAATTATGCGACGAATAGAAAGATTTGTATCTAAAGGGTTTTGCTGTAAAAAAATAAAAAGAACTTATAAAAGAATAAAGGTGAAATTGGTTTACTTTTATTTTGAATAATGACTCTTTGTCAACACTTTTTTATTGTATTCAGTAAAAAAACTTTTTTTAGTGAAAATAGGTTACTTGCTCAAACAGCTCAAATAACAGCTTGCAGTAAAAACCATAAAAATTGAATAATGTATAACCAAAAAATTATGTTATATATTATCGGTAGTGCTGTGTTACATATTTTAATATCCTGTTCACTGAATTTACTTAGAATTTATTAAACACCTCGGGGATTAGTTTAATTTGAGAATTGCTATAATCTTAGGGACTAGACCTGAAATAGTTAAACATTCTCCTATTATTAGGGAATGTCAACGTTTAGATTTAGATTTTTTTATTTTGCATACTGGTCAGCATTATTCATATCTGATGGACAGGGTGTTTTTTGAGCAGCTGGGTTTACCTCAGGCTGATTTTAATCTTGACGTAGGTTCTGGGGCTCATGGTTGGCAGACTGGTAGGATGCTTGAGGGTATTGAAAAAGTTTTATTGTCTGAGTGTCCTGATATTGTTTTAGTTCAAGGTGATACTAATAGTGTACTTGCGGGTGCTGTTGCTGCTACAAAGATTGGGGTTAAGGTTGGGCATGTAGAGGCTGGGTTGCGTAGTTACGATCGCGGTATGCCTGAGGAGATTAACAGGGTTTTAGCTGATCATTGTTCTGATTTCTTGTTTGCACCAACTGAGCACTCTAAAAAAATTTTGTTGGGCGAAGGTATAGATGCAGAGAAAGTCTTTGTAGTTGGTAATACTGTGGTTGATGCTGTTTTTCAGAATCTTGCACTTGTAGAATCTAAAAGTCAAATTCTTAACCGCCTTGGTCTAACTATTGGTGAGTTTATAGTCGCAACATCCCACAGGCAAGAAAATGTGGATTATGAGGAGCGTTTTTATAATATAATTAATGGTCTTCAATTGGTTAAGAGAGAATTTGGTTTGCCAATTATCTACCCTATTCATCCCAGAGCAAAGAAAGCCCTCGATAAATTTGGTATTGATACGAGTGGTCTAACTTTAATTGAGCCTGTGGATTATTTGACCTTTTTGTATCTCGAAAAAAATGCTAGACTTGTATTATCAGATTCAGGAGGAATTCAAGAAGAAGCTTGCGTATTGGGTGTTCCATGTGTTACATTAAGGTGTAATACTGAAAGACCTGAAACTGTAGAAGTCGGTTCAAATATGCTAGCAGGTACAGATAAAAATTGTATTCTCCAAGCTGTAAAAACAATGTTGAACAAAAAAACCGGTTGGGACAATCCATTTGGTGATGGTAAAGCAGCGCAAACAATTATTGAAATTCTTATAAAAAATAACCGATATTAGAAACTAAACAAATCCTATTGAATTAAAATAACGTAAGAGTAATTAAATTAGATAGAAGTTGGTGTTATGCTTTAGATTGAAAAATACTGCCGATATTGGTAAGACTTGGGTAACTGTAGAACTTCTATTTTTCTAAGTGGTGTTAATATCTCTAACTATAATGGTTGTTATCTGATCTTTATTTCAACTGGTCACCTTACTTCTGATTAAGTCGGTCTGTAAGGTTTAATTTTAACCTCTTCAACTACCTCTGTTTTCTTTAGAATTGGGGGCCTATATTCTGCATTAACAGAACTCATAGCAAACTTGAGAATTGTTGGCAGATTATCAGAAATACGCAACATCATACTTCCGGGTAATGTTTAAAATAATGATCCATACAATTTTGTCTATAATCTGCCCGGCTCTTTTTAAACCAATAGCTACTGTTTATTGGTACAGAACAATTAGATGTTCTTGCACTTTATGTATGAATATTCTCTTTCGATTTTTAGTGGTGCCCTTTTTTATAGGTGCGATCAGTAGCACTGACATATCTTAACTTGAAGGCAATAACTTTTAGTCTAAGTGTAATATTAAAAATTGCAAATATTCTATTATCACACAAAAAATCTTAAGTTAGAAACATTTATCTTAAAAAACCATCACTAATAATTATTAGCTAACTGCTTGTTTTGTTTAGTCTCTTTTAAATACGTTTTAAATCAACAAAAGCCTTATTTTACTGTGTGTGTTTATTGAGTATTGGGTGTTCAGATGGCGCGGTTTAAAGGCTTTAGTAGGTTTGGTAGGTTGTTGTTTTTTCCTTTTTTTG
>CAZQTZ010000034.1:0-15263 GCA_964596465.1 uncultured Candidatus Bathyarchaeia archaeon | reverse complement strand
CGCTTATACCCTAGCTAAGGAAGTAGATCAATTAATTCTTCTAAATAGGACCACTGAAAAAATCAGAAACTTATCTAAGGATATAGATCGCGTTTTCCATAAGGAAATCACTGTTGATATTTTATCTTCCAAAACCCTTGAAACGAACTTGAAAGACGCTGATATTCTCATCAACGCGACCAATGTAGGTATGCATCCTAATTCAGCCGAAAGTATAGTCAACTCTAGATTTTTGAAACCTGAGTTAGCTGTTATGGATATTGTTTATAATCCAATTGAAACCAAGCTGGCTAAGGATGCTAAAGATGCTGGCGCCCGCGTTGTTAATGGTTTAGAGATGCTTGTTTATCAGGGTGCTGCGTCTTTTGAACTTTGGATTGGTAAGATTGCTCCCGTCAAAGTTATGAGACAGGCAGCACTAAATCAGCTTCAGCAACGAGTGAAGAAAAATGCAGGGGCAAGCTGAAGCAATAGCACATGGAGCAGCCACTATAGTAAACGCGATAGCTACAGGTGAAGGGGCTGCTTTCGGTGTGGATTTATGGACCAAGGCTCAAGTCAAGTTAACTGACGAGGCTAACATTGTTACTGGCGAAATCACTTCGGACCCTACTGAAAGCACTGTTCTGATTGAATGTGCAGTAAAGCGTGTTTTGCGTTATTTTAATATGGAAAAGCGCTTTGGGGCGAAAGTTCGAACTTTTTCGAATATCCCAGTTGCTCGTGGATTGAAAAGTAGTAGTGTAGCTGCGAACGCTACTGTTTTAGCGACTGTTGCTGCTTTAGAAAAGAGTATTGATGATTTTACTGTGGTTAATCTGGGTGTTGATGCTGCTTTTGATGCGAAAGTGACTGTGACCGGTGCTTTTGATGACGCCTGTGCATCGTACTTCGGAGGGATTGTCGTAACTGATAACTTGAAAAGAAAACTCGTTGAGCGAACTACTTTGCCTTCGGGCCTGTCGGTTCTGTTTTATGTTCCCTCTGTAAAGAGATATACTATTGACTCCGATGTTACTCGTTTAGCAACTGTTGCGCCTCTTGTGAAAGTTGCTCATGCTGAAGCTCTCAAAGGTAACTATTGGGCTGCTCTATCGCTTAATGGGTTAATTTATTCTTCAGCTTTAGGCTATGATGCTTCTGTTGCTATTGATGCCTTGAATGCGGGTGCGATTGCCGCGGGGCTTTGTGGTAAAGGTCCTGCTGTAACTGCGGTAGTTCCGGCGGGTAAGACCGAACAGGTCAAGGTGGCTTTGCAGAGTCATAAAGGAGAAGTTATCCAATCTCATCTAAACCATGAAAAAGCCAAGGTTGTTGCCTAATTTGACAGATGTAACGATTAAGAAGGTTGAAAGGTTAAAAGGAGACGTTCTTGCGCCTCCATCAAAAGCCTATACTCAAAGAATGCTTATCGCCGCCTCTTTAGCTCAGGGTACTTCTAAATTGTCCAATCCCCTAATCTCAGAAGATACACAGGCTACTTTACGCGCTGTGAAGGCCTTAGGTTCAAAAGTGTTTGAAACCGAAGATTGCTGGACTATTAGTGGCGCTAAGGTTCTTAAGGGTGCAAAAAAGCCTATTGATTGCGGAGATTCAGGTGCTACTTTACGGTTTATGATACCTGTGGCTGGTTTGGCTTCAGGGCCTTCCGTATTTGCTTTAGGTTCAGGGTTATCTAAACGACCAGTCGATCCTCTTCTTCAGAGTCTTAAGAAATTAGGAGTTGAATCTCACTGTGAAAAAATCGGTCGCAAGTTAAGGATTGTAATAGCTGGGGGAGGAATCCGGGGTGGAAGAACCTCTATGCCGGGTGATATAAGTAGCCAATTTGTTTCTGGACTAATGTTTGCCTGTCCTTTAGGGCAAACTGATACTCAACTGACCTTGACTACCTCTCTTGAATCTATGAGTTATGTTCTCATGACTGAAGATGTTTTAGCAAAACATGGTGTAAAAATTGCGATATCTGAGGATTTTAGTCATGTAAAGATTCCTTCTAAGCAGGTTTATGCTCCTCATGATGGTATAGTGCCGGGTGATTTTTCGTCTGCTGCCTTTCTTTTGGCTGCAGGGGCAATAACTAATTCGGATGTTTGTGTGAAAAATCTTGATTATGGTAGCATACAGGGAGATAAGGCTATTCTGCAAATTCTTCAGCAGATGGGTGTTGAAACTAAGGTAGGTAAAGACTGTATCCAGATAATCGGTAAAGGTGATGTGCTCAAGGCTGTTAAACTTGATGTGCGTGATATACCTGATTTGGTGCCTGTCTGTACTGCTTTGGCATGTTATGCAAAGGGTACCTCTAAAATTCATAATGCGGAGAGGCTTAGGTTGAAAGAATCCGATCGGTTAACCTCACTTTATACTGAATTGAAAAAAATGGGTGCTAAAATCGAGATGGATAAAAATAGCCTAACCATAAAAGGCCCCTGTAAACTGCATGGTGCAACCATAGATTCGCATGATGATCATCGTATTGCTATGGCTTGTGCTGTGGCGGCTTTAGGTGCTAAGGGTGAAACCATAATTCAGGACTCTGAATGTGTTCGAAAGTCTTATCCGCACTTCTTCTATGATTTACGTAAAATAGGAGTAGATGTTGTTGGCGGGGAACTCGATAGGTAAAGAATTCACTGTCACCTCCTTCGGTGAGAGTCATGGTGGACAAGTAGGTGTTATTATAGATGGATGTCCAGCCGGGTTACCCTTTTCAGAAGTTGATGTCCAGATAGATCTCGATAATCGGGTTCCGATTCAGAAACCCGAGTTAGTTTCCGGTAGAGTTGAGAAGGATTTTGTTCGGATTCTTTCAGGTGTTTTTAACGGGTTCACAACTGGTGCTCCTATCTGTATGTTAGTTGATAATAAGGAAACGAATTCAAGCGATTATGAATCGATTAAGAATCTACCCCGTCCAGCTCATGCGGATTACACTGCTCGGGTAAAATATGGGGGATTCAATGATTATCGGGGCGGTGGACGTTTCTCTGGGCGTGTTACTGTATCTCTGATTATGGCAGGTGCACTGGCAAAGAAGTTGCTTTCGCAGTTTAAAGTTGAAGTTTTAGCTTACACTATAGCCATCGGCAAAGTGAATATGAAAAGAGCGGTTGGATTTGAGGAAATACGCAAACATCGATACGAATGGGCGTCTAGGTGTCCTGATTTAGCATCTGCGCAAATGATGGAGGATGCTATTGTATCTGCTAAGAAAGCTGGGGATAGTTTAGGGGGCATAATTGAGTGCGTCCTCCAAAATGTTCCTGCTGGTGTTGGGGAACCATTATTCGATGCTTTGGATGCTGATTTAGCTAAGGCTGTCTTTATTGTACCTGCTGTTAAAGGGGTTGAGTTCGGAGCTGGTTTTAAAATTGCTGAGCTGAAGGGTTCTGAAGCTAATGATGCCTTTAAGATGCAGAAAAATAGAATCATAGCTAAAACAAATGTTTCAGGCGGAATCTTAGGTGGGCTTTCATCTGGAATGCCTATTGTGTTCAGGGCTGCGATAAAACCTACACCGTCGATAGCTGTTGAGCAAGAGACAATTGATTTGTCTATAATGAAAAACTCCTCGATTAAAGTCGGCGGTAGACATGATCCTTGTGTTGTACCTAAAGCTGTGCCTGTGATTGAGTCAGTGGCTGCAATAACATTAGTTGATCATATGATTCGTAGCGGATTTATTCCTAAAACTCTGAAGGGAAGACCATAATGGATGAACTAAAACAATTGAGGAAAAAAATTGATGCCGTTGATGATAAGATTCTACTGCTGTTAAGCAAGCGAGTACAGATATGTGAAGCGATAGGTTCGGCTAAGAAAACACATGGTTTACCCGTACAGGATAAGGCGAGGGAGCAGCAGGTTTATCAAAAAGTTAGGGAGAAAGCTAACAGTTTAGCTCTTAATCCTATCCAAGTTGAAGCGGTGTACCGCGAAATAGTTAATATGTGCAGTGCGGTTCAAGAATAGAAAGAACTTGAATTATACTCTTAACGGAGAGTTATTTCGATATGCTGTATGAGATAAACGAGAAAGCTCTAAGACTTGAAAGTGAAGGAAAAAAGATAATTCGGTTAAACCTAGGTGACCCGGATATGGCTACGCCTCCTGAAATCGTTGAAGCGGCATATGCTTCAATGAAAGCAGGCAAAACCAAATACTCTTCCTCTTATGGGGAATTGAGACTGCGACAGAAAATCGCTGAGGCTCACGGCGTAAAAACTGAGAACGTGGTCATAACCCCTGGCTCGAAATGGGCTATATTCGTCACTATGTTCCTTATGCTCAAAAACGGTGGCAACGTAATTATCCCAACACCATACTGGACAGCTTACGATTTAATCGCGAAGAGTTTCGGTGCTAAAACCAAGCTTTTACATACTGAGATGGAGACCGGTTGGAAAGTTGATGTTTCCAAACTTGAGAGTCTAATTGATAGCGAAACCAAAATGATCATACTGAACAATCCAAATAATCCCACGAGTAAAGTCATGGACAGTAAAACTCTAGATGATATAGTTCAATTAGCTAACAAGAAAGGCGTCACCGTCCTCTCCGACGAAGTCTATGGAGCAATCGCGTTTAACAAGACCAAAAGCATACTCGACTACGGCACCGATAGTATACATATCCTGAGTAACGGTTTCTCTAAGACCTTCACCATGACTGGCTGGCGGATAGGCTACATCGTTGCTAATAAAATGTTCATAGATAACGTTACTAAACTCAACCAGATAACTTTCAACAACGTGCCCGTATTCATCCAGGATGCCGCACTCAAAGGCATGGAGCTGCATAAACAAATCGCCTCCAACATCAAAGCCAAATACAAGCAACGCGCAGACCTAGCCAGCAAAAAACTCAAAGCCGGCGGCTTCGAATTCACTGAACCCGATGCCCCATTCTATGTGTTCCCTAGGCGAAAAGGCTTAGATGGAGAAAAATTCACCCTTAGCTTGCTTGATAAGGGTGTTGCAGTAGCTCCCGGTACAAGCTTCGGTGATTATCCTAATCACTTCCGTATCTCTCTAACGGCACCTGATGATCAAATCGAGGTTGGACTCGATAAAATATGCGAGGCTGCTCAATGAGGACAGCGGTCCTCGGCGCAGGAAAAATGGGAATCTGGTACGCGAAGTACCTAAAAGAAAAAGGTGACACTGTAGTTCTCTCAGACCGAACTCCGGAAAAGCTGAAGCGTCTTCAGGGCGAATTGAAAGTTGAAACCGCAGATTTCACCAAAGCAGTAAAGGGAGCTGATCGTGTCCTTATCTGCACCTCTATCACCTCTTTTGAAGAAATGGTTAAAAAAATTGCTCCTTTCACGCATAAGGGCCAAGTAATCATGGATGTATGCTCTATCAAAGAGTACCCTGTTGATATCATGCACAAGTATCTAAAGGAAGCCTTGGTTTTGGGGACTCACCCGGTTTTTGGTCCAGGAAGTAAAGGGGTTAAGCACAAAGCTTACGTTCTTACTCCAACTAACGATCAAGAAGCAGCGTATGCTCGGGAGTTTGGAAGCTGGCTTGAAAAAGAGGAAGCTCATGTATTTGTTATGTCTCCTCAGAAGCATGATGAGTTGATGTCTCTTATTTTGGGTATGTCGCATTTCATAGGTTTAGTAGCTTGCGAAACCCTGCTTGAGCAGCCTAGTTTCCCTGAATCGAAAAAGCTTGCAGGAACCACCTATCGTATGCTGTTTACGTTAGCTGAAGTGGCTGCTCTTGAAACTCCTGATTTATACGCTAATGTTCAAACAAAAATTCCTGGTCTTAGCAAGATTGAAGACCGTTTCATTGTTAATGCCAAGGAATGGTTGGAACTAAATAGGAAGAAAGATACGCAGGGCATAATGGATAGAATGGCTCGTCTAAAAGCAAAATTGGATAAAGAAGATAGTGACTTCGTAAAATCTTACGAAATCATGTATAAGATGCTTGAGGCAACTGAGAAGCAAGAAAAACAGTAGATACTAAATGACTCTGGGGTAAGATCCTAGAATTTTTATGAAGGTTGCGTATTTTTCTAGGGCTTCTAGGGCTTCGGCGCATCGTTTTTCGGTTCGGTGGCCTTCAAAGTCTAGGTAGAAGTTGTATTGCCATGCTGTTGTTTTGGTGGGTCTGGATTCGATTCTGGTTAGGTTGATGTTTCTCGATGCGAATTCTCCGAGGGCATGATAGAGGGTTCCTGGGGCATGTTTGGCTGAGAATATGATCGAGGTTTTGTCGTCTCCTGTTGGGTGTGCATCTTCATGGGATAGCACTAGGAATCGGGTATAGTTTGAGGGGTTATCTGCGATGTCTCGGAAGAGGATTTTCATGCCGTATAGTTCGGCGGCTTTTTCGCTTGCTATGGCGGCGGCGTTGAAGAGTTGTTGTTCTTTAATTATTTTCACGCTTCCCGCTGTGTCGTAGGCTGGTATGATTTCCCATTTGTGTTTTTCAAGGTAGGTTCGGCATTGTGCTAAAGCCTGAGGGTGCGAGTAAATTGTTTTGATGTCTTCGAGTTTGGTTTGGGGGTTGCCGATTAGGACGTGGGCGAGTTTTACTGCGACTTCTCCGCAAACCTTTAGGTCATAAGTAAGAAATAGGTCATAGTTTTGGTTGACGCTGCCTTCTATAGAGTTCTCGATTGGAACAACACCGTTAGGAACTTCGCCTGTTTTTACGGATTCGAAGACTTCTCGGAAGTCTTTACAGGGAACTGGCTCTACCTTACGGCCGAAGAATTTGTAGACGGCCATTTCGCTGTAGGCGCCTGTTTCTCCCTGATAGGTTACTTTCACTTTTTGGTTCCCTGCTTTCTGTTCTTTATCAAGCACTTGTTTATACCATTTATCATCGCTTCTACGCTTGCCATGACGATGTCTTCTCGGGCTGCTCTTGCTGATACTATGTTGCCTTTGTCATCTTCAACTTTTATGATTACCTCTGCAACTGCGTTTGATCCACCTGTAATGGCTTCTAAGCGGTATTCATTGAGTCTGATTTTTTCTAGACTATTTGTCAATTTTGTGATTGCTTTTAGAACAGCGTCTACTGGGCCAACACCTGTTTCTGCTGCAAAATATTCCTTTCCATCTAAGGTTAGTCTGACTGAGGCGGTTGGGATCACTTTTATTCCAGTCATAACTGCTAAATCGCATAGTTCGACGATTTTTTCTTCTTTTATGACTTCGCCCATGACTGCGGAGGTTAATGCAATTAGATCGGCGTCGGTTACCATTTTGCCTTTATCGCCTAGGTCTTTGACTCTTTGGACGATTTCTTTGAGTTGTTCTTGAGTTGGGTGAATTCCTATGTCTTCGAGTTCTGCTTTGATGCCGCGTGCTCCGGCTAGTTTTCCGGCTACGAATTTTCTTGTTCGTCCGACGGCTTCGGGTTTTATGGGTTCAAAGGTTAATGGTTTTACTGTTACGCCTCGGGTGTGTATGCCTGATTCGTGTGCGAAGGCGTTTTCGCCTACTATGGCTTTGTTTGCTTGGACAGTAATGCCTGTTAGGGCTGCGACCATTCTGGAGGTGCTGTATAGTAGTTTGGGATTGACGTTGGTTTTGTATTTGTATAGCATCTGTAGTGCCATAACGACCTCTTCTAAGGATGCATTTCCCGCTCTTTCGCCTAAGCCGTTTATTGTACAATGTACTTGGGCGGCACCTGCTTCAACAGCTGATAGCGAATTAGCAACTGCCATGCCGAAGTCGTCATGACAGTGAACGCTTATGGGAACAGTTACTGCTGTTTTGATGTCTTCAATTAATTTAGCCATTAATCGTGGGGTCATTATTCCCACGGTGTCAGGGACGTTTAGTCTGTCCATGCCTGCTTTTTCCGCGGTTTGGCAGACTTGTTTTAGGAATTTAAGTTCTGACCGCGTTGCGTCCATGGGGGAGAATTCGCATTTTGCTCCATGTTTTTTGACGTATTCTACTGATTCTGCTGTTGCTTTTAGAACCTGTTCTTGGGTCATGCCTAGGGCATATTTCATTTGAACTTCTGAAGTTGAGATGAATACGTGAACTGTATCTACATTAGAGTCTAGCGCTGCGTCGATGTCGCTTTTGATTGCTCGTGAGAGTCCGCAGACTTCAGTCTTTAATCCTGCCTGAACTATTTCTTTAACTACTTTTTTTTCGCCTTCTGAGGATGCAGGGAAACCTGCTTCCATCGCGTCTACACCTAGGAGGCTTAGTTGTTTAGCGATTTCTATTTTGTCGTCTAATGTAAGCGAAACTCCTGGTGTTTGCTCGCCATCTCTTAGGGTTGTGTCAAAAATGCGGATATTTCTTGGGTTTTTCGCGGTCATATCTATTTACCACTTTAGGTTACTATAAGGCGGAGGCGATGGATTGCGCCATCTCCATGGTTGAGGCTTTTCCGCCTAAATCTGGAACTAATGATTTGGTTTGTAGTGTTTTAGCTACTGCAGCTTCTATTGCAGCTGCTGCTTTCGTACAATTGGAATCGTTGTATTTTTCGCCTAACCAGTCTAGCATCATCTTGGCTGATAGTATCATTGATATTGGGTTTGCGATGTGTTTGCCGGCGATGTCTGGTGCTGAGCCGTGGATGGGTTCGAATAAGGCGAAGTTGTCTCCTATGTTGGCTCCTGGTGCCATACCTAAGCCGCCGATTAGTTGGGCTGCTTCGTCAGAGAGGATATCTCCGAACATATTACAGGTGCAGAAGACGTCAAAGTCTTGAGGTTTACGGATTAAATGCTTAGTTGCTGCATCCACGTACATTTCGTTGTATGCGATGTCTGGGTATTGCTTGGCGATTTCTCTGCATACGCTTGCGAATAAGCCGTCTGTTACACGCATGACGTTTGCTTTGTGGATAGCGGTTACTTTCTTTTTGCCATTGCGCACTCTGGCTGTTTCGAAGGCTCTTTTAGCTATGCGTTCGCAGCTTTTTCGGGTTATTACTCGTAGGCAGATGGTTGTGTCGTTACCTATTGTGTATTCTAAGCCTTTGTAGACGTCTTCGGTGTTTTCACGCACGAAGATCATGTCTATGTCGGGGTGAGCGACTGGTGCGCCTGGGTACGCTTTTAGCGGGCGCACGTTTGCGTACAGATCAAACATTAATCTTAATCTAACTATTACATCAGCCGCGGTTTCTCCTACTGGGCCTTTTAGGCAGGCATGGGATTCTTTAATTATTTTTAGGCTGTCTTCTGGTAGGGCGGCGCCTCGGTTTTTTAGGCAAGCGTCTCCCGCTTCAGCCCGAATCATGTTTAATTTTATGCCGAATTTTTCTTGAGCTACCTCTAGAACCTTTAATGTAGCTTCAGTCAATTCGGGTCCGATGCCGTCGCCGGGCATTAGGGCGATTTTGTATTCTATCACTTTATCTTCAGCCTCTTCCGTAGGTTTTCGATTAATCCTCCATCAGCGAAAATCTCCATTATGAAAGGTGGAAGTTTAGTTCCTTTTAGAGTCTTGTTTGTGGTTAAGTTTTGGATTTTACCTGCTTCAAAGTCTACGGAGATTTCGTCGCCTTCATTGACCGCTGTCGAGATGCCTTTGCATTCTATGACTGGTAAACCGATGTTTATGCTATTGCGGAAGAATATACGTGCGAAAGACTCGGCTAGCACACATTGTACACCTGCATATTTCAGCGCTAAAGGCGCCTGTTCTCTGCTTGAGCCGCAACCGAAATTTTTGGCTCCGACGACTATAACGCCTTTGGCGGCTTTTTCGGGGAATTTGGGATCTAATCCTTCCATGGCGTGTTTTGCTAGTTCTTTGGGGTCAATTAGAGATAGCCATTTTCCAGGTAATATAACGTCTGTGTCGATGTTGTTTCCGAATTTTACTGCTTTTCCTTTAACTTGCATTTTTAGGCCTCCGCTTTTCTTGGATCTGTTATTTTTCCTGTTAGAGCTGAAGCTGCTACTGTTGCTGGCGAAGCCAGATAGACACTAGCTTGTGGGCTTCCCATTCTGCCGATGAAGTTTCGGTTTGAGGTGCTTACGCAAGTTTCTTCTGAAGCTAGTAAGCCTATATGTCCTCCTAAACATGGGCCGCAGCATGCACCGCAGACCATCGCGCCTGCTTCGGTGAAGATGTCAAATAATCCTTCTTTTAGTGCTAGGGAATAGACCTCTTGGGATGCTGGAATAACTAGGGCGCGTACGCCAGTTTTGACTTTTTTGCCTTTCATGATTTGAGCTGCCATTCGCAAATCTTCTAGTCGTCCGTTTGTACATGAGCCGATGAAAGCTTGGTTAATCGGTACGTTGCCTACTTTGCTTATTGGTTTTACATTGTCAACTGAGCTGGGGCAGGCTACTTGCGGCTCTAAGTCTGAAATGTTGATGTTAATTGTTTTTTCGTATTTTACGTCGGGGTCACTTTTTATAGATTCGAACAGTCCTTTTGGTATTTTTATTCGGTCTTGTAGGTATTTGCTGGTAATCTCGTCGGGTTCGACTATGCCGTTTTTGGCGCCCATCTCAACTGCCATGTTGCACACGGTCATTCTGCCGGCTATACTCATCTCTCCTATGGTTGGACCAGTGAATTCTAAGCTTTTGTATATGGCTCCGTCAACACCTAGTTTTCCGGTTAGGTGTAGGATTAGGTCTTTTGGAGTAACTAATTTTGGGAATTTGCCTTTTACATTGACCTTGATGGCTTCAGGTACTTTCAGCCACATCTTGCCTGTTGCCAAGACCGCTGCGGCTTCAGTTGAACCTATGCCTGTGGAAAATGCGCCGAATGCGCCGTATGTGCAAGTGTGTGAGTCGGCACCTACTATGAGCGTGCCTGGGACGACGTGGCCTTTTTCAGGCATGACTTGGTGGCAGATGCCGCCTTCTCCGACGTCATAGATGCGAATCTTTTGTTCTTTAGCGAAGGCACGTAGCATTTTATGCAGTTCTGCCACTTTTATTGATTCAGCTGGGATTTGGTGGTCTAGGATTATGACTACTTTTTTGTTATCCCAGACTTTTTTTACACCTATTTTTTTGAATGCTTCGATGGCTAAAGGGCCGGTTAAGTCGTGGATCATTATTACATCAACGTTTGCGTCCACTATGTCTCCTGATTGGACAATGGCTTTTCCTGATGCTTTAGCCAGTATTTTTTCTGAAATGTTCATTTTTTTGCCTCTTTTGGTTTTTGATGACTTGAATGCTTTTTTTGATATTTCCCACTTTTTAAATGAGGGAAGTTAAGTTTTTCTCTGCACAATTTTGTTTTTCTTGTGGTTCAATATGGTATCTTCCCTTCGCTGTTGTATGTTGCTTCGCTCGCTTCGCTGAGGCTAGTTTTAAATTAGTGAAGGGGTGTGCAGGTTAGGATTGATTTTTTGGTTACTATTCGAGGTTAATTGAGGTTGGGCCTCTGGATAGAGCGGTTATGCCTGTTCGGGCGATTTCTAATATGCCAAATGGTGTCATGAGGTTTAGGAATGCGTCTATTTTGTCTGGTGTTCCTGTGATTTCTACCATTAGGCTGTCTGGTGCAACATCTACTATGCGTCCTCTGAAGACATTTGCGAAGTTGATGATTTCGGATCTGCTGTCTGCATCTGCAACTTTTACTTTAACTAGAGCTAGTTCTCTGCTTACCATGTTTTGCGGGTCTAGTTTGATTACTTTTACGACGTCAATGATTTTTTTGAGTTGTTTGACGACTTGGTCTATGGTTTTTTTGTCGCCTGTGACGCTGATGGTCATTCTTGATAGTCCTTTTTGCTCTGCTAGTCCGACTGAGATGCTGTCTATGTTGAAGTCTCTTCGTCGGAACATGTTAGAAACGCTGTGTAGTACACCGGGTTTATTTTCGACTAGGGTTGCTATGATGGCTATTTCTTTTTTCTCGTTTTCCATTTTTTGATCCACCTTTAGTTATGGGAGACCTTAGAGGTCTCCGTTGATTACTTCTTTTAAGCTGCTTCCTGGGGGTACCATGGGGAATATGTTTTCCTCGGGGGATATGGGTACGTTGATTACTGTGGCGATTTCGCCTTTCATGGCTGTTTTTACAGCTTTAGTGAATTCTTCCATTGATTTTGCTTCTATTCCTTGGGCGCCATATGCCTCGGCTAGTTTGACAAAGTCAGGTACTTTGCCTAAGTTAACGGCGGTGTATCTTCGTTTGTAGAGCATACGTTGCCACTGAGCTACGTTGCCTAGGACGGTATTGTTGAAGACCATGACTATGACGGGGATGTTTTCTTCTACAGCACAGGCCAGTTCTTGTTCGGTCATGATGAAGCTTCCGTCTCCTGCTATGTCTATTACGGTTCTGTTTGGGCAGGCAACTTTTGCTCCGATGGCCGCTGGGAAACCGAAACCCATTGTGCCTAGTCCTCCTGAAGTTATGAAGGTGCGGGGCTGTAGAGCTTGGAAGAATAAGCCTGCCCACATCTGGTTTTGACCTACCTCTGTTGTAGCTATTGAATCTGCCGGTAACAATTCGCGAAGTTTTTTTAGCAAGGCTTTAGGCTTGAGGGTTACGCTTTCTCTGTCATTATTGTTATTTTGTAGTTCTTCTTTTATTTCTTTGACATGTTTCGCCCAGGGTGTATCTTTTTTCTTTTTAAGTTGATTGACTATGATATTGTATAGTATTTGTAGGGAGCATCTGGCTTCTCCAACGATGGGTAGGTGTACGTTTATGTTCTTCTCGATTTCTGCTAGGTCGATGTCGATGTGAATTATTTTTTTGTCTTGGCAGAAGGTGTCATTGGTTGCGCAGGATCGGTCGGAGAATCTTGTGCCAACTGCAAGCAGCAGGTCTGCTTCTATGATTAGTTTATTTGCTGCTTGAGTGCCGTGCATGCCGATGTCTCCTAGTGAGAGTGGATGGTTTTCTGGGAATGAGCCTTTACCCATCAGTGTAGTTACTACTGGTATCATGAGGAATTCTGCTAATTGCAGCAGTTCCTGTGAGGCATTACCCGTTATGACTCCACCGCCGGATAGTATTATGGGGCGTTGGGCTTCTAGGAGCATTTTGGCCGCCTGCTTTAAGCCTAATTCATCAACGGTGCATTTTGGGTTGTAGCCTAGTAGGTCAGGTTCTTTAGAGAAGTCGACTTCTGCTTCCTCGTTTTGGATGTCTTTTGGGAAGTCTAGTAGTACTGGTCCAGGTCTGCCTGTTGTTGCTACGTAGAAGGCTGTTTTAACCATTTTTGGGATTTCTTTTACGCTGCGGACTTGATGACCGTACTTTGTGATTGGGGTGGTTATGCCTACAATGTCTGCTTCTTGGAAAGCATCTCTGCCGACCATGTAGGAAGTATTGTGACTATTTGCAGGTACTTGTCCTGTTAGGGCGATTACTGGGGAAGAGTCCATGTATGCGGTGGCGATGCCGGTGACTAGGTTTGTTGCTCCTGGTCCTGATGTTGCCATGCATACTCCAGGTAACCCGCTAGCCCTTGCATAGCCGTCTGCTGCGTGGGCTGCTCCCTGCTCATGTCTGCTTAAGATGTGTCTGATCTTTGAGTCATGTAGTATATCGTATATGGGTAAGACGGCGCCTCCTGGGATGCCGAATATGGAGGTTACTTTTTGTCGTTCTAAAGATTCTATTAGCGCTTTTGCTCCTGACATTTTAGTCATATTTTTCGCTCCTTTAATTTTGAATAAATACCAAATGGTAGGAATCCTTTTGTTGAGTTTGAGAATTTATTCGGGAAAGAGCCTGATGTTTTAGAGGGTTGCCTAGTTGGATTGAACAAAACGGCGAACGAATAACTGATTGAGGTGGCGATCCCTCACGTTCTTTCCTCCGTGAAATAAGCTTCTTTAAATTACTTTAAAATTAAGATAAAAAGATTGTGGTGACACAAAAGAACAACTATCCCATATTTAGTCCTGTATTTCATGTTTTGTAGATATTATTAGATGGCTAATTTGCATCTTGAGGCTAAAAATAATTGTGTTCGAGGATATTTTCCTAGGGAAGCCAAGGTATTCATAGGATGTTAAAGGGGCTATCCTAAATTCTTTTAACCAACACGTTTGGTTCCTTTCCTAAGAATTATTATTGATACAAACACTGCAATCAACAAGGTCAGAATTTTCCATGAAGGTATCTCTGGGATTGTGGGGCTTGGGTTTATTATTGTTGTAGGTGTTGGGGTTGTTGTGGGTTGTTGGGTTGGTTGGGGTGTGCCGTAGTCTATGGGGGTGTATTGTTCGTTGGCGTCTGTGAGGGATACTGCGGATCCTCCAAGCGCATATAGAGTATCGTTTACTACGGCTACGGCTAGTCCGTGTCGGGGAGTTGGCATGTCAGCGCCGTTTGTCCAGTTGTTGGTTTGGGGGTCGTATGCTTGGGTTGTTTTTCCTCCGATGATGTAGATGCGTTTGGGCGCGTAGGTTCCGGTGGTTGCGCCTGCGGCGGCTTGATGCATCGGTGTGGGGACGGGGGCTCCATTGGTCCAGTTGTTGGTTTTGGGGTCAAAGATCTGGACAAGACTGCTTAAAGAGGAGTTGGCGAATGCTCCGCCGATTATGTAGATTTTATCATCAACTACTGCGGAAGAGTAATCGTACACAGGGTTTGGTATGGGTGCCATGGTGGTCCATGTGTCGGTTGTTGGATCGTAGGTTTCTGTGAGGTTTGAGGTATGTTCTGAGGGGGGAAGTTCTATGCGCTGCTGATGCTGTCCGCCTATTAGGTAGATTTTGCCGTTAACAACGTTTGCTTGAAGGTTGTTTCTCGGTGTGGGCATGGCTGTTTTAGTTTGCCAGATGTTTGTGGCGGGGTCGTAGACTTCGTTTGATCCTGTTAGAACATCGAACTGGTAATTCATCTCGGGGGTTGTAATCGTATTTTCGTTATCTTGTCCGCCGATAACATAGATTCTATCGTCGTATACTCCTATAGCAAAATTTATCCTTCGTGTAGGCATAGGCTCCAATATATTGGGGGTTGTACATCTGTGTCATGTTGCTAAATGGATAATAACCTGCTCCTGGGTAACCGCCAATTGCATAAATTTTTCCGCTAACAACGGCAGCTCCAAATGACTCTTTTCGCTCGGGCATGGGAGTCTTGGTTACCCAGAAATCTCCGGTTGTAGCGCAAATCGGTTCAGTAATAATTAAGCATGATATTATTATGTAAGTGAAAATGAGTTGAATTATGGGAGTCCTAGTGATATTTAACCCTCAGTTTAAGCGTATTATGTGATTAGTGATATTTAACTCTGTTTGAAGAACACTATCTTCCCCTAGAAGAACGATTGTTTATATTTGAGATTCAAAAAAAAAAAACAAATTAT
>CAZQTZ010000033.1:0-15874 GCA_964596465.1 uncultured Candidatus Bathyarchaeia archaeon | reverse complement strand
CATAATCTATGCGAAATCCCCTTAAAGTGACTCCAGAATTTAATTAAATGTTGTATTTATTTAATGCAATTTTTTTCTGTTCTTTAAAACTTCGCTCTCATGGTATCGTAAAATTTGCTATTTGAAATGGAGTTGTGATTGTATGTGTGAAATAGCAAAGGCTTATTACCGTTTTTCCTTAATTTATACATGGTGATTAAAGTGGTAGATGCACCACGGTTTGGAAATCAGATATTGTGTATGGAGCCCAGACCTAAAGATGAAATAAACTGTATGTGTTTTGACGGAAAAATCTGTGACATACACATAAACGACGGTGGTAACCTGATTTGCCGACATGGAAGCAATGAAGGGGTAATAAATGGAATAGCTACAGTAATTTGCCCATTAGAAATAGAACGTGAAAGCAAGAAATGGGGTAAATTCCTTCAAGAGGAAATAAAACACAAATAACAACGCAGTACAGCAACCCCCTAAAATATAACATAAAAAAGCCACAATTGTAAAATTTGCAAAAAAGGTTGGCGTGAAACCTGAAGAGGATCGAAGCCTATAATCTCGGCTCTATTTTATCGATAAATTATCTGTTACTATAAATTTTGGAATATATAATTCATTTTTTTCATCATCAACAGTCTGCTTTGGTTTAATTGGCAGCATAATTATGAACTGAGTGCCTTCTCCAACACTGCTTTTTACTTCAATTTTTCCTCCATGTGCCTCAACTATGCGTTTACAAATAGGTAAGCCAAATCCCATTCCTTTTGCCTTGGTTGTAAATAATGGGGTCCAAAGTCGGTTTAGCGTTTCTGTTGTCATTCCAGAACCATTATCGCTGAAAATTATTTGTGCCTCATTTTCATTTGCTTTACTTGTAATAACTAAAGTTCCACCATTTGGCATTGCTTCAAATGCATTCCTAATAAGATTAACAAATACTCTGTTCATTTTTGTAGTATCAATATTAAAGGCTGGCGTTTCGTCTGTTAAATCAATAACTCTGATTTTTTCTGGTACCTCAACAAGTGACAGAGTGCTTGCAAGTAACATCTTAGGGGTTATTTTGGAATATTCTAGTTTTATTTCTCGGGAAAAATCTAATAGGTCACTAATAATTTTATTTGAATAATCTATACTTTTATTTATAGTATCAAACATGTCTCTGCCAATCGGATCCATCCTTGAAGAATATTTAACATTTAGGAAATAAATCGCGGCTTTAATGCTGGTTAACGGATTGCGAAGGTCATGTCCAACCATGCCTGCTAACTGCCCAATCGCCGCAAGTCTCTCAGATCTTACGAGCCTTGACTGCGCTTCTTTTAATTGTAAGGTTCTCTCCTCAACACTCTTCTCCAGCTTTTCTGAATAATCTGATAGTTTTTCATGAAGCTGTTTTTGCTCTGTTATATCGACCGCAAGTTCCAACGCCGCAATTACTTCACCATCTTTATCTTTAATGGGCGTAACAATAAGGTCAATCCAAACAGGCTTACCTTCATGATTAGTAGTGGAGAACTCATGAGAATCAAACAAAGCGCCTTCAAATATTTTCTTAACACCACAATCTGGGCAAATCGAATTTAACTTATTATAAGTCGAATAGCATAATTTATTTTGGCTATTGCCACATAATTGCGTAAGATATTTGTTCTCCCACATTACACGATAGTTTTTATCAATTATTGCAAGGCCTGCACCTATACTTTCTGTAACAGTATCTAGCATATCTCGCTCTTGTTTTAGAGCCAATTCCATTTTCTTACGTTCAGAAACATCTCTTATAATTGCTAAGAAACAAGGTTTGTTTCTAAATTCAAGAATTGCTAAAGAAAGTTCTATGGGAATTTGTTTTCCATCTTTTCTAAGTCCTTCGCGGTCAATTCTAGCGCCGCATCTAATTTGGTTATTTTTAATGGCTTCCTCGAATGTTATTTTATGATTTCTATTTCTATCCCTTGGAACTAGTATGCTCTCAAAATTCTGACCTACTGCTTCAGCTTGCATGAAGCCAAAAATTTTTTCTGCTGCAGGATTCCAGTATACTATTTCACAGTTTTCATCAACTAGTAGTATTGCATCCATGGCGGAATTGCTTATCGCCCGGAACTTTTCTTCACTTTCAGCTAATGCTTTTTGGGTTTGCTTTTGTTCAGTTATATCTTCTCCTGAACTTAATGTACCGATGCTCCTGCCTTCCATATCTCTTAATATGGTATGCCGCCAAGCAATAATGCGTATATCACCATTTGTCGTCAAAACAGTGTTTTCGACATATTCTTCCTCATTAGAATTTCTATCCAAGCGTATCTGTTGTAGACTTTTTCTTTCAGTTCTCAAATTTTCAGGTACAAAAGTGTCAAACCAATTTTTCCCATAAGTCTCTTTGAAGTTACATCCGAGGATTTTGCATCCTTTTCGATTCAATAATGTAATTTGGCCTTGTCTATTCAACGCCAAAAGTAGAACGTCTGCTGCGTCTAGATAATTCTGTGCGCGGTCTCTTTCTTTTAGTAAGTTTTTTTGCGCAGACTCTAACTCTTCTGATAGTGTACGGAATTTTTTCTCGGACTCTCTTAGAATATTTTCTGCTTTTTTCCTTTTGCTAATATCCTCGGTTATTATTATATAACCTGTAATTTTTCCCGAAGTATCTTTAAGAACGCTTGCTGAGAATTCTGCTATGCATTCGTTCCCATTTCTTGATGTTAATCTGTATTCGATGTTTCTTGCCAAATCATCCTTAAACGTAGACTTAAAAATCCTAAACGATTTCTCTACATCTTTTCCCATATATTCAAACGTATTTTTACCGATAATTTCCGATTTCGATCCGCATCCGAACATTTTTAGAGTTGCTTGGTTGCATTCTACAATCGTTCCAACTTGATCCGTTACAATAATTGTATCAGGAGAAGAATCAAATATTCCTCTAAGTCTTGCCTCATTCGATTTTATTTCGTCAACTTTTTTGTCAATTAACAGCGACAATTTCTTCGCATATTCTTTAAGTTGTTTTTCATCTTTCTTACGTTTGGTAACATCTCTGAATATAACTAAATCCGCAACTTGTCCATCATATAAGATTTTTTTACCATTAACTTCAGCAAATCCTAATTCGCCCGTTTTTGTCTGTTTAAACATTATCTCATATGGCTTAATTGGCAAATTCTGTTTTCTTTTCCGTAAATTCTGCAATAGCACTGATTTGCTATCTGCGGTTAGAATTTGTATATTTAAAAATGATGTTCCTATAACTTCCGCAAACGTAAGACCAGTATAATTCTCAAAAGCAGTATTTACTAGCAAAAGTATACCATTTTCGTCAACAATAATGGCCGGGTCAGCAATCAAGTTTATTAATGTTATAAAGTTGTCCCAATCGTATTGTCCATTATCTATTTTTTTTTCAGCGATATCTTCAGAGATATTATATTTTAGAAGATTTTGTTTTACTGCGTCGATATATTCTGGAAAAGTAAATTCTTTAGGCTTAATTATCCCACAAATATTTCCCACTTTTGCATGAAGTTTTTCCATAAACATTAATTGAAGTGATTTTCCTCCCGGTCCAAACATTACTTCTAATGCTTCTGCAAAACGTTTCGCTTGATTTGGAATTTCCTGTTTTTTTATTTTAAAAGTTTTTTCAAGATGAAAATATATTGCCTTTCTTGCACTTTCTCCTAAAGCTGATAAGGCATCATCAACCGAAGCTAAGAAAAGGGCATTAAAGTCTTCTTCGGTTATTTTAAGAGATTTATTTTCCATAGATGCTTACCGTTTTTTAAGTGTGCCTCATTTAAGATAGGCTATATTTGATACTAAGAACTATCTTAACACGAAATAAAGGGTTATGAATTCCAAATTCGCCTTTAAGTTAAATCATAACCATAAGTACTACAGGTAAATTTTTTGTTAAAACCTTTATTTTATCTCACATTAATTATTATACCAGTGATGATTTATGTCTCTTACACTTCGCGATGCACAACATTTATGTTGGAAAACATTTAGGAAGCTAAACAAAAGCAATAGTGACTCGGAAAATTTTAAACAAATTCAAGAGCTGATTTTAAAAATCCAAGAAATAGCCACAAAAATCAAAGTAAAAGAAAATTCAGTTTCTGAAGACAACTTTGCTCGATTATTTTCTGAATTGATTTATTATGTTTTTATTATCTCAGAATATTATAACGTGAACCTCGAGGAATCATTCATGCAGACAATAGATGAAATAATTTTGGCTTCAGTAGGCTAAAATCGATTACAAAAAGTTTATTTCTATTAATAACAATTGCCAAATAAGCTGGTCCATTATGGATATACTTGAAGTAAAAAATTTATCTGTAAAGGTCGAAGATAAATTAATACTGAAAAATGTTAGTTTTAACCTAAAAGATGGTATAAGTCATATTCTTTTTGGGCCAAATGGGTCTGGAAAAACAACACTCATCAGCACAATAATGGGTCTTCCTGGATACGAAGTAATCTCAGGGAGTGTCTTTTTCTTAGGTCAAGACATAACAAAAAAAAGTGTAGATGAACGGGCAAAATTAGGTATTGTGGTCAGCTTTCAAAATCCGCCTGAAATTACTGGAGTAAAATTAGGTGATTTGCTAAAGCTATGCTTAGGGAAAAAGGTTAATGATGAATTCAGTGCTGAAGAACAAAAAAAGATTGAGGCATTTAAATTAACCAACTTTTTAGATCGAGATATTAATCTTGGATTTTCTGGAGGCGAAAGAAAACGCAGCGAAATTCTTCAGTTAATATTTCTAAAACCAAAATTATTGCTTCTGGATGAACCCGACAGTGGAGTCGACGTTGAGAGCCTCAAACTAATTGCTATTGAAATCCAAAAATATTTAGAACAGACAAAAAGTAGTGCATTGACAATAACCCACAAAGGGGATATATTAGAGTATGTAAAATCTGGCTATGCCTGTATCTTACTAGGTGGTCAATTTCATTGCTTTACAGAACCTATGGCTATCTATGAAGATATCAAAAGACTAGGATACGAAGGTTGCGTGGCCTGTAGAAGAAGGACTTGTGAGGGATGGAAAAGTGAGCAAAAGCAATGACTTAATTAAAATTCCCCATAAAATTCTCCAAGAAGCTGCACAAGCAGGAATAGAAACATCAGAAGAAAAACGTGCAGGAACATTCTTCCATTTAAATCAGGAGACTATTTCTTCAAAAGTTAATGAACTTTATGAAGGTAAATTGGAGCTTTTAGACATAAAAGTGGCCTTAAAAAAATATCCCTGGTTAGAAGATTACATGTGGAAAGTAGTGAACAAAGATAAAGATGAATATACAAAAAAGGTGGCTGAAAATTACAGTGGCGGGTATTTTATACGGATAATGCCAGGCGCAGAAATCGCTTTTCCTTTGCAATCTTGTTTAATGATTACTAAAAAAGATTTAGAGCAAAAAGTTCATAATATAATAATTGCCGAAGAAGGTTCTAAGGCTCATATTATCTCAAGTTGCGTTCAGCACTCTAATGCTCCCAATGTTTCCCATCTGGGTATTAGTGAAATCTACGTCAAGAAAAACGCGCTACTAAATTTTACTATGGTTCATCAGTGGAGTGAGGATACTATAGTGCGCCCTAGGAGTGGTGCCGAAATTGGTGACAATGCAACCTTTATTTCAAATTATGTTTGCACACGGCCAGTTCATGATGTACAGCAGTATCCAGTTGGATACTGTCAGGGCGAAAACTCACGCGTTAGTTTTAATAGCATTTTGTTGGGGCATTCAAACAGTCGCTTGGACATAGGCTCAAAAGCTGTACTTACAGGTAAAGGAAGTAAAGCAGAAATGATAAGTCGGGCTATTGCAAGAGAAGGCTCTGAAATGATAATTCGTGGATTAATTGAAGGCAATAATGCTGATTGCAAAGGTCATTTAGAATGCCGTGGCTTGCTTATGGATGATAAATCGATTATGCAATCGATTCCAGAATTGATTGCTACTAAAAAAGGCGTAGAAATTACTCATGAAGCCGCGGTGGGAAAAATTAGCGAAAAAGAAATTGTTTATTTAATGACCCGTAAATTATCGCGAGATCAAGCGGTTTCGTTAATTATACGGGGCTTTATGGATGTTGGTATTCTCGGATTGCCTGATGCTTTAAATGCTGAAATTAAACGTATAATAGACGCTTCGACTGAAGCAACATAATTTTTTACATTTTTAAAAAAAGGAAAAAATCTTTAAAGTTTTTTATAGACGATATCTTTTTCTTTAGCAGATTTTTCCAGCTTTAATCCCACACTTTGACCGCCTTCCGCGCGATTAATATCTTTGTGTTCAATTTGAATCGATTCTACGTTTTGTTCAAAATCAGTTGTTGGTCCTTTGATGAGTATACGATCACCTATTGATAATGGAGCAGTAAGCTCTAAGATTGCTACATTGATTTTGGAGAAAAAATGTTTAATTTGCCCAATTTCTAGTATATCTTCCTCATTCATACACAGTAGCGCCCCTTAAGATATACTATTTATCATGTATCAAATAAAAACTTGTCTAAACAAAATAACTGAGTACTAAAAATAAATTGTCTAATCATAAAGTACTCGATAACTTACTGATTAGAAAAAAACATCGTCTTCAGTGTAGAAAGATTTCTTAGATGATTATATGGGTTTTTCCATAGCAATTAATTTAAGTTCTTTAGGCATTAATTCGATTGCATACCTTAAGGCAGTTCGAGGCATTTTTTTCTTGTTTCTGATGACATATGCAAGAACTTCTTGTTGATGTTTTCTGCTTTCTTCCTTTAGCAGCCAACCGTAACCTTTCTGAACCATATCATCCTCATCTTGGAGCATTATGTCACTTATCTCGAAAGCTTCCTGCAAGAACTTTCCCTTCTTAGCTGGAACTATAAGCGATACTGCAGCAGCTCTTTTTAACCAGCGATTTTTTGAATTAGCCCATATCTTTAGATCATCCACTTTTTCAGGATATTTTTCTGGGAAATCTCCAATCGTATGATTGCAGAATCCGTCGCATTTAGCCCAATTATTGATGTACTTTTCAATCCAGTTTTTAAAAACTTCAAAATCTTTCAGTTCAAACTCATGAACAAAGTTTGGTAGCCAATATGAAACAACAAACGCCTCTTCCATGCAGTCGGAACGATAGAGTTCTTCACAAAGAGCAAAGATTTCTTTCTTCTCTAAAGTCTTGATTTTGGCCAAATATTTTTTCGCGATTTTTCCTACAACAGCGGTTTTTACGCCATAACACGTAACTTTTTCCTTAAAAAAACGTTGAAAGGACCCTCGAGTTCTTTCATCAATGTTATTCTGCAAATCTTTTCGTATATCTTCAACTATTAGGTTCATAATTAAAAGTATTATAAGACTAATTAATTGGTTTTCTGTATATCAAAAAGTCTATCAAAAATTTTTATTGCTGCTTAAAACAAAATTAGGTATAAAAAAGTGAATTTATATGTCTTCCATCTGGTAAAGTTCGACGTCTAAATCTATTTTTACTGGTTTTTCAGCTTCCGTAACTGGTTCTAAATTATATAATTTATTCATGATTTTTCCTAACCTCATTTTAATTGTGTTCATTCGAGTTTTAGTTTTGACTAAATTCGATTTTGAACTTGTTATTCTTCTAGTTTTTATCGGATTGACGTGTGGACTGCAAATTGATATGATGTTTTTTTCCATCAAATCAGTTATTTCAAGATTGATTTTTGTTGGATCATCAACGGAAGATGTTGGATTTAGTGTCGAATAGTCAGGTGTGTGAGTCTGTTTAGTCAACGCCTTTTTTCCTCCAAACTTCGGCACTTATTAAATCGCGGATAGCTACACGTATTGCTTCAGCTCGGTTGGGGTAGAAACACTCGTCCACAAGTTGGTCTAAAGCTTTTATGTATGTCTCGGGTAGATAGAGTGTGATTAGTTTCATCGGTTGTGTTCCCTCGGTGATATAGTCACTTGTGATTTAAGGTTATACTTCTATATGTTATGTGGTAAATATGTTAATAACATGTTCGTTCCATTCTATATAAATATAAGAATCGGTATGTTGCAGATTTCTGTATAATTTTGATAGTTGAACCTGTACGTTTTTATTGTATGCTTGCCTTTCTCAAATTCCTAATAGATGATTAATATGCGTGTTTTCGTGCGAAGCTTTGGGTGCAGTTCGAATCTATCTGACGGTGAAGTATTGGCGGGTGTTCTTTCATCTGCTGGGTATGAAATGGTTAATTCTGAAGAAACTGCCGACTTAATTATTTACAATACTTGCGCAGTCAAAGGTCCTACTGAAAACCGCATTATTAATATAATAAAACATGCTCCTACAGGTAAGCAAGTAATTGTTGCTGGTTGTTTACCTCTAATAAATTTTGACCGCCTATGCAGCGAGGTCCAGTTTAACGCTATGGTAGGTCCTGCATCTGGAGAGCGTATAGTAAGTATTGTGAATAGAGTTGCTAATGGTGAAGTTGTAATAGATTTAAAAGATGCATTGATGGCCCAACCTAGATTATTTTTACCTCATATTCCGGTTAATCCGGTAGTTAGCATAATTTCGATAAATTATGGCTGTTTAGGATCATGCGCTTATTGTTGCGTTAAACATGCACGCGGAAACCTGAGAAGCTATGCGGTTCGGGATATAATAGATCGCATAAAACATGATTTGGACAATGGGGCTCAGGAGTTCTGGCTCACTAGTCAAGATACAGCGTGTTATGGCAAAGATATCCAATCAAATCTGGCTTCTCTATTAAAAGAGATAGTGCAACTAGAAGGCGATTTTAAAATTCGCATTGGCATGATGAATCCAAATTTAGTCACGCCCATTTTGGATGAAATAATTGAAGTGTTTCACAGTGAAAAATTATTCAAATTTTTGCATTTACCTGTGCAGAGCGGTGATGATGAAATACTTAATAAAATGTGTCGTTTTTACACAACTGATGAATTTAAAAATATTATCAGCGGGTTCAAATCAGCCTTTCCTCAACTTACATTAAGTACCGACATTATCTGTGGTTTTCCTGGGGAATCAATTAAAGCTCATCAGAATACTCTTAGATTACTTAAAGCTGTTAAGCCTGATATTGTTAATATCTCAAAGTTTTTTGCTCGACCTAAGACTGCTGCTTGGGATATGCGAAACAATTTCTTAGACCGTGACGTAATCAATAGCCGAACTTCTGAGGTGGCATCATTAGTAAAAAGAATTAGCCTTGAGCGTAATGAATATTGGATTAATTGGGTCGGCGATGTCTTTGTTGACGAAAAAGGTAAGGTCGAAGGGTCATGGATAGGCAGAAACTTTGCCTACAAACCTGTTGTAATTAATAGCCATGAAAACTTGATGGGACAAACTCTGACTGTTAAAATCATAAAAGCTTTTTCTACTCATCTCATAGGAACTTCAACTAAACTATGATAATAGTAAAGTTTAGTTACCTTTATTCTATTAAAAAATTTTTTTGAGAATATGACTCTTACATTGGTAGTTTAACCATGAATTTGGTGCCTTTGCCCTGATGAGTTTCGTAAGATATTATTCCATCTTGAATCTCTGTTAAGCGCTTGACAACAGCTAAACCAAATCCTTGCCCCTTTGATTTGGTAGTGAATAATGGAATAAACATTTTTTCTTTCACCTCATCAGGAATGCCTTCTCCAGTATCTTCTACACAAATTAAGAAATTCTTCTCACTTCGAGAAGCAGATATTATTAATTCTCCTCCGTTAGGCATGGCCTGTACTGCATTCTGAACCAAGTTTACAATTATTCTTTTTAGCATAACCGAGTCTGCGTTCACATGTGGTAAATCTTTTTCATAATTGATTGAAACATTAACATTATCTGGGATATTTACAATAGTCAAAGCGTCCGCAACTGCTTTTTCAATTTTTACTTTTTGTTTTATTGGTGATAGTGGCCTTGCATAATCCTGCAAGTCAGAAACGATTTTATCAATGTAATAGATATTGGCTTCAATACTGCGAATACTTTCTTGCAAATTAGTTTTCGTTTCTCCAGCAGGTAATGAGGCAACCTCCTGTCTTTCTAAATAAAGTTCACTGACTATCCCTTGTAATGGATTGCGTATGTCATGGCCTACCATGCCCGCAGTCTGGCCAATCGCTGCTAATCGTTCTGCTTCTTTAAGTTGCTTAGTTTTCTTCTCAACTAAAATCTCCAATTGTTTGCCATATTCTTCAAGTTGTTCCTGCATTTTCTTACGTTCCTCTAACGATAAAGCCAGAAGTCTATTTGCTTCAGTTAATTCAGTTGCGCGTTTTGCCAGATTCATCTTACTGTTTTTTAAATTACGGAAAAGTAAATCATACGGTTTAGTCAATGCGTTCTGCACTAATGCTTTATAGATAAGATAAAAAGAGACGGCAGAAAGCAAATGACCTATTACATTAGCTAATCCAAATACATCTGCATATAAAGTAAAAGCCATCTCTGAGGCGATAGCGATTATCAAAGCGGAAACTACTAGCCTAACGGTGCTTTTACTAAAATCTTGACGTTTATGAATTAACAACAGGATTGTACAAAGTAGAATTCCTGAGATGATATATTCACTTGTTATCTTGAATCCTGTCAATCCTACTCCATCAATGTATGCTTGAGGAAAATTCCTCCAATAGAAAACTGATACAATTAATAACGCCGAAATCAATCCATACATTACAAAAGTTAATCCTGCGTAAATTTTTCTACGAACAACCAAAACAGCTGCGAATAATGAAATACTAAACGCATACCTTGTGATTATCCAAAGTTGAGTAGCTAAATTCGCGCTTGTATCCGAAAAAACTCCCATGCCACTATAAGACAAAGTATGTAGAAGACCAAATGCTGAAATAAAAAGAGATGCTATTCCTATAAAAAGGATGAAATTACTATTCATTATTCTCCTTGAATTCCAAGCTATTGTAAAGATTGTAAATCCAATAAAGATGCTAAAAGACTCAACTATACTATGGAATAGCAGATAATTACTCCGACTAATCAAGTATAATACAACTAAGCTTATCGTAGAACCTAAAATGGCTTTAATAATTTCATTTTTGTTTTCTGGATATTCCTCAGATATTTTATCCGCCTTTTTATTTGAATCATAATCTGTATCAGAAATATTACTTTCAGAAGCTACAGCCACTGTACCTTTCTCCGTAGTAGGTAGCAATGATTGTATAGTTGAACTTATTTAAAAAGACATGTTCCAAATAGTAATCTATCCTAACAATAACAATCGATTCTATTTTTATCCTTAAAGAAGCTTTATTTCTATTAACGTATTAGTCTGAATTAATCTACAAAGGTTGAAAACCCTTGAACAATGATCTACTTGCAACCAATATATGCGGTTTAAAACTTAGCAGTCCAACTGCTTTAGCATCTGGGATTTTAGGATATTCTGCGGAATCTCTTCAACTCGTAGCGGATAGTGGGGCAGGTGCAGTTATAACTAAATCAATCGGTGTGTCTTCACGTGTTGGTTATCCGAATCCTACTATTGTCCAGGCTGAAAGTGGATTGATAAATGCAATGGGATTGCCCAATCCTGGCATAGACCAATATATCAAAGAAATAAAACTCACTAAAATAGTCCTTAAAGTTCCCTTAATAGTCAGCGTTTTTGGATATACTGCAGAAGAATATGGTCTGTTAGCTCAAAAAGCCTCTGATGCTGGTGCTGATGCTATTGAGCTTAACGTTTCATGCCCTCATGTCAAAAATACCGGTAGTGAAATTGGCTCCAATCCCTGTATTCTCAATGAAGTTATCTGTAAAGTTAAAGCTACCACACAAAAACCTGTGATAGTTAAACTTTCTCCGAACGTAACTGATATTGTTGAAGTTGCTTCTGCGGCGGTGAAAGCGGGTGCTGATGCACTCACAATTATAAATACAATGCGCGCATTAGCTATTGACATTGAAACTCAACGACCTATCCTAGGTAATATTCGAGGAGGATTATCTGGATCTGCAATAAAACCAGTTGCTCTGCGTTGTGTTTATGATGTTTTCGAAGCTTTTCCAAAAATTCCAATTTTCGGCTGCGGCGGCATCAGTAATTGGCGCGATGTCATAGAGTTTTTGCTGGCCGGTGCTAGCGCAGTTCAAATAGGAACTGCATTAGCCAATGATGTTGCAGTATTCGAATCCATTAATCGAGGAGTAATAACATACCTTAAGAAAAAACAGTACAGGAGCGTAAAAGAAATTGTCGGGTTATCTCACTAAGACTAACAACATCAGAACTACCCCAATTATTGAAATAAAAAATGAATCTCCAACCGTCAAAACCTATACGATAAAAGACGATTTATGCGCTAAAGCTAATCCCGGGCAATTTCTTATGTTATGGATACCCGGAATCGATGAAATTCCTTTAAGCATTCTCAATGCTAGTAATAGTGAAGTCCAATTTACAGTTAAATTAGTCGGTGATGCAACTGGTCACCTTCATAATATGAAAAAAGGTGAACTTGTAGGTGTACGCGGACCCTTTGGTAACAGTTTTACTGAAAGCAGAGGTAGAGTGCTTTTAGTTGGAGGCGGAACTGGGACTGCTCCTTTACTCTTTCTAGCTAAACGTTTGGTTAAAAAAGCTGATAGAGTAAGTTTTGTTATAGGTGCTCGAAGCAAGAATGAACTTTTATTCCTCAGCGATTTAGGAGGGGTATGTACTGATCAGAACCTTGTCGCCACAACTGACGATGGAAGTTATGGGCTCAAATGCTTCGCAACTGAACCGCTTAATGATTTGATTTCAAAGCACAAGTTTAATATGGTTTACACTTGTGGTCCAGAATTAATGATGCGTAAAGTCTTTGATATTACTGAAAAAAGCAAAATTCCCCTAGAAGCCAGTTTAGAACGACTCATGAGATGTGGCATAGGCCTATGCGGAAGTTGCATGATAGGTAAATATAGGGTTTGCAGAGACGGTCCAGTCTTTACAAGTGCACAGCTTAATGAAGTAAAAGATGAACTTGGCATTTCCAGATTAGGTTTTGATGGCAGCAGAATAGACATATGAGGTACATCAATGTCCATATCTGAGCCTGAGCTTGAAAAAGTTTTACAGAAAACCGTTCTGCTCTACAATCATCTCAAAAGTCCTGAGGTGTTCACAAAAATCATTCTTAAAACCCCTGAACTGGTGGTTTTGTCCTTTTCCGGAACTTTTTGTTTTAGTTGTGGAGTACTTAACTATATTGAAGATTTTATTCGAGACTTTAAAGCATTAACCAGTAAAGCGGAGCTAAAGCAGGTTAAGCTAAAAGAATTAGATTCTCATACCTTTCAGGTTTATTTCCAAGTAAAAGAAAAATAAAGTAATGAGGATAAAAAAAGAGCTGGATTATAGCTCTTCTATTGGAAACCCTAGTTTCTCTAAATATTCTTTAGCGTATGTAGAGTCAAACCCTAATTCCTTACTTCTAAGAATTCTTTTATCCAGTCTGTCAAGTGCGACGCGGAAGGTTGGTTCAATACCCCATCCTTCTCCAGAGCTTACAAAGAAACCCTTTACGCCCTTTACTGTTCTTAGCTGTAACCTGCAATGGATAAGGGGTTGTCCTTTATAGTTCGTGCCGTGCAGTTTCATGTAGACAAAAAGAGTTCCAGATTCTAGTAAGCCTTTATATTTACGTGCGAAAGCATCAAACTCTCCCATCATAAAACCCTGCGCGCTTGCATCTATCTCCATGCCTTTAACTGAAAACTGTATTGTAAGTGCTCGGTCTAGTTCACTCATTTGTGCTATCGGTTCAAGGAAGTCCAGTTTTGTAACTATCCCGACTAACCTTTCATTTGCAAGAACTACTAGGCAATGGACATTAAATTTCCGCATCTTTTTTTCTGCTTCTAGAAGAGAAGTTTCAGGGGTTACAGTCACTACTGGGCTAGTCATTATGCCTTTCGCAGGAATGCTCAAAGTTCGCCCGCTTTCGCCTACAAGATCTCCTCTTGAAATTCGCATGTTAGGCTGGAAGATGTGATCTATTATATCTCTTGTACTGATTATGCCCACAAGCTTTCCGTTCTCAAGAACAGGAATATGGCTTATGTCCTGCTCTCTAAATACGCTAAGAACAGCTCCTATGGATCTAGTAGCTTCAATAGTATACGGCGCCTTTGTCATAATCTGATCGACCGTAGTTTTTCCCCATTCCTGAATTACGGCGCTTTGAATTATGTTGTCATCAGTCAAAAACCCGAGAAGCTTTTCTTTTTCGAAAACTGGCAACTGTCTAACACCGCTCTGGATCATAAGCTGGGCTGCCTTACTTAATGAAGTACCTCGTTCAATTTTCGGCGCTGGACGAGTTAAACTTTTAACTTTAGTCGTCACCGGATCTTGTTTTGATCTAAGTATCCACCTCTGAGCAATAACCCCTGCATATTTTCCTCTATCATCTAGAACTGCCAATGCTTGATAAGAATCCTTTTTGAACAATTCTAAACATCTAGACAAGGGGTCGTTTTCATTGACGGTGGCGAATTCGTTTATAAACACGTCTTTGACAGAAATTGTACTCATAATTAATAACTCCACTTCGTATTTGGATAAAGTAGAATTTAAAGTCTTGTGATATCTTTAAGATGAATCTGATTAACTTAAAATTCTCTTTAAAAATGATTTTTGCATTTTTCTTAATTATGTTTCCTATTTTTCAGCTTTTATCATGATTTTTTTAGTAAAAATTTTTTCCAAATACTGAAACTAGACTAAATATGACTAATGCTTGACACTTAAATAGTTCCGATTCAAATATTGAAGTTACAGTAACTCAAATCAATGCCTATGTCGAGATACTAATGGAGAACTCAGGACACTATGACTTCCGAATCTCAAAAAGAGTTGGTTGAAAAATTAAAAACTGAATGGAAGAAACTATGGCAAGAGCGTGTTGATGATAAAGTTAGGGCAGAAGGTATTGCTATTAGTGATTATTCGCCTCTATTTGTGGAACAAGGCACGATAATTCATGCAACTAGGGACTATAAAGCATTGAATTTTAAAGAAATCTTGCAGAAACACGAGGTAGAGAATGCAGAACGTTTTATCCAACCTGATCCTAATGTTGGTGGATGGAACAAATTTATTAAAACAAAAGTTACTAACAAAACTCCGGCAAGAAACAAGAGAGCAGAGGCATATCGTTCAGAGAAAAAGGAAACCCCGCAATCTAAAAAACGTGGTTGGTTACACATTTAGCTTTCTTATGAAAAATACGCGATAATATAGTTAAGCCTTAATAGACTGGTTATAGACTCCAAAATTATACTTTGAGGTATATCGGTTTGTTTGCTGTTGGACACATGGCTTTAGCATATCTATTAGGAAAACCAGTGTCCAAACTTCTTAAAACAAATTTGAATCTGCCTTTGCTTTTTGTTCTCTCAATAATTCCTGATGGCGACCTTCTTTTAATTCCTGCGCTTCACAGGGGTCCAACACATTCGATAATAACTGCTTTATTGCTTTTCTTACCATTTTTTATAATTTACCGTAAAAAAGCAATTCCGTATTTCTTAGGGTTAACTTCGCATTTTTTAATAGCTGATTTCTTAATAGGCGGACAAATTATGCTATTTTGGCCTCTAACCCAGGCAAATTTTGGTCTACACGAAATAGGTCTTACTTACATCGATATTAAAAGTCCAATAAACATTGGTGTTGAACTAACTCTGTTCCTATGCGCTACTTTTATTCTCTTCTTAACCCGTGATTTTTCTCAATTTCTCAAAAACAGGAAGCCAAATCTTATCTTAATAATTCCAATTTTCACTGTTCTACTGCCAAGTGTGATAGGTTATCCATTAACTGTTCCTC
>CAZQTZ010000032.1:0-16012 GCA_964596465.1 uncultured Candidatus Bathyarchaeia archaeon | reverse complement strand
ATACCAAAAACAAACCCAAAACCAACAACCACCCAAAAAACAACATAACCAAACCAAAAACACCACCAAAAACACAATATAATCAAAGTGAACGAACCCAAAAAGCCCTAAAACCAAACTGTACAACAATTATGCAAAAAAATAATTAAAAATACATAGGGAAATACAAATCGAATACAAGCTAACCGATTCATTACTCAATATGCCCCCAAGAATACCTACTCAAAACCAGAAACAGCAACTTTCTTAATTTGAAAAAATGGATTAACGAAGCAATTCTAAAACGGAGAACAGGCTTCACAAGGGAGTTTGCTGGGGCTTTGGCAGAAAAATTAGGAGAGAGAACTAATCCCGTACTGCTGCCACTATTGAAATCTTAACTACCAAAGCCCTCTCAGCCCTCTGTTTTTAATCTGTTCTTTTACAAAAAAAAGAAAGGAAAGGGATAGTTTTTCCTTATTTATTTGCGTTTTCGAAGGACTAGCGCGGCCGCGATGACTGCAATGATGATAACGACTGCGGCGCCTGCGATGAGCAAGGTTTCAGTAGAAACACCTGTACCTGGAGTAGGAGCAACCGTAGGAGAAGCAGTGACAGTAGTTGTTGGTGCTGGAGTCTGTGTTTGTGCTGGTGTTTGAGTTGGAGCGGGGGTTGAAGTTGTGGCTGGTGTTGCTGAACCTACTGCCATATAGGTTGTTGCATATGAGCTGCCATATGATTTAGTGCCTGCGAAAGTAGCCATTATTTGATAAGTGCCTTCAACGGTTGGTGTCCAAGCCAGTCCATAGCTTCCGCCAATATCACTTGTAGCTGTGCCTATTACCTCAGTGTGACCATCTGGGAAAGTAGCTGTCAAGGTTACTTGAACTCCTTTAGTGTTGGTTGGCATAGGCCTTTGTTCATACATATACTCCATCCATGAAGTCATGTTTTCGTCTGCGATTGCTGGCGTACCTTTAGCACTGGGTGATTGATCAGTAACAGTTCCAGTTATCATTGCTGTTGTTCCTTTTGCCACTGCGGATTGTGGGGCTAATACGGTAGTTGCGCTTGGACCCTTACCGAAAGTGTACACTTGTCCGTCTAAGGAGTTGAGAGTAGTGAAGTACCCGCTGGATATTGCACCGTTACGTAATTTACCAGATATGCTCCACAGCAGTTTTCCGTCAAATGCATCGAGGCACCAGAGTTTACCACCTCTCCATGGAATTGAATCAGGGGAGTGCTCATCGTTTGTAATGTATACTTTACCATCAACTATGTTGAAACCGCTGTAAACTGGAAATGTTCCATAAGCGTTTTCGTAACCTGCGCTGCCGAAGAAGTAGTCCCAAATTACTACACCTGTTGTCGCATTATATGCTGTTACATGACCGTCGTAGCCTGAAGTGTAAAGGATGCCGTATGCGATGAACCATGCCCAGTTAAAGCTTGCCCAAGCATCAGTATCTGGCGGGCTTACCCATAATTCGTTTCCGGTTCTGATACTATAGATGTGATATTGGCATTTGCTTTGATCGTACATTCCGTAGACTCCACTGCCGATGTTAGTCATTAAGAAGTAAGATTCCCAGATATCCGTACGGTTCTTAGTGAACAAGGTATAGAGCGTAGTTGGATAATTGCCGTTGGCGTCTTTCTTCATTTGGCCTATGTCCCAGGCTTGGTTCGTGTAGATGTACGGTGTTACTCTGTTGTCAGTTGCATAAGCTAAGAGGAACCCTTCATCAAGATTCACATCCCAAATTGTTAAGCCCGGCCACAAATCAGGAATCGAAACCGTCCACTCAACACCGATGCTACCATCAATGTCAGAACCATAAGCAGGTGACCAAGTGTCGATGAATCCAGGTCTATAGATAGCCTTAGTCGAATTCCACATAGACAAAGTCTTAGCGGTAAAGTTAAAGTAGAAAGACAAAATCTCACCGTTAGGACCAGGCCGAGTAGGAACATTATAGCTACCAGCACCGCCCCAAGTGAAATTAAACAGGTTAAACACCCTACGACCAGACCAAGCATCATAAAACCGCCAAGTCGCATTCGTAGAAGAACCAGTAGTCTCGATAAGGTACGGTACACCGCCGTGCTCGTTAGGGTTAGAAGTCATTAAAACCTGAGCGCAGGCTATGCTCACGTTGGCTAGGACCCAAATTTCTTCGCCGGTGTATAAATCAACACATCGAGTTTGGTAAACTGAAGTAGTTGCCAAATCGTGCTCGGTGAAGATTATACGGCCGTTCCAAATCAACGGATTATAATGTTGCTCATAGGACAAACCCTGGAAATAGATCTGATCACCAAAATGACCGCCAACAATACCACCAGGGATAATTGGCTTAACCCAAAGTACGTGAGCAGTATCAGGAGCATCAGAATATGGAGAATAAGCACTACTCGCAGCACCGAAAGCACGGCCCATATAGTCAAAGCCTTGCATTAACCAATCGCCGGAAATAGTGTACCAGTTTTTATTTTCACCATAAATTGGTCGTGTCCAGTAGCCAGTAGGAAGCGGGTTATCCTGTATTGAGGGAATTGGCTCAGCTTGAACTGTTATTTCAGTCACTGCACTTTCGCTTGCTAAGAAGGTATAGGTTACGCCTTGATTGTTAACTATGTTTGTTTGTGGGAAATTCGCTTTGAACCTATAGGTTCCAGTCTTTGTCGGGTAATATGCGAACCATCCTGTGCTTGTTGAGTCGGTAGTTAAGCCTTGCTTGGTTGTAACGACGCCTTCGGGATCTGTAATTGCTACACTGAAACCGCCAAAGTGATCGCCTCCTGAGGTTCCCTGAGCGGTTGGCGAAAGTTTGTCAATACGGTAGGTAACAAGTATCAACTGTCCGACGCCAACTGGGTCAGGAACTGCATAGACGAAGCAGGTGGTTGGAACTGTAACAGCTGCGTTAGCTGCAGGAATAAACACCAGCATCGTAGGGATAGATAACATCAGAATAAACGCCAACGCAAAAAAGATGTTGCGCCTTCTGACATCTGATCTAATTACAAAATTTTGTGTTATTGTTTCAACTCCTTATTTTAGCACACTTCAGTGTTTTGACAATATAATATGACGCTGTAAGTTCCGAAACTGACAGCATAAGAGTTTATAAACAAAGCAACCAATGAGTACGAATATTCTCGCCCGTGGTAACTGATTTGAGGAAAGAAGCACTTGAAACCTTAATGGAGTTAGGATTAACTGATCTAGAAGCAAAAGTCTACCTTGCCTTAGTACAGCATGGGAACTCAAAAGCTACAGAAATTTGTAAACTAGCAAAGGTTACCCGTACAGACATTTATAGAGTATTAAGTGAACTAGCCGATCTTGGACTAGTGGAAAAAACACTAACTAAACCGTTACTTTTTAATTCAACACCATTACGAAAAGGAATCGCCCTCTTATTAGAACGAAGAGAGAAAAAAACGGCAAATTTAAAGACAAAAATCGAAAAGGTTATAAATTTTGCCGAAAAGCAGGAACCTGCCGCAGATTGGACGAAAAATTTTAAGTTCGTCGAAATTCCGAATAGAGGATCGATAATAAAGGAAGACCTTGACTTAAACAGAGTCAACTGGCAAACGATGAATATAGTTACATTAAGTAGTAGATTTATTCGATGGGTTCATTTAAACAAAAAAAGTATCGAAGAAATGTTGTCGAAATCCATCAGAATTCGAGTTATTGTAAGTTGCTCTAATACAAGGCAATCAACAATAAAACAGTGTATAAGCTACTCAGAGGAATTATGTAAAAATCCTTTGTTTCAGGTCAAATTTGTTTTCACTGAAGCTCCAGCTTTAATGAGTTTATATGATGAAAAAGCGATACGTATGGTATTGAAACCATCGCCATATGATAATGGGGGAGAAGGCCCTGATTTATATTCCGATCACCCCAGCTTAACAGGAATGGCTAAAATATATTTTGAAAACCTTTGGAATTCTGGCAAAACAATCCAAGCAAGTGACGCGCTAAATTAAATCAGAGCTTGGTTGGGTCTTTGGTGAAAAAGTAAAGTATACTAGCGGAAAGGATGTTCATAATACCAAGCGTTAAGCCGACTATTTGGTACCCAACCCCAATTGGGGAACCTGAAAATAGAACAAGTAAAGCACCGCCTATCGCAGGCACTATAGCATTAGAGGCGGTGGCGAATATACGGGTCAGAGACATAACGGTGCTTCTCAATTCAGGAACCTGATCGAGAGCCAAACAGGGATAAGTCGAAATGGTCATGCCAGTGAAAAATGCTTGCACAAAATTAATTACTGCAGCAATCCATAGCTCGGTGGATGAGAACATCAATATTAATAGAATTCCGCTCACAAGAGCACCTATTATAGTGAATAATTTGGCCCCATATCGGTTCACATAGCGACCAACAAATAGACTACTAATTATGTAAATTGATGAGCTGGCCAGTATTATGGGAACGACGTAGTCTCTTGGTAAGGAAAATTGGAGACGGAAAAAGGCGATTATGAAAACTGCGTTTCCTGCACCAGTAAAAAATAGATTACTAACTAAATATGAAAAAGCGGATTTGTTTAAGAAAATCTCTTTAAAACGAGGTATATTCCCGTTTTTTTCAGCGGCAAGTTGTATTTGTTTTGTTTTTGTGGAAGGGACTCCGAATAAGACCAAAATCGCAGCTATAATCGAGGTGGGCAACATAAATAGCAAGAACGGGAAACGCCAATTACCTACACCTGCGACCAAATTGATAATAGGAGTTCCAATGAGAATAGCAGCAAAGCCGCCTATTGCGACCCAGATTACTGCCCGATTTTTCTTACCTAAAGGTAATGAATCGCCGATTATGGTGAGAGACATTATTGTAACTATTACAGACCCAGTTCCTTCTGTAAATGAGAAAAATAACATCCACTCGAAAGTTGGGGCAAAGTATATACCCATAATAGAAAGCAAAACAAAAAGAATGCCCACCAAAAACAGCGATTTATGTTTAAATTTTACTGCCAAAAAACCCATCATCAACGCAAAAACTATCTCAGCTATAGAGTTAACAGTTTTTATTTGAGCAGCTATCCCCTCTTGAACCTGAAAACTCGCAGCCATTTCTAAAAAAAGCAAAGTTACTGTGGTGTTAAATAAGGCAATCGATAGAGCGGATATAGCTAACGAAGGAACAAATAACCGTCTACGAGGAGGAATTTTGCCTTCATCTTTTTCATCAATCATATTTTAATCTCTTTGAAAGTGCCAAGGAATAAGAGAAAGCTCAATTCGAGATGAATATTTAAATTTTCTCGGATTGGCATAATATTGATTAAAAGCCCCCCATTGCTCTGCAAATTTTCATTAAAAAAATCAGAATATAACCAATAATAATAGATCAGGATTTCCAATAAAGGTTAATTAAATCAGGTTTTTTAGGATTAAAGTGCGGTCTCCGGGATTTGAACCCGGGTCGTCAGCTTGGGAAGCTGATGTCCTAGCCAGGCTGTACTAAGACCGCAGTTAATAATCTGGTTTGCCGCTATTGCATAGGGATAGCGCATTTGATATAGAAACTTTGCTGTTCCATCTTAATCGGCAATATGTCGTTATTTATTTCAGGAGCATGTTTGGATCAATATGATAGTTAGCATCAATTAGTGCCCTTACTAACGCAAGTTTCCAGCTGTCACGATCATCAAAAGCTGTGAATCGAATCCCTTCATAGTCAAGGGGTATCTCGAAATTTTCACACTCTCTATAGAACACTATGACTCTGTTTTTACTTAATTTTCCTAGCAGGAATCCAAGTGTAAAAATTACGTCTTGTTTAGGTCGGAGAGTTCGTTTTGCTATCGATTCGTTTTTAGAGAAAGCATAATCATCAGGAGATAATAGAACTATTGCAAAGTCAATATCTAAGTATTCTTCAAAGCGCTCAACAATTCGCCTACCTTGATGAGGTTGTTCACACATGATTATAGGTGCCAGATTAAGTTTAGTTAATGCTACGATCGCTGCCTTCTTCATTTCCTCGTCTGACCCCGAAACTACAAAAATCCGCTTTCTTATACTAGTTGAAGATGCTGAAGTATCATTCGCAGATGAGGGTACATTGGTTTTTTGAAACGCAGGCAGGAATTTTTCGGTGCAAATATAGACCCCTTTTATTTTGCCTTTAAGAACATTATCCATAAGGTAATTTTTGTCCTTACAAATTACAAGTGAGAGCTGATTGGGTAGATTGAGTTTGTCCGCATTTTCATAGGACCAAAAGAGAACTACCTTTGCCGTTTTCAACGGATTTAGCAGTTTACCCATAAACCAGAATGGTTGCCCTGCAGTGAAAGGGGTTACAAATGTGCGTATGAGTTCCTCCTGAGTAATATTGAAACGAATTCCTGATTTAGCCTCATCTTCGTATTGGATGTAAATATGATACTTGGGCACGTGCACGATAATCAACCATTAATCTGCATCTAAAAACAAAAACCTCACCATATCTATTAAACCCACATGAAATATTGAACCAATCAATCAAAAATGATTTTTAATTAAAAATTAACATGAAAAGTGCAAAACCGTATACAAAAGCATACACCAAAAATTGATAAAACAGTTCAATACACGCAAAATCAGCTATTACAAACAAAATCGTTATCAGACACTAACCCACACAGTAAGCTTACTAGGAGAAAGCTTGTATGCCTAAAACCTTCACCTATACTGACGCAGGTGTGAATCGGGAACAACGCCACGAATCTAAAAAGGCGCTAGACATGCTTAATGAAACATACAAGTTTAGCCGCTTTGGACCTGTTATTCATCTTCCATACAGTAACATTTTCCAATTCTCAAAAAACATTTACTTAGACCTAACCATTGAAGGCGTCGGAACTAAGGTTCTTCTTGCAGAATTGGCAGGCAAATACGATACCATAGGCGTGGACGCTGTTGCCATGGCAGTTAACGACGTAATCCGTTCAGGCGCCACTCCGCTAGCTATTTCAGACAATATACATGCACAAGCAAGTAATCCTCAACTCGTTAAGGAATGGCTTGCGGGAATAGTGGAGGGTGCAAAACAATCCGAATGCCCTGTCGTTAGTGGCGAAATTGGCGATGTTGCTGAGATTATTAATGGCGTTTCTAAAGGCACAGGGTTTGACATGATAGTTGCCTCTGTAGGACAGGTTGATAAAGAACACATAATCACAGGATACGACATCAAACCCGACGACTCCATCATAGGTTTACCCAGCAGCGGACTGCACAGCAATGGCATAACTTTAGCCCGAAAAATCATGCTTAAACAATGGGGCGGGAAATACAACCCTAATGACATACCCAAAGAACTCGACACCAACGTAGTCAACGAAATGCTAAAACCAACCAAAATCTACGTTAAAGAATTCCTCAAAAGCGCCCAAAGTATCAAAATTAAAGGCGCAGTCCATATCACAGGAGATTCCTATACAAAATTCAATAATTTAGCCCGATTCTCCAAAGGCATAGGCTTCCAATTCGACAACTTCAAACCTCAACCAATATTTAGCTTAATGCAGAAAACGGCAACCGAATTAGGCTACACTATAACCGATGAGGAAATGTTCACCACTTTCAATATGGGTTGGGGCTTTGGAATAGTTGTTGACAAAACAGACACAGACGAAACATTAGATTTACTTGAAAAGGCAGGTGCTCATCCAGAGCAAATTGGGAAAATTACTAAGGTGCCTCAGGTATCAATTAAATATCAGGGCAAGAAGCTAAAATTAGCATAGAAACTTGTTAGATTATGTGCAAAAGAGTTTAAATCTTGACTACTTAACAGTTAAGTATGATATACTGCGCCAAAATTGAAGTTAGCCTAAAACCTGGTCACAGTGACCCAGAAGGGAACACTACACAGCGTCTTTTAAAAGAACTTGGCTACAAAGTTAGCGCCGTAAACGTCAGTAAAAGCTATACTATACAAATTCAAGCGTCTAATTTTCAAGACGCCAAAGCGAAAGCTGAAGACATGGCTAAGCGGCTTCTCGCAAACCCAACTAAAGATAACTTTAACATAACTATAGAGGAGCAAAAATGAGCCTCTACATCCGTGCGGATACACCTTTTGTGATGCATCAAGCTAACTTAGAATCAGCTACAGATGAGCAGCTTTTAGAAATCAGCAATGACCAGGGTTTAGGTTTAAATCTAGCTGAAATGAAACAGATACAAGCTCATTTTAAAGCTCAAAAACGCAACCCGACCGACGTAGAATTACAGACCCTTGCTCAGACATGGAGCGAACATTGTTGCCATAAAACCTTCAAAGGAAAAATCCTGATTGAAGGAGGTAAAGAAGTTAACAGCCTATTCAAAACTTACATAGCTAAAGCTACAAAAGAAATCAATCCTAAATGGTGCATCTCAGTTTTTGAAGATAATGCGGGGATAATAGACTTTGATAAAGGTTATGCGATAGCAGCCAAAGTCGAAACCCATAATCATCCTTCTGCCGTAGAACCCTTCGGCGGGGCAGCTACAGGAGTGGGGGGAGTAATACGTGATATATTAGGTGTATGGGCAGATCCCATCGCATGTACTGATGTTTTGGGTTTTGGACCGCTAAATTATGATTATGCCAAGCTTCCAGCTGGTATGAAGCACCCTAAATACATCTATATGGGAGTTACCGCAGGCATTGGAACCTATGGCAACAATATGGGTATCCCGACCGTTAACGGGGCAATATATTTTGACGAATCCTACACAGGCAATGTGATTGTATATTGTGGTTGTATAGGATTATTACCCCTTAAAAAATTCAAAAAGGAAGCAAAAGTAGGACACTATTTGGTCCTGGCGGGCGGAAAAACGGGTCGCGACGGCATTCACGGCGTAACCTTTGCTTCAGCTGAGCTCACTGAGAAATCTGAAGAAGTCAGTCGCCCGGCAGTACAAATCGCAGATCCTATTGAGGAAGAAAAGGTTACTCGGGCAATGATGAGAATACGCGATCTTGAACTGGCTTCAGCTACAACCGACATCGGCGGAGGAGGATTATCATCAGCTATAGGTGAAACTGCCGACAGATTCAGCTGTGGAGCAACGGTTGATTTAGGCAAAGTTCCCTTGAAGTACCCTGAGCTTGCACCGTGGGAGATTTATGTATCTGAATCTCAAGAAAGAATGTTCTTAACTGTCCCACCTCAAAATCTACAGAAAGTTCTGGAGATTTTTGGAGCTGAAGACGTAGAAGCTAATGCAATAGGACAGCTTACCAAAGAAAAAACGCTTCAACTCTGCTATCAGGGAACTATAGTGGCAGATATAGATATGGACTTTCTTTTCACTCCCGCCAAAGTTACGAAAAAAGCGAGAATAGAAAAACCTGTTATTGAAGAACCGGAATTTTCTGAACCAAAGGACTTGACCAAGACTCTGCTTGAGTTGCTTTCAGCACCAAACATTGCAAGCAAGGAAAGTGTAGTGCGTACATATGACCATGAGGTAAAAGGGAATACCACACTAAAGCCATTTCATGGACAATACGCTGGACCAAACGACGCCGCCATTCTGAAACCATTAAACAACTCTTGGAAAGGCTTAGCTATCTCATGCGGTATGAATCCCAATTATGGTAAAATCGACGCTTACTGGATGGCAGCCTCTGCAATAGATGAAGCGATAAGAAACAATCTCGCAGTTGGCGGAAGACGAATAGCCATCTTGGACAATTTCGTATGGGGAAACCCGGAAAAGCCAGAACGCCTCGGTTCATTAGTAAGAGCCTGCGAAGCGTGCTATGACATCGCAACTACCTTCAGAACACCGTTTATTTCAGGAAAAGATAGCCTTTACAATGAATCACCTCTAGGACCTGTTACCCCGACATTACTCATAACTGCCGTAGGCATAGTTCCAGACATACGCTTAGCAGTATCCATGGATACTAAAACACCCGGCAACCTAATCTACATAATTGGCGACACATACAACGAATTAGGCGGTTCGGAATACTACAAACTGAAAGGATATCTGGGTAATTCTGTTCCAAAACTGGATGCGGTAAAAGCAAGAAAAACCTACTATGCCTTCACTAAAGCAATAGGGGAAGGTGTCATAAAAGCAGCTCATGATATCTCAGAGGGTGGTTTGGCGGTTGCAGCTGCCGAAATGGCATTAGCAAGTAACTTGGGTATGGAACTTAATTTGAAGAAGTTACCAGTAAAAACTGTTGAACGAAATGATTTTGCTTTGTTCTCGGAATCAAACAGCCGCTTCTTGGTAGAAGTGGCTCAGAAAGACAAAGAAGCCTTTGAAAAAATAATGAAGGGAAAAAGGTTCTCTGAAATCGGCAAAGTCATTAAAGAATCCAGCTTTACCATCAAAGGCCTAAAAGGAGCTAACACCCTGATTGATACCTCAGTCGCAGATTTGCGTCGAAGCTGGAAACAAACTTTAAGCAGTGGAGATTAAAGAAATGAAACTACAAGACGTACGTGTATTGGTTGTGAGGGTAGGCGGAACAAACTGCGATACTGAAACCGCGCGTGCCTTCCAAGAATTAGGACTAAAAACGAATATTCTTCACCTTAACGAGGTGACCAAACAAAAGAATCTGCTTGACTATCATGTTTTGGTTTTCCCCGGCGGTTTCTCCTATGGTGACTACGTCCGTTCAGGAGTAATCTTAGCTAGACTAATATCAGCAAAGCTAGGTAGAGAACTACGCGCCTTTATCGACGATAATCGATCCGTTCTAGGTATATGTAACGGGTTCCAGGTTCTAGTTGAAGAAGGATTACTTCCAGGCTTTGATGGAATAAGTGAGTACCCTCAAGCGTCACTTGCATCAAATAGCCAAGGTTACAAATGCCGCTGGATTTACTTAAAAAACGATAACAAGGGTAAATGCGTTTTCACCAGTAAAATTCCCCACGGAAAAGTTCTGCAGATGCCTATTGCTCACGGTGAAGGGCGATTCCTTTTACCTAAAGAAAAAGAAGAAAAATTGCTGGAAAAACTCTACGAAAACGATATGGTAGTTTTCCGATACTGTGACCAAAACGGTAACTACGCTCAAGGAAAGTACCCTACAAATCCGAACGGCAGCTTCCACGACATTGCCGGCATATGTAACAAAGAAGGAACAATATTTGGCTTAATGCCTCACCCAGAAAGAGCATACTATTGGTGGCAGCAACCTAACTGGACCAGCCAACAGAATATGCCCCAATATGGTGATGGAAAATTAATTTTTGACAGCCTACTTGAACATTTAGCCAAGAAGCATTAAGTCCTTATTATACGGCAAACCAGGCCGTGCCCCCATTTTCATTACACATCTTGAACCTACAAAGTTACCAATTCTGCCGCATTCTCTCAGGTTTTTCTTGTTCAATAGTCCATAAAGGAACCCAGCGCAGAATGCGTCACCAGCACCTGTAGTGTCGACGACTTTCACCTTGAAGGGTTCAACTGTGTACTCTTCTTTACCATCAGTTACATAGCAGCCATCAGCGCCCATCTTCACCGCCACTATTTTAACACCTTTTTTAAGCAGAAAAGCAGCTCCCTTTTTAGGATCCTTTTCGCCAGTTAAAAGTTCCAGCTCCATAATATTAGGCATCATAACATAACTCTTGTTTATTATCGACTCAAGTTCAGCGACGCCTTTTCTTATGTAAAGAATACCAGGATCAAAACTAACTTTAACTTTTTTAGGAAGATTTTCGACGATTTTCTTTTGGGTTTTAAAGGACAATTCTCCGACAAAAGAAGAAAGATGTAGGAATTGTGATCTCTCTATATACCGCAAGTCTATTTCTTCCGGCGTTATAGTGTCGTTTATTCCTGATTGAATATACAATGCTCTTGCGCCTTTTACATCTACGAACCCCATGACGTTGCCGCTGTGACCGATTTTAACTTGAATTATGCCGTTAGTGTCGACATGTTCTTTCCTGAAATCTGCAAGTTGGAGGTCTCCTTCTCTGTCAGAAGCAATTTTTCCTATGAATCCTACATTTATGTCTAAGCGAGCTAAACCTACAATGGTGTTAGCGGCTGAGCCACCGCAAATCTCTTCTTCGCTAATTACGAAGCTTTCTTCTTCTGCATGAGCTAATCTATCGACCTTGAAGAGTTTGTCTACATTCAGTGCTCCAAAACCTACTACGCCGAAGGGGGTCATTAAAACAGCTCGCGTAAGTAGATTTTATATTTGCCGAGTTTACCGTCGTAGTTTCCAGCGGAAATTGAATCTACGCCTTCTACTGTCATAGCTGCCTCTATGCCGGCTTTCATTGCAGCCTTAGCGGCATCGATATTCATGGCGCTTATGACTATTTCGGGTATATATCCCACTCCGTTAGGAACCATTGACGCTTTACCAAGCTTCTGTTTTAGGGAAGGGCACCAGATATGATTAGTAGTTGGACCAATGAGAGGGAAATTAGTTTCAGGTTTAGATCCTGCAGAGCAAATGTCAAATGTAGTTATGGCACCAGGTATAGTTTGAACTGCATCAAGAGCTTTCTGACCTGCTTCTAGAACAGCTTCTTTAGTTTTGCAGAGAATCCAGAAGTTTGCGCCACTAATGCCGTGTTTGTAGCCTAAATAGTGTTCAATAATGAAATCAGGAGTCATTAAAGGGACGACTATTACTTCTCGGCCATAGCGTTTTTCAATCCATTCATGACCATCCCCGCAATGCCCAACGCGTTCCATCATGTCAAATTTACCTTCAGGATTAGGTAATGCATCAAATATGGCAGTGAAGGGCTTAACTAGTACATCTTGACGTATTCTAAAGGAGAGTTCTGCTTCGAACTTGGCCAGCTGGTCAGGGAGGGGTTTATTGGCTCTTACGCCCATCCACCATTGGACGATTACACCTTTACGTTTATCCGGAGTTTCTTTTTCTTTAAGCCATTTTTCTATCCCACCCTCGATTCTGCCTATAACTGCAGAAGGCGTAGCGGTTACGTCATAAGCTGCACTGCGCAGCGTGCGTTCATCGTCTGCGGTTATAATTGCTCTACAAAAAATACCTTCAAACGCTTCTGCATAAGTGTCTACAATTTTAATTTTAGATTTTGGTTTTATTACCATATTTATCCAAGTCTCCCTATGGCTTGTCCTCTTACTTTTTTCCTAAACTCGCTACTTTCCTTAGCTACAATTTCCATATTCTCAGCCTTAGGTATTTGAACCTTCGGCAACTCCTTAGGATATAATGTAAAAAGTTGACCTAGCAAAAAAGGGTTTACAATACTTCTTTTTAGGAATCGGCGATTCCAATTCTTAATCAGCTTAATAGTTGCATCTTTGCCATGATTATAAAAGACATCTGCTATAATTGCAGTAATAATATTGTTTTCAGAGAGTACTGAAATTTCAGCGTTTTTTACAGCATAATCATTGCCGTTAAAGGACAGAGTTAAGCCACCGCTTTGCCGAACTAGTTGGAAAGCTTCCACGTCTGTTATGCTATCCCCAACATACATAATATCTTCCGCGGTCACATTTAACTTCGTCATAATATCTCGGATCGCTTGGGCTTTTTGTTCACCACCGATGGTGTTCACTTCGAAAACCATTTTACCACCGCTCATATCGACAACTTCTTTCCAGAAGATTTCATCAAGACGCCTAATCGTAGCTTGATCAGAATCCGAAAAATCAGAAATTGACTTTACAGCTGAAGGAATAGTAATCAGAGGCATTTTTGCTATCTCTTGAGATATCTCTTTTAGTCTTTCAGATTCGCGTGGACTGATTTGATAATTGTCAAGTTTTAATTTTGTACAGTAGGTATTCTCGAATGGAAATTCAATAACTTCGCAAAGAGCTTTTATGTAGTGCTCATAACTTGTGCTGACAATAAATGCCGCAGTTAAGTCCAAAATATGTCGAAGAGTATCTCTTGTGTTTGTGATAAAGAGCAAATTTTGCTTTGAAAATTCATAGATTTGCTTATCAGAAACATTGTAGGCTTTTAGAAATGGCAAAATGAGTTTTAACGTACCACCTGCGGAATAATCAGGCTTTTTTATCACGTCGACTAGCACATCGTCGTATTTACTTATGAGGGTGAACAACTTTCCACCGTTTGGAACGAAACGCTCGGTTAATTCGAAGGCATTATCATTTTTACTTATCGGGCCCTCACAGTCTGAAACAAAAATTTTCTTCAATATTTATGCCCTCAATTGCTCCATATGCCGCACACTTTTTTCAATATGCTGCTTTGAGGCAATATCAGTTCGATTCCAAAGACCTCCGCCTTTGATGGCTTTGGCGCCCTCTTGACTTATTAGGCGGGCGGATTCGATATCGTCACTAATACCCAGAACCCCCACAACTCTAGATTTTAGTGCATAGTTCTTATGATCTCGAAGTTCCATAGAACCAGGGTAAACGCGAATTCTATCTCCAAATTTACGGCTCAAAGCGTAAGCCGACGCTAAATCCACTGCTGTCTGGAATTCAGAGTTATTCGCCAATTCGGGGAAAGCTGTTGAGTATCCACCATAGCTAGGCGGAACTTTATAGGTTAAAACAGTTGCGGATTTCTCAATCTCCACGTTACCCAAGTTGCCCTCAATCATTTTATAGCAGATATCAACAAAATCATCCTTGATTATTGGAAACAGATTGATGCTTTCGGGGTCACCAGGCCGACTGTTAATTTCAAGAATTTTCGGTCCTCCTCGCGTATGCATGAAGGCTAAATATAGAGGTACACCACGAAGTGCAGTGTCGTCATTAATTCTTTTGCTCCAACCTTGAAATATTTTTTGCGTAATCGCTACTTCAGTTTCTCGGTCTGTGGGAGTCATGAAAGGAAGATAATCTTTAGTGTCTTTATATGAGCCCATCCCTCCGGTGTTTGGGCCTTTATCGTCATTAAAAGCACGTTTATAATCGCGGGTATCAGGAAGGGGAATAAGATGTTTTCCGTCGCAGAAGGCCATGGAGCTGGATTCTTCTCCATCAACCTTCTCTTCGATTATGACAGCGCTATACTGGTAATTAGATAAGAAGTGCTCAAACAATTGCTCTCGTGTATTAAAATGGTCGCCCCAAACGCCGACTCCTTTTCCCGCAGTTGGCTTGTCAGGTTTTACCGCAACCTGATTATTTAACTCGTCAAGCCAATCGTAGACTGCTTTCTTGACGTCTTCAGTTCCTTTGTAATCTTTTGGATCAAAAACCTTGAATCGGGGATTAGCCTCAGGGGCAATCTCTTCAAAGAGTAAACGCTGCTCAACTTTACTAGCTTCTATAGCATATCTTTGTTTGGGACAGATAACAGGGATTCCTGTTCTTTTTTCAATCAAATCGCGGATGCCATCAATTATTGGTTTTTCAGAGCCTAAAATTACAAAATCAATTTTTTCTTTGTTAGCCTGAGCGAACTTGCAGATTTGATCAACATTTAGATCGGGTATTACGATATGCTTAGTGGCTTTTTCAACATTAAAGGGGTTTCTTTGTTTATCTGCTATGTAGAACTCGACTTTATGATTCGGACTTCTACTTAAAGCATCTACAATCGCAGCTTCTCGTGCGCCATATGAAATGACTAGTACACCTGTTTTCTCCATTTAGGAAACAACCCTAGTTTAGAGAAAGTAACTGTAATGCTTAAATGGTTTTACCATTGAACACTCTAAGAAGTATCGCCTGTTTCGTAAATTCGGCCTTTTTCCTTATAACCATTAATGCACCTTTGTTTCATTTCATCAGCAATTTTCTGAGCTAAAGGTGTAGGATATTTTCCTGTAATGCAGCCAAGACAAAGTTCATCCTTTCTGCAGCCTATAGCTTTCACCATGTTCTCGATTGATTGGTAGCAAACTGTGTCTGCGCCTATTATTTTAGCAATCTCTTTTTCGTCATGAGTTGATCCGATTAGTTGCCCGTAACTACTCATATCTATGCCATAGAAACATGGAGAGATAATTCGTGGAAAAGTAACGAACATATGCACTTTTTTAGCGCCAGATTTTCGGATTTTTTCTATGGTAACCTTTGTCGTGTCGCCTC
>CAZQTZ010000031.1:6533-16016 GCA_964596465.1 uncultured Candidatus Bathyarchaeia archaeon | reverse complement strand
TTCATTGTCTGAACAAAAATTCTATATGGATCATGTTGAACCACTATGCTGAATCCTAATTTATCTGATAGTACCTGTCCCATAATTTGAGCAAGCGCACGATTAATAAGAGAACCAAAATTTGAATGCATGATTACGAATTCGCTCCAATTTTCTAGAATTATTCGCTCTGGAGTAGGAATCAAGACGCCTGAATTAACCTGTTCTATTGTTTCAGTTAAAGCATTTTGAATTGTTGTGGTATCCGCAGGATAACGATCCGTAAGGTCCTCGCTAACTTGGCTAAGTGAAGCCCCTTCTCTGATTTTTCTTTCTACAACCCCTCTGATTGATGCTACCTCTTGAGCTACCTCAAAGGGTACCGGTATTTCTTCACCTATCCAGCTGGGTATTGATCCCGACGGATCATCAACCGGCTTTACATAGACTTTGTCATCAGTTGTATGGACAATTTGCCAAGCGCTGCCTCGGATGATGAATTTAGTGCCTGTTTTACCATATTCTGCCATAAATGCTTCATCTAAAACGCCGATGCTGGAGTTAGCAGTTTGATCAATAACTAAGAACTGCTTTTCTTCAGGAATCATGCTCAAATTTTCAAAATAATACTCAAAGAGGGCTTTGCTTCTAGAAGGTTTTAAGACTACTTGGTCTTCGATGCTTGTCCATGCAAGTCGAGGGAATCTGCTGTGCATATACTTCAAGATTTTTTCGATATCATCCAATGTCAAGTTTGCGTAAGGGTATGCTTTTTGTGAAAGTTTTAAGATTTCATTGAATTCTAATCGTCGCGTTTTAAGAAGTAATCCTGCAATCTGGTGGGTTAAAGTATCATATGGTTTTGAGGGGATTTCTACTGGTTCTAATTCCTCTTTTAGAGCTCTTCTAGCGATAACCATTGCTTCAAGTGTATCATCCGAATCCATGCCGATGATTATTCCTTTTGCCGTATGGCCATAGGTGTGTCCTGCTCTTCCAACACGTTGGATAAGCCTTGTTACCTGTCTTGGGCTCATATACTGAATTACCAGGTCTATTCGACCTACATCTATACCTAATTCTAGACTGCTGGTAGCGATTAAGCCCCTAAGTTCTCCACTTTTTAAACCTGTTTCTGCCGCAATTCGACTAGGTTTAGCTAGGCTTCCATGATGGATTGAAACAGGGAAGTTCATGTCCCACACTTTTAATCTGCTTGCTAAAACCTCTGAAATAGAGCGTGTGTTTGTGAAGAGAAGAACAGATTTATGCCTAAGCATGTAATCTCGAATGATTCTGAGTCTTGCGGCAACTTCTGGATGTGTATAGAGCTTTTCTGATAGGCGTATGTCTTCTTCAGTGGGTTTTGGATAAATAACTTCAAGATGGACCATTTTTGCAACAGAAACTCGGATAATCTCTACTGGCTGTTGAGCACCCACTAGAAACTGAGCTACTTTATCAGGTGTTCCGATAGTCGCCGAAAGTCCAATCATCTGGAAGTTTCTGCCTAATAGGCTTCGGATTCGTTCTAAAGCTAAAGATAGCTGGCTTCCACGTTTACTATCCGAAAGCTCATGCACCTCGTCTATAATGACCCATTTCAGACTCTGTAGATGTTGACGAAGTAGCCATCCTGAAAGTATCGATTGAAGTGTTTCAGGAGTAGTTATTAAAATATCTGGAGGACTTTTAGATTGACGCGCTCTTTCTTTATTTTCAGTGTCGCCATGTCTAACTGCAAGTTTAATGTCTAGATTATTACACCACCATTCTAACCGATCCATCATGTCGCGATTCAAGGCCCTCAAAGGGGTTATGTATAATACCTTTATCCCGGGTGTTTTAGGTGCTTGTAGCAGCATGCTTAAGACGGGTAGAAACGCCGCTTCTGTTTTACCGGTTGCGGTGGGGGAAATGAGTAGAATGTTTTTTCCATCGATTATTTTTGGTATGGTTTTTTGCTGTGGCTCAGTAGGTTTGGGGAATCCCTTTTGTTCAATGAGCCTTCGAACAGGCTTTACGAGTAATTTAAAAGCGTTGTCAGAATCATCTTGCAATGCAAATTGGCACCTTAGGGTTTGATTGCATAAAGCAAGGTACGAGCGTAAAAGTATTTTGGAGCAATGGAGTTTATTTACAAAGTTGAGTTGTGTGGTTTGATTCTTATGACATTTTACGGCGATTTTTTTGCATGCATTATGTTTACATTATACTTGCCTGTTTAAGCGGTTATTCAATATTCTTATACATAAATATGTATAAATTCAGTTTTGTGATGTTGATTTTCGATTCGAAAATAATGGAAAGTTATTTATCCATCATCGTAAGAAAGCATGGAGAACGTAACATCATGGAGGAAACTGAATGGCTAAATGTCCAAAATGCGGAGTTGAAGTTGCAAAACCAAAGAAGACTTGGAAAATGGCAGGTCGACCAGACAAAGCAGGTAAAAGAATGCAACTAGAAATCGGCCTATTTGAATGTCCAAAATGTAAAGCAACATTCCGCGAAGTACTCAGTAAAAAGAAAATCTAATTGGGGATTCCCGTTAACAAAATTATCACCCCACCCTTTTTCCTTTTTTACTTAAAAATAGCGCTATTACAACTATAGAAATTGTATAAAAACGCACAGAAAACGCGCGGGTCTTTTGAAGGGACAATACATTTTGATTAAAACCATCAAGCGACTCATGAGGAATGAAAGCTTTCAAACTATTCTTGTTATACTTCTAATTGTAACTTTCGTCTTTAGCGCTTGGTATGGTTCACAGTTATTACTCAACACAAGTATTCCGCCTGCTCTGGCTGTAATAAGCGGAAGCATGGATATGGCATCTTATGGGCAAAGTCAAACGGCTTTTCACCCCTTTGCTAGGACTTTACAAATCGGAGATTTGATTATTATTCAGGGTGTTGATGCGAATTCTCTTAATTCTGCTTATCCTGATAGTGATATCATAGTTTTTCATAGACCTGATAATCCAGCTGAACTCATAGTTCATAGGATAGTTAGCAAAACCAAGATAGATGATAAACTCTACTTTTTCACTAAAGGAGATGGAAATCCCCCTGTTATTTGGCCGAATTCCCAAGAAAGCATGCATGATAAATGGTACAACAGTAACAGTACTATTCCTTTAGGTGCTGTTAGCCAAGATCTAGTTATAGGCAAAGTAATAATGAGAATACCCTTCGTTGGGTACATTCCGATGATTATTCAAGCTATGATAGGCGGTAACAGTTATTCAATTTTAGCAATAATTATTATGCTAATAGTCTTACTTATACTAATAGAAGTTGTTTTACCTATAGTTAAAAATAAAGAATCAAGACCTGACAAGATTCCTAAAACGGAATCTCAGACAACAATGTCCATATACAGCAAGTTCTAAGCCATTAAGTAGCTTCTCAGGGTTCTGATTTCTATTTTCTATGCTTTACTTTCAGCGGTAAGTATTAAAACTGCAAATGCTAAATGAAACAAGACCCTTGGACTAAAAGAGGCACACACAGTTTGGCTGTAACCATTAGAAGACTATGGAAAAACGACTACTTTCAGACGATTTTTATTCTTTTTCTAATTTTTTCAATTGTTATTGGTTTATGGTTCGGCTCTCAATTAGTTATGAATACAAAAATAACGCCTGCGCTTGCAGTTATTAGCGGTAGCATGTGTGTTCCTTACGGCTATATGTGCGATGATTGGCTCTCTGTAAATCATCCTTTTGAACGGACTTTACATAAAGGCGATTTGATTATTATTCAGGGTGTTGATGCGGATTCTCTTACTTCTGCTTATCCTAATAGTGATATAATAGTTTATCAGGACCCTAGGTATCCTTACGATCCAAATGAGAAGATTGTACATCGAATACTTTACAAACAAGAAATCAATGGTACATTATACTTCTACACAAAAGGTGATGGTAACGGATTCAATAAATGGCCGAACAATACTACCGAATCAGATCCTTGGAGTCCGATACCAGAAAATCTGATTTATGGTAAAGTAGTTATGCGAATACCTTGGTTGGGGTATCTGCCAATAATAGTCCAAGATCTGTCAAGCAATTTGGGCATAAATATATCTTACATAATAATACCCATAATTATTCTTATAATAGTTCTGCTTGTGATAACAGAATTTGTTTTACCAATAATAAGACAAAAACGAGAATTGAACGGGCAGACTGCTGCTAAAGAATCAACACAGGCACCGCAATAATCCCTAAGTAAACTTCTTTTAACTAAAATGCCTGTTGATCCGGTTCTTTTCCTAATCTTATTTTTCAAAAAAATATGTGCTCTGGCTGGGAAAACAGTGTATTTATAAAGAAAGCGGATTTAATACATGAGTATTTAATTTAATAAGACGTGACGTTCATGCCTAAAGTAAAAGCCACAATAAGCATTGAAAATGTAGTTGCTTCGGCTACATTAAATCAGAAGGTGGATCTTAACGCGGTAGTAAAAGGTTATCCGGGAGTAGAATATCGTCCTGAACAATTTCCGGGGCTGGTTTTTAGGCTTAAACGTCCAAAAACTGCAACTTTGATTTTCAGTTCAGGTAAAATGGTTTGTACTGGCGCAAAATCCGAAAAAGAATCTCGTAGAGCGGTGATGAAGGTTATTAAAGAACTTAAAAAAGGTGGCATCATAATAATCAGTAAGCCAGAGCTTAAGATTCAAAACATAGTTGCATCTGGAATTCTAGGTGGTATGATAGATTTAGAGAAGGCTGCTTATTCATTAAGCAGAACAATGTATGAACCTGAGCAATTTCCAGGTTTAATTTATCGTATGGAGAGTCCTAAAGTTGTTATTCTTCTATTTGCCAGCGGGAAACTTGTTTGTACGGGCGCTAAAAAGGAAGAAGATGTTTATGTTGCAGTAGACCAATTACATTCGCTGTTGGAAGAAACAAATCTCATCTTCTATGAGTGATGGCTTGATAGGGGCATCATCAGTAGTTCTTTTATTTTTTTGCTGATTTTCGCGATTTAGGTTTTTTTATGGTTTTTACGTTTTTTACTTGCTTAGTTATAGCTTTGAAGTTTTCGTCGTCTACTGCGCCTAGTTCGTAGAGTGTATTGGCTATCTCACTGATTTTTAGTAGAGCATGGAGTTTTATGTTGTCTTTAAGTAGAATATCTTTTCCCCCTTCTTCTCTATCTAAAAACGTGACGACTTCAGTGACAATTCCGCCTTCTGCTCGAACGGATTCTACTGCATTTTTAAGTGTTATGCCTGTGGTGACCAAATCATCGATAATTAACACGCGGTCACCTGAGGCAAGAATTCCTTCGACACGTCTTTCTCTTCCATGCAATTTTGGATCTTTAAGTACGTAGAGAAAGGGTTTTTTGAGATTGTAGGCTATTTGGGTTGCGAAGGGTAGCCCTGCAACAGGAACGCCGGCAATCCGGTCAAAATTTTTAAGTCCGATTTCGGCGGTGATGATTTGAGTGTAGAAGTCACATATGTCTGTAAAGGCATCCGGAAAACTTGGGACGACTCTTAGATCCACGTAATATGGGCTAATTTTCCCATTTGACAGCTTAAATAATCCGAATTTTATAGCATCAATTTTAGTAAGAATTTTTGCCATTTCAACTTTTTTCTGTTCTTTACTCAGTTTTCTTTTCCCCCTTACAAATTTGATAAATTTTGTTTACTTCAGGGATAAGACAAGCTGTTTTTGGTAGCTCTTTACGGAGGTTATCCGCAAATTTTTTCTGGCTTTGAAGGGAATTTGTATGATATGGTACGGCAACTTTAGGTTTAAGCAACCATGCTATTTCACAACCAGTTTCAGGTGAAGCTCCGGGAGCAATTCCTACGGTGCAGAAAACAAGATCCACTTCTTCCTTTTGTCCTTTAACTGCCATTTCAGGATAAGGAAGACTGTCTGCGGTGTGGAAAATTTTCAAACCATCCTCACTGGTAATCAAATAAGTCACGGGAGAAGCTGCAGGGTGACGGCATTTCTCAGCTTTTACTTTAACCTCTCCTATGTATGTTTCATCTCCTGGGCGCGCGGTTAAAAGTTTCCCTGCGGGAATGTGTGTTTTTAGTTTTTGTGCAGAAGTAGCGTCTGCAATAACAAGGCAGGCAGTCATTTTTTGGATTTCTGTTATAAGCCGCTGATCAAGATGATCATAATGTTCATGAGTGATTAAAATTGCATCCAGTTGAGGGAAACTACGCGCTTTTACGTCCACTGGGTCAATCAACAGGGTCTTTGATGGGGTCCTAATTTGTACTCCAGCATAATTGTTAAGCCAAACAAAGAACGCACTATTTTTTGGTGGAATTTTTTCAACTTGCATTACTAATAATCCTCATTCACTACTATAACTGATGACTTTAAAGAAGTTGCTATCTACCTTATTGTTTTTCTTTTTCTTTAAGTTTATCCTAACTCCAATTCCTAAATAGAACTGATTTTTAGTACTTGGTTTCTTTATTTTTCTATTCTGCGTTTCTTATAAGATTCATAATTTGGTATTATTCGTGTGTATTGTTTGCTCATTAATGGTGAAGATATCAGAAAATCCGCAGAACTTCGATTACATGCAATAGGTATGTTCCATACGGCAGCTACACGTAGAAGCGCCTTTATGTCTGGGTCATGAGACAGAGGCGAGAGAGGATCCCAAAAAAATATGAGAAAGTCAATGACGCCTTCAGCTATTCTAGCGCCTATTTGCTGGTCTCCGCCCAAAGGTCCACTTTGAAGTTTTGTTATTTTACATTCTAGTTCTTTTTCGAGTAATCTTCCTGTTGTTCCAGTAGCGTAGAGTTCATGCTCAAGGAGTGTGCCTTTATTTATTTTCACCCATTCTAAAAGATCTGCTTTTTTATTATCATGAGCTATAAGGGCGATTTTTTTCCGTTTTCCTATTGGAGCTAATTTATTTGACATTCAACTATCCTTCTTTAGACTCAGCATCACTTTCGCTGGGATGCCTATAATGATTTCCACAGTAAAATATTGATTTGTCTATAGTACCAATAGGAAGTAAATCTTAAATCATGCGATATTGTTGGTTCTTTTTTGGGATGGATAGAGCAGGGTATGTTTGTAATCAAACAGTTAGCTCAGGGCTTTGTTGTGATGGCTTTAGCCCTTGGAGTATCTAACGTAGCAGCCCTTATCGTTGCGGGTAAGACCTGGTTAGGTATTTTATACCTGCTTATTTTAGCTATCCCTCTATCTGCTTCAGCGTTTATGATTATAAAGAGTAAAAAAAATGGCGCCCAAAAAATTTCTGTTACTGATAAAATAGCAGGTATTATATTTGCTTGTCATGGTGCTGCTTTAGCCTGCTGGACCTTTGATAATGCAACAACTTTCTATGCTATAGACATAGCACGGGTCGCAACAGAACTTAATCCATTAGGTTGGCCTCTTGGTGCTTTAGGGGCTCTAGTTTATTATGTTCCCACATTGATATTGACGTATGTTTTACTTTTCCGCATTGGACAAAAACATTCCATATATGCAGCAATGGGAGTCACAATAGTTACGCTCTGTATGGGAATCATTAACTTAAGCGCAGGGGCAATTAATTTTAAAATTTTCATGACATTTGCGCCCTCTTCAGTCGCAGTTGAACTTCAAAGTAACCTTATAGCAATAATGGCTATGGTAGATTTGATATATATGGCGGCATTGGTAACATTTGCAAAAAAGCAATTTTTTACTCCCCAACCAAAAATAAACAGACTCCAAAAAAAATAACAATTAAAAGATAATAGTTGGAGCAATAACTCTCTTCTTCTGCATAAGTTTATTTTATATCGCATAATAGCTTCTTGGCATGATTCTCCAAAGAGAATTCTATAGTCGTGATTCCTTAATCGTAGCAAAAGAATTGTTGGGAAAAATCCTTATTCATAAAACAGTCGAAGGTATTGTTTCTGGACGAATCGTTGAAACCGAAGCTTACAAAGGTCCTGAAGATAAAGCTTCACATTCATATGGTAACAAACGTACGCCTAGAACAGAAACAATGTTTGGGCCTAAAGGTTGTGCCTACATTTACCTGATTTATGGTTTATACTGCTGTCTTAATGTTACAAGCGGAGTGGTTGATGGTAAACCTGAAGCTACTCTTATCAGGGCAATCGAACCATTACAAGGTTTAGATCTAATGATGAAACGTCGAGGACCGACCGGTAATAAAAGTAACTTGGCAAGTGGACCAGGCAGATTATGTATGGCATTTGGTCTTTCTAAGGTCCAGAACGGAATTGATGTTTGTCAACCTCCATTCTATATAGAAGATAATCAAAAAGTAGATTATGGTGACATTGTTGAGACGGCAAGAATCGGTGTAGATTATGCGGCGGAGTGGAAAGATATGCCTTGGCGGTTCTACATAAAGAATAATCCATTTGTATCAGTCAAAGTAAAAATCTAGATGATGAATTTAAAAATAATGAGAAAAATTTTTCTAAAAAATTATGTTTTTTTAATTTTTGATTTTATAAAAATCATATTTTTAGTAAGTAGTTTAGGTTCGGGAAACCCAATATCCTTTTTATTGGTTTGATGAAAAAGGTATCAATGAAAAGTTTTGTTGAATTTAAAAGAATTAGAAGACTTTTTTTCATTTGTTTATGTACAAATAATCATGCAAGTTTTTTTGTCATTACGTAGGCGTCTTCGCCGTCTGAGTAGTATCCAGATATTGTTCGTGTTACTTCTAATCCAAGTTTCTTGTAAAGGTTTATGCCTGCGTCGTTGGTTACGCGGACTTCTAAGTAGATTTGTTTTGCTTTATAGTAACACATGCCATCCATGGCGGCTTTTATGAGCGCGGATGCTGCGCCTTTACGTCTAGCTTGGGGCATAACTGCGATTGAAACAACATGCCCTTTCTTTACGAGTCCGCCTAATCCGAAGTTACTTATGCCTACTTCAATGCGGCTCATTATGTATCCTATTATTTGGCCGTTTTCTTCTGCTACTATGAAGGTTTGAGGGAATCGTTCATAAAGATCCATAAAGAACATATCGGTGTAGTTTTCAGGCAGACAGATTCGATTTATCTGCATTACGTCCTGTAGGTCATCTGGCCCAAATTTTCTGAGCTTAAAGGTTTGTTGCATTATCTCGTCCTTCTTAACACCAATTTTCACGTTTAACTTAAAGTTTGTGTCTAAATTCGATTGGTTCCTTAAGTTTACGTTGCCGCTTCTTCAGTTGCTACTTTAACCTCAGGTAAAATATAATTGCCATATGATATTGTCCATACTCGGGCCGCTTTTCCGACAATATTGAAGGCATCATTTAACGCATCGTTCACTGCGCGTGCAGTTTTTAGCTTAAAAATATTGATAGCATAATAGTCAGGTAATGAACTGACCAGAATGATTTTGTGGTTTTGTAGTGCTTTTAATAGATAGTATGCTTTATGTCCCCCAAACGCAAAGTTACGTTTAATCTCTTTTTCCATTGATTTAAGGTCTGAGAATTTTGCCATCCAATCAT
>CAZQTZ010000031.1:0-6523 GCA_964596465.1 uncultured Candidatus Bathyarchaeia archaeon | reverse complement strand
GGATTCAGCCTTGACAGGCACATTGAGGAGGTCGAGATCCGCTTCATCCGCAGAGCCCTGGACCTCACGGATGGAAACATGACCGAAGCCGCAAAACTCCTTGGTCTAACCTTCAGGACATTCCGCTACCAGAATTATGACTCCACCCCGTTTTACTACTTCTAATGCGCTGTCGATTGCTTTGTATGCTTGGAATAAATTAATATCCGCAGGGCTTCCTCCACAACTGGTAACAACTATGTCTGCTCGTCGATCTACTACGATTCGAAACATTTCATCAACGAGCTTTACCCCTTCTTTAAAAACTGTTTCTAATTCTCCAGCGAATGCTTTCACTACCTCGCCTTTACTGTTTGTTGCAACATTAAGTGCAAAGTCCACTTTTCCAAGTTTTGCTGCTTCAACCATATCTTCATGAACAGGATTACCTTCTAAAACTCCAGTGCGGGCATTTGAATTCAACATCAAAGAATGATTATACTTTATTGTTTCTTCGCCTGCAATGGCGGGCAAAACACTTTTTCTACCCCCTCCATAGCCTGCGTAATAATGAAAACCGACATCGCCTAGCAAAACTCGTACATCAGCTTCGGCAAAAATCCGATTCAAGAAAACCTTGTTTCCTCGTTCAGTAGTTCCTACATTAACTAAATCAGGTGCCTTGCTGTCATGGCTGATTACTTTTATTCGTTTAAGGGCTTCTTCGCCTAGAAGCATAAGCGCTTCTTCAGGCTTGACAGCTCGATGAATGCCTGTGCCGAAAATTACTGTCACATTTTCATCCTTAACCCCTGCGCGATTTAATTCAGAGAGAACGGGTAACAGCATAATGTCACTTGGTGCTTTTCGGGTTGCATCATCAACAACTATTGCCACTTTACTTTCAGGGAGCGCAATCTCGCTAAGGCGCCTAGTACCCACAGGGATTGGTTCAATTAGGGCACGCTCTACCTCTATTTTGGCATCAGGACAGGCTGCGCACTCTTTAGGTGTAATAGAACCTATAAGACTTCTAGCAGGCACTCTAACGCATACATCTGTTTTTCCATAAGGTAGCCAAACGTCAACCATAGCTGCATCACACGTTATATGACAAGACACGTTATAGGCTTCTATTAAGCCTTGCCAAATTATCCTAAATCTTTGCTGATAATTTCATGTTTTCAATGTTTATTATTGGAAAAATCAAGATTGAGCGCAGAAACTAGGACCTTACGCCATAAACAATCCAACTTTTCATCTTTTTCTGCCAAAATTGGCTTATTCATTAACTGCAGCATAGGTATATCACTTTGGCCATTTCCTACTCCTATTGTTCTTATTTGTCCAAAATACTTTGTTAGGTTTTTAATCATAAGGTTTACTGCTGTTCCTTTATTATGATTGCCACTGATGTGCCAGTATCGGTCACCCTTTATTAATGAAAGCCCTTCACTTTTTGCTGCTTCAAAAAGCATTTGCTCGTTTCCAGATATTAAGTGGAAAGGTTCGTCATATTCTCTTTGCTTTGCCAAATACGCCATTTCCAGCGTTAATCCGCTATCTTTTGCAATTTCTTCTACAGTCATGTCTCCAAAGCCAATTATCTCTGAATTAGTTTTTATTTTTATTATCTGAAGTTTTTCCCTAATCTTTAGGTATGGTGTGCCGATTTCAGTTATATTATACTCTTCTTCCTGCTGCTTTTTTGGCTGGTTCTTTTCGAAGTTTCTTTTGGGAATATAAAGTGCCGCTCCGTTTTCCGAAATAAACGGGTCAGTAATTCCAAGCTTTTTACGATAATATACTATTTCAAAACGTGTTTTGCTACTGCAAAAGATTATGGGTATCTCTAAGGTCAATAGTTGCTTTATTATAGGTTTTACTTTTTCAAAGCTATATTTTTCGTTAAGTAATGTACCGTCTATATCTGAGAAGATTATTGTCTTCATTACGTATCTTACCTTTCAATAGCTGCCTTTCGTAGTCTTTCTCTGGCGTCAGGCATAGCTGAAATAGTTCGTAGCCAATCGGGCATTTGGGAAGTTGTAGGGTCAAGAAGGTATTGATTGCCTGCCTCAAGAATAACGTTGGATAGTGTTTCTACGCTTGTTTCTTCTTCGTGTCTGTCATAATTCAACCCATTACAGAGGTTATCTGCGTAATATTGACGAATTTTATCTTGGGCAACTTTTCTATAAATTATTTGTAAGCTCAACAATGATGATTTAGACACGTTGATGCCTTCGCTTTCAGTCAGAGTTCTTAGCAATGTGATAAAGGCATCTCCTGCTGTTTTCAATAAGGCATCCTTACTTAGTGCTTTGTGCTTATGTTCAAAGAATCCAAGATCCACTTCACAGGTGCGTTTAATCGATATATTTCTGTAGATTTCTGCTAAAGTACCTAGTTCAAGACCCCAACCGCCCGGTATTCGTAAGTTTAGGGCAATATCACTATAGACTGCTATTTCGCCTGATAATGGATACCGGAAAGCTTGTAAATATTGGAGAAAAGGCGATTTGTAACTAATCTTCTTTTGTAATGCATCTAGTAATGGACTTATGAATAATCGATAAATTCGGCCATACATTTTTTTATTTTCTGAGCTAATCCGGGCATAGTAGCCTTTTGAAAAGAAAAAGTCAAGGCGTGGTTCTACTACAGCATATAAGAGCCTTGTTGGCAAGGTTTCATCATATGAAAGTATGTCTGCATCATGTAGTGCAAAAGCATAAAGGTCCAATGAGGCTATTCCTATGGCTAACCAAAGATCTTTGCCTTTTCCTCTCGTTTGGGTTACATCTAGGCCTTTGACTTTTAGCTCTTGAAGAATATTGTTAACTTCAGGTTTGTTACACCAGATAAGGTTATACGGAATTTCAAGCTTACTGAGAAGTTTATGGGTTTTTTCGTAGCCTTCTTGATTTCCTGAGAACGCAATAAACACTTTATTGAGATATGTGCATTTGTTTAGAGATTGTATGATTCTTTGAAACGCAGGTTTATTTGCGTCTTCATCAAGAACTGGGATTATTACTCCAGCAGGGTATTTCTCGCTTAGATTCTGGAGTCTAGATTTCATATAATTAAAGTTCATGCTGAAATCATGTATTCTAGTTACTTGTTCTTGGTCAAAATCCAAGTTATAATTCCCCGTTAGGAAAGTTGATGTCGAATTATGCACTTAATTATTTATAAGTATTTACCAATAATAATTGGCGATTAGTTATCTATTTTTTTTTTAAAAATTATTATAAAATAATTCAGAGGATTTTAAATCATTTATTATCTGATTTTTTGTTCCTCTGCAGATGATACCTATTTTGTCATTAAATTATTATTGTTATTTTTTTAACAGCTGTCTCGCAGACCTTTCTTATTCCTCTTTTTCCTCGCTCGTAATTTACTTTGACTAATTCCAATTTTTCTAAAGCACGTATTTGCTCGCTGATATATGCTTCGCTTAAGTTTAATCTTAATCCTATTGTTGAGATATCCAGCCTCTCTTTCGAAAGCAATTGAAGGATTCTCATTGTTGTTGCAGTTAATGCGTCAGCAATTTCTAAAGCATTACTGCCTGTTACAGTTATTTCATCGGCAAGCATGATTTTTCTATAATATTAAAATGCATTCAGCTATAATAATATTAATTACCAATTTGAATAAAAATTGACTATAATATTCATAAAAACAGCTATATTTAACTACAAATTAGATGAACCTTTAGAAATTTTTTTTGTCACTGTATAACCGATTCTATTTGTACCTAAAGCTAAAGCTATAAAAACGAATAATTTAGAATAAGCATTTTCATCCTTTTTGAATGTAAACTTGATTGAACCCGAGCTATGTTATTTCATTGTATTGCTTACAGATGGGGCAGCGGATTACTATGTTTTTAATTTCGTTTTCCATAATACCCTCGACTAATGTTGCCCCGCAGTTTCCACAAATCAGATTCAAATCAGCATTGCATTTTATCAGCGGTAGAGCTTCTTGCGGCTTTGGAATCAATAATGTTATAGTATCTGGTTGAGGTTGGGGGATAACCTTAAGTTTTTTATCCACGCTCCATCACCACGCGGACCCTCTACAATTGAAATTAATATATGTGACTTTAAACTTTAAAATGTTGACTCTAAGAATAGAAAAATTAATAGCTTCTTTATTATTTTACAGAGACAATTTACTTCCCTCTACAATTATATTCTGTTTTTTTAATGCTATTTTGAAAAAAATTTCGAATAAAGTTATTACTTAGAATGAAGCTTAGCAAAAATCATAAACCTGACTATCAAACGAGTGGAGATAAGATGGCAAAACCCAAAGTTGGCCTTTCGATGCTTTATAGCCTAGGTGAACCATTTGGAAAAATGGTCAAACGCCTAATTGAAGTAAAAACAAAGCACATAGAACTTGTTGATGATGGCTGGCATACACTTAATAAAAAAAGAGTAGCTATTCTTCAAGAGGTTTCGAAATCAGAGGGAATACAATACACAGTACATGCGCCCTTTGCAGATATTAATATCGCCTCACCCTCTAAACCTCTACTTAAAGCTTCTATAAAGCGACTGGAACAATCAATCAGTTACGCAAGTGCTTTAGGTGCAAAATTATGGGTTTTACATCCAGGCATGAAAACGGGCATCAGTAACTTTTATCCTGAGGCGGAATGGAAACAAAACGTTGCAAGCATAAAACAGCTACTAAATACCGCAAAAAATTACAACTTAACGGTTGCTATCGAAAACCTGCCTGGAAAATATTGGTTCATTATGAATACTCCAAGCGATTTTATACGCTTCTATAATGAAACAGGATTAGAAACTGGCATTGTTCTAGATGTAGCTCATGCTTATTTGGAAGGTAAAGTTGAATCCTTTCTAAAAGAAGTTCCTAAAAACATTATACATGTTCATGTAAGTGATAATCTAGGGGAAATAGACAACCATTTTGGCATAGGTTATGGAAAAATTGATTATCCAAAATTTGCCCAATCTTTAAAAGAAATAGGTTATTGTGGTAATGTTGTTATCGAATCAGGTGACCACATCGAAGAAAGTATCCAAACACTGAAAAAACTATTCGGTTAGGGGAATAGTCAACTCTAGAAAATCTGATGCTACCTCCGTCTTTTCAAATGTTTTTCGAGCTTGATTTAAAATCAAGGTGGCATCAGAATATCTTGCACTTATATGAGTTAACAAGAGGCTTTTTACATTTGCAGCTTTTGCTTGTCCAGCTGCCTGAGTGGGCGTAGAATGGCCATCTATATTTGCTCTTTCAATTAATTCATCGTCGAATGTTGCCTCGTGAATTAATAAATCAGCGTTTTGTGCGAAGTCAGCAAAGGCTTTGAATGGTTTAGTATCTCCTGTATACACGATTTTTCTGCCCCTTCTTAATGGACCTGATACCTCACAAGGTTTTACTACTTGACCGTTGGGTAAAACGTATTCATGCCCCCGCTGAAGTTTGCCCCAGGCCGCACCTTCAGGTATGCCCAGTTCGACAGCTTTTTGGGTATTAAATTTTCCTGGACGCGGTTTTTCAATAAAAGCAAAGGCGAAACTTTTGATTGCATGGTTAGTTAGCTGGGTTTGAATGAAATACTGCTCCTCATCGCAGATTATCCCTGCTTCTAAAATCTCATGAATCTTAACCTCAAACGTTAGATTGAATTGTAGAGTTTTCTTCAGACAGTCAAAAAAATAATTTATCCCTTCAGGGCCATAAACCTCGACTGATTTTTGTCTGTCCATAAGAGCCATAGTTTGAAGTAGTCCTGGCAAACCAAGAACATGATCACCATGCATGTGGGTGATTAATATTTTAAGTGGCTTATGCAACCCTGATTTTGCCTTTATCATTTGGCGTTGAACGCCTTCGCCGCAGTCAAACATTATCTGTTCTCCGTTTCTGGTAAGAAGTACCGCTGGGAGGCTGCGGTCAACTGTTGGAACAGCTGCACCTGTACCTAGGAAAGTTACATTTATACTCATTTCTTTTACTCCTTTTCAAAGACAGCTATCTCTCTAGTTAATGTTCGATGGACGTAGGCAAAATGGGATTCTATATGTTTGTAGCCGTACTTTTCGCCTACCTTTGAGACATTTAATGTTTTAGGTGATGCGATACAAATTCGTTGCCCCTTAGATAAAAGAGGATTTGCAGAAATTAAAACTCCTTCAACGATTGCTTTTGTATTTGATTTCATTGTAGTGGCGCTTCTCCCATAAGGGGGGTCAGTAACTAGGCAATCAATTCTTGTCAGAGGGAGTTTTCGGGAATCTGCCAATATTATTCCATGAGGTGCTAATTTGAAGTGTCGTGCATTTTTGAGAGCACCGTTTGCCATTTTGTGCTGAATGTCTATGCCTACTGCCTGACAACCGATTAGCGTAGCTTCAATAATTGTGCTTCCAGTGCCAACAAAAGGATCAAGGATAATGGTGCCTACTTTAGCGTGGGCTAAGTTGAGCATACAGCGGGCAAGTTTTGCATTCATAGCTGAGGGGTGGAAGTAAGGTTTTTTTCT
>CAZQTZ010000030.1:13155-16286 GCA_964596465.1 uncultured Candidatus Bathyarchaeia archaeon | reverse complement strand
GTGTCTTGGAAACGGCAGAAGATTTGGCTGAGGGTAACTTTCTTTTAACAAACGGAGATACCAACAAATCTCTTCTTGCTGGATGGGCATTGAAGAGAGTTATAGACCAAGCAAATAAGCCCCCTGAGATTATTTTTCATACCGAGTCTGGGCGTATTCTTATTCGTTCCTACGATGATTTAGGTTCTGCATTTAAGAGAAAAAGGCTTGCTTTTGTTTCTGGGGATGAGTGCGGAGATGTTCCAGAGCTTAATCTGTTCACCTCTGGAACACTACTTCCTCGTGTCTCTTTTTTAAGAGGAAGGATTCATCTTGTAGGAACTTCTCAGCCGCAGGGTATTGAATACGAGGAACTTGCAGAAAAGGCTAGGATAGCTATGGACATTGAAAAAGAAGAAGGTACCAGGTCGGAATATTACTTCCAGACTGGTTCGGTGTTTGAAAACCCACATTTAGACCCATCGTATCTTAGAAAGATTGAGGCTGTTGCCGACCCAGAGTTAAAGCGTCAGATTATCTACGGAGAGTATGTAGATTATGCCGACCATTATTTCACTATGGAAGAAGTAAACCAAATGTTTAGAGATGATATTGACTGGGATGAATCTACTGGACTTTGTGAACCGATAGACCGTAATGGAAAATATGTTTTGATTTCAGACTTTGCGGCAGGCAAAGATGAAACCGCACACACTTGTATCAAATACGATATAAAACTTGTAGGACCAGACGGAAAGTTAAGAGAGATTCCATATAGGATAGTCTTCCATAAAGCTTTTATTGGGGAAACTATACCTCTTGCTATGCAGTATGAAATGACGAGATATTTTGTAAAGATGTTTAGAGAGCAAGGATTAAAATGTGATTGGGTTTACGATGGTCAGTCTTTGGGTGGAAAAAATGTCGGCGAGGCGTTGTCCGACCTAAAAGGAAGACCTTTCCCACCACAAGGAATGGCAGCATCGCAGGCTAAAGCTGAGGCACTTGGTACATTAAAAGAGGTTTTAACACGAGGTAGAAGGATAAAGTTTTTACCAGGTGGTGGAAAAATGGATGTTGTCGAAACTTGGGGTTTCTTACGGGCTAGTAGTAAGATTAAACCATTGAGAAGACAGTTTGAGTATTATCGTTTAGATGATAAAAAGTTGACGCAAGATAGGCTCATAACTGTCGCTATGGGGATTCACTTTATTGAGAAGAGAATGTCGCACTCAACTCATAAAGGAGCTGTGGACTTTAACATGGCAAAAACCATAGGAAAGTATAGGGATAGCTATGCCATACATTCTAGATAAAAACGACCAAACAAGAAATATAGTTAAGAAGTTTGTCCTTAATATGATTAAGGATATTCAACCAGAGGTGGATGAGCGTATTGGTGTTTACACTATACGCAGGGATATGTTTGAGGGCAGACATCATAAGTATTCTAATGTCATGGGACTTTTGCAAAAAGAGCAAGAGGGTCATGTACTTCCAGTTTTTAATTACATAAAAAAGTTTTCCAAAAAGCTTACACAATCTGTTACTAACTTTGGCTTTAGACTTGCTGTTATAGCAGAGGATGAGTCAAACGATATTGAATCTGTAAGGTCCGAAAGTGTTGAGCAGTTTATAGAAAAGGTTTTATATGACAACAAGTTTTATCGTGTTATTTTCAAGCGTGGAACTATGACTCAGGTTAGAGACGGCGACACGGCTATTAAATGTGTTGTTGAAGAGAATAACAATGGTGGAAGAGATATCAAAATGTATCTTTGTGAAAAACCAGAGAATCTATATGTCTTGTGGGATGATTCTCAGGGAACAAGCTTTTCCGCACTAGCTTATGTTGATGAGTGGAGCCACGAAAGGATAAGAAGAGAGTTTCCTAATGTGGTATTGGACTCAAGCCATAAGAGTCTTTCTTCTTCTACTGTAGGTAGCCACGACAACAATCAATACGGGACAATGGGAATACTACCATCTAATAAGAACATGGCACCATCTGGAAAATCCAAGATTCCTTCAGAAAGGGTAGTAGACTTTTGGGGATGGGTTGCCACTGATAAAGATGAGTCTGGATACCCAATATATAAGGTTGTTAATATGGTTTTAGTTGGGAAGGGAGAGGAAGCACAGATTGTACAGTATATGGAAACTGATTACAACAGAATACCTTGGGTATTTGTTCACGGTGAATCTAATCCAGGAAAGCCGTGGAGTTCCTCATTCAACGATATTTTATTTGATGCAAACATTGAGCTTAATGATAGAACTGGTGAGGAAGCGGATGTTATTCGTATTGGTGCTAACAGGAAGTTTGTTGTTAAGAACATGTCTGATTTTGATGCCGATTCTGTAAAGGCTGGCAGTGGTCAGGTTATTTATATTGACGGAGAGGATGCAGACTTTTATCCCCTTCCAGATTCCGTTAATATTTTCCCGTCAGAGTCTTACAAAAACTCTATGCTTGAACATTTGTTCTCTTTAGGTCTTCCAAAGATTGCTTTGTCTGCTGGTACTGCACCATATACTGGAAGAGTTGGTGCTATACAGTATCAAGCCGTGACCGATGAGGTTACTGATTTAAGGGACAACTGGACTAATGCACTTGAAGACCTGTTCTTAATGATTCAGGAATACGGCATAACCTTCTTCCCAGATTTAAAGGAAATATTTACTATTTCCGAGGAAGTAGAGCCAGGTGTATTTGAGGATGCTGCTGTTGCACCCAGAAGAGTGACTATAGATTGGGATAATCCCCTACCACTATCCCGTTCAGACCAGGTTGTTGATGGTGCTACTTTATTTGACAGAAGAGTGCTTCCGATAAAAGAGTTTTTGACTTTGGCTGGATACAAAGACCCGAACAGAATAATTAAGATTTTGAAAAAAGAATGGTCTGACCCAGAACTTGTACCTATTCGTTCTACTATGCAAGAACTTTCTACTGGTGTTTTGATTAAGCAAAATGAAGCAGCTAGGATGGCGGCTGAGACCAATGAACAGATTGAGATGCAAGCCAACATATCGGCTAATACTCCACAGACAAATACCCCAGCACCTATGAGACATAGTTTTCAAAACAGTAATCAAAGAGGCGTATCAAGTGCGAAGGGCGTTCCGCAAACTGGTGGGTCTGCAACTCC
>CAZQTZ010000030.1:0-13055 GCA_964596465.1 uncultured Candidatus Bathyarchaeia archaeon | reverse complement strand
GAAATGATACAAACAGCTTACCAAAGCGGGGGGTTTTTTAATGGACAGAAAATAGATGATTCTTATATGCTTTCTTATGAAAAGACAAGGCTTGAACGAATGGACCCGAACTCTACCGCATACCAGCAACAGGTTCAAAAGGTTCAAAGTCTGCAAACTAAGATAGAAAAACAAGCACGAAAGGAACTTAGAACACAAAGAGAACTTGAGATTGCTCGAACACCTGCGTATAACTTTGAAACTTTAAGAGCTAAACAGCAAATGTACGAGGAGCTTGCTGACGATGCTCTGGCAGACGGGGATGTTGATGCTTATAAATCTTACCTTATTCAAGCTACTAACTATGAAAATGCAGCAGATAAGGCAGAAAATGGTTTTAATGTAAATGCTGATGTTCAAAAACTAAATGAGGATAGATTTTTAAACAACCAAGATATTAAATACGGAGAAGCTCCAGAAGTAGGTTCTAAAGTTCCTGGTGCTGTATCTGCTCCGATTCCTGGCTCACAACAAACCATAAATGAGCAGCTACCGCAAGAAGTAGCTCAAAATACAGAGGAAATGAGCCAACCAGAGGATATTCTAGACAAGTTAGAAGCTATGAGCTGGGGGGATTTATCCCAGTATTACAACGATGAAGATAACAAGAAACTGGAATCTATTGAAAAATCAATATCTTCTAAGAGAAAGTCTTTGGATACCATGTATAACGATAAGGATTATTACGACCAATTAGCAGATAGGTATATTGATGCGGCTAATAGTGCAACAGACCCAGACGAGCAGTTGAAATATTGGACTAAGGTTTCTGATGCAGCACAAAAATCTACTGATTTAATGAACAGGATTTTTGAAACGGAAGCGGAGATTGAAAATGCTGGTATAGATTATTCTGATACGGTAAATAAGGTAAATAAGGGTGTTGCAAACAGGATTCTGTCCGAAGTAGAGTCCAGACTTTTGTTGGATAAGGCTGCTTTGGATGAAGAGCTACAGATAGGACATTCTAAGGAAGATGTAAATAAGATTATAGATAAGGAATTATTCATTGATGGAAATGCTTACTTTGCAAATGATTATATCCGTTTATTAAATGTTAAAAGACACGTTTTTGGGGATATATATAATGACCAAGAAGAAGTAATAAAGATTGATAAGAAGGTGTCTGAGTACCAGGATGAACTCATTAGAACAGAAGCACAGTATAACAATAAATGGGCGTGGGAACCTATAATGGATAAGAGTACTGGAATGATAAAACTACAGAATGTTCAAGATGAAAAGGATACTGTAAATGCAAGTGGTGATTCTATGTTCAATGTGAAATATCAGCAGATTGGTAATGCCTATGTTCCAGTTGAATACAAGAATAAAGAGGGAGAAGTAATAGGGGATTTAGATAATAAAACCTCTAAGGAGTTAGAAGACTACAGGAAAGTAGCTATTATTTGGAGAACGTTGGTACCTAATGGACCCCGTATCCAAACTGTTACTGAGTTTACTAAAGACGGTAATATACAAAAGATTTCTGTTAGAGATGATAAGGGTAATCTTCAACCATATTTTGAGAGACCAGGTAAGAACTTCGGAAACAAATGGGGATTTTGGGATGAGATTGGTAAGGGTATTAGTAATGCTGCTGGGAAGGTTGTTGAGAGTGTTGGAAATATCTTTGCGGAAGACAGAAAAAATAAAGACAACTTCTTGCGAAGTGTTGTTGGACAGCCCACACAGTCCGTGTCAAATAATCTAAGAAGTATGCAACTACCTTCATTATTCCCAAAGACTTATGCTGCGGAAGGTCGTATGCTTCTTGCTAATGTACCAGAAGAATATTCACAGGAAATCATAAATGCAGCTAATGCTAACGGTATAAAACCAGAAACACTTGCTGGTATGTTAGCAAAAGAGTCGTGGGATTTTAACCCGAAATATGTATCTGGATATCATCAAGATGGTTCTGGTCGTGGTATTGCTGGTATAGATAAAGCAGCTCATCCAGAGATTCCAGATGAACAGGCGTTTAATCCAAAGTTTTCTATTAACTGGGCAGCTAAGGAACTTGGTAGTTTGAAAGAAGCTACTGGTTCTGAGTTTGATGCTTTAAGGGCGTATAACGGCGGTCTTTCTGGATACAACCAGCCAAATGTTGCTGGTATAACAAACAAATATGCTTCAGATATTCTTGAGAGAGCAAAGACTCATACTCAAACAATGCCTGGAATAAAGAGTGAGATTAAGGCTGATGTTAAGGGATTAAGGTCACAAAATCAAAATATTAACTACGCTGGAACTTTAATGAGTGGTCAAACACTTGGACCAAACCCAAAACCAGTCGGTGTAAAAAGCACGCCTTCGGAACCCACAAAGCTTAGAAGTCAGCAAAGCCAGCCAAGTGAGAATATCGTTCAAAAAGCTGCAAAATCTGTGGCTAAAAAGGTTGAGGATACAAAGAAAACAGTTAGTACGGTAAAAGCCGTAGCTCCTATTGCAAAGGCTGTGGCAAAACCAATAATTAAATCGGTAGTTAACAGCAATCCGACACTAAAGAAAGCTGCGGATACAGTAAGTAATGTTAAAAAGTTCGTTTCCAACCCAGTACAAACTGTTAAAGAGGCTGCTAAAAAGACTTGGGATGACACCAAAAAGAAAGTCTCCAATGTTGTTTCTGGTATAAGGAGTTTGTTCAAATGAGTAGATATTTAGATATTGCAACTAAAAAAAGGGAGTTATTTCTTGGTGCTAACTCTACCCAACAGCCAAAGAAATCTGTAGAAGAACTAAAAGCGGAGTTTGAAGCGTCTCAAAAAAGAAGAAAAGAAGAGGTTAGAAATCCCCTGGCATTAAAGATTCAGGAAAAGGTCTCTAAAAAACTTGGCGGAGGTTTTGGTGCCCAATTAGCTGGAGGGTTTGCTGGTGGTTTGGTTAAAGGCATTGAGCGACCAGTCAGATTCCTAGTCGGAAGCGGCTACGGAATAGGGCTAGGCGTAAAAGGTGCGTTAGGAGACAAGGAATCAGCACAAGCTTTTAATCAGAACATCAACCCCTTTATGACCGAGGAGGATATGAAGAGAATGAAAGACCCTAATGACAAGACCATTGCACTTGAGAAGGGTGTCCAGATGGCTGGAGATGTAATACCCTATGTTTTACCTGGCGGCACCTCTATGAAGACAAGAGCTGGATTTGGTGCTGCATCTGGGTTTGCTTCTGGGATGGCAGAACCAGACAAAGACCTTCGTTCTGTTGCTACAAGTACGGCGTTTGGTGCTGGTACTGGTGTTGTGATGGGGCTGGCTAATAAAGGGTTTGGAAAGCTCAGAAGTATTAGTAAGAAATCCCCAGAGTTACGCTCTGGTGCAACTCCTCAGTTAGAAGCACCCGAAGTAAACACGAAGATGCTGCCTGCTGGAGTAATACCAGAAGAGAAAGTTACATCCATAGTTCCTACTGGTAACAGACAGGTAACAACAAAACCTGGTGCTGGTTCTTTGGAAACTACAAACCCAGCTATAGAGGGAGAGATTGTAGATAAAACAGGTCTAATAAAAACAGCTACACAAAAGGCTGGTAATGAAGTTATAGATGCTGTGGATAATATCACTTATAGGAATAATATAATTAAGAAGGCTGTTGTTGGATTTAAGGAGTTGTTGGGAAAATACGGAGAAAATGGAAAGAAACTATCTCAGCTTTTGGATAGTTATGAGAACACTTCTGCTGTTAAAGCATCTACAGCACTTAATAAGTTTAAGACGGCTTGGGACAAACTAAAATCACAAAAGTCTACAAACCTTGCTCCAGACGGAACTCCCAGAAACGATAATGAGGCTGTGGTCAATTACATTTTAGATATCTATAATGGTAAAACACCAAAGGGTGTGACAGCAGAGCAACGAGCTGTGGCAGAATCGTTTTTTAAGGATGTAACCTTAGAACCATCGGAGTTGGCTGGAAAGCTTGGATTAAGAGCTGGTGGAAAGACACTTGGAAAACCACGACCATTCATTCCTCTTATACCTAAAGATATAAATAAGTTTAAACAAGCACATCTTGAGAGACTTATGAAGCAGGGGTTTACTAAAGAAAAAGCCAATGCAACTATAGCCGAGATGATTGATGAGATGTTTAATCCAGCCAGCAAAGTACATGCCAGAAGATTCCCTGGCTTTGAAAACAGGAGATTCTTTGAACCACAAACATGGCAGGATTTAGTAGATTATGGCTATGAATCAGATATTGGAAAGATTGCTGAATCTTGGGCACACAGGGCGTGGAAGCGTATTGAGGGAATACAACACTTTGGTGGTACAAAGTATGAGGGTCTTAATACGGTATTAAATGACCTGAGAAAACAAGGTGCTGATGCTAAGGACATAGAATATATCAAGAAGTCTTTTGTGACATTCTTGGAAGGAAGGGAGTTGGGTAATCCAGCAGATGAAAAGCTTATTTCTGTTCTTAAAGATGTGGGGTCTATGAGCTTGTCACCATCGTCTGGTATAAAGCAACCAATGTCTATAGCCCAGACAATAGCTATAGCAGGTCCTTCTAGAGTATTAAGAGAAATAGTAAAATCTGCTGTTAAAATAAAAAGAAGCCCTGATGTGGATAGAATAATAGATAATGCGGCATTGGTGTTGGATAATAGGTTTGATGAGGGACTTATGAACCGTACAAAAACTGTTACTGGAGCTGAAAGCTTTAAGGAGTTTCGTAAACAATTAGTTTCCCCAGATTTAAGTTTTACTGATAAAATATCAGCTACAATAAGAGGGATTTCTAGAATAAACTTTAACTTTACTGGTATAAAGGGGTTGGACAGGGGCATAAGAAAACTATCTGGGTACTCTGGGTATGAGTGGATAAAGAGTTCTCTTAAAGATTTAGCGTCTGGAAAAGCTGTTGGTAGAAGAAGGGATTTTTTAATAGAAGAGCTTAACATGTTTGCTTTTCCTAATAAGAACGAGCTTTTATCCGCTATAGATAACGGAGGTCAATTAACAGACGAGCAACTTTCAAAAGCTATACACCATTTCGTTAAAAAGACTCAGTTTGGTACTTCTCGTTCAGAGCTTCCAGCATCATGGTCAAACTCTGCCGCAGGTGAAATAGCAACCTCACTAAGAAGCTACGGTTTTGAGACATACCAATTCACTAAAAGATTGTTTGAGCTTGGAGTAAAGACAAAGAACTTCTCTCCATTGTTAACTTATTTAGCTACATCTATAGGTGTTGGGACTGTGGTTAATACTATAAACGATGCTGTGATGAAAGGGAAGAAGTGGGATAGCTTTGAAGATTTTGCAAATGAATATGATTTAGGAGATGTTTTATTACAAAGTGCTTTTGGTGTTTACTATGACATCTATAAATATTCTTCGGCTGAAAAGGGGGGTGTTGGTAAAGTATCTACTGGGCTTGGAATATTAGGTGGTCCTGCGGCTTCTACTATGCTAGACACTATTACTGCTGGTGCTACCACTTATGGAAATCTACGAAGCGGAAAGCAAGACCCCACAAAAGAACTCAGAAGTTTCCTTGCAAAAAGAACTGTAGGAAAGATACCATACTTTGGTCCCAAGGCTGTTACTGCAATAAAAGGTGAGAGGCGTTCCTCCTCATCTTCTCGTAAGAAAACTCGCTATTAAAATGTCGAGTCGCTTTTTCCCGAATATTTACCGTACTATAGTTTTAGTAGTTCTTTCACAACTTAAAAGGGGGTGAAATATCATGCCTGAAGATAAGATTGTTGACGCAGGGGTCGAGGGAGAAGAGATTGAGGAAACTCAAGATACTTCAACCGACACCAATGTAGAGACTCCCGAACAGTCAAATGAGCCAGAATCCAATAATGGGGACTGGGAAGCCAAGTTCAATCAAATGGTTGAACACAACAAGGCTCTAAACCGAAAGGTTGTAGAACTCATGCGACAGGCAAACGCCAGCAAAGGACTTTATAAGAAACAGGGTCAAGCCAATGACTTTGAGGAGCAACCTGAAGGTAACGATTTCGTTGCCGCTAAGGAAAGAGCCTCGTTCCATCTTATAAAGGATTTAGGGGGAATCTTAGACTTGTATCCTGAGCTTCCAGCAAGGGATAAGCAGAGGATTTTAAATAATCCTTGGGCTTTCACAAGCGACGAGACCTATGGCTCACTAAATAAGGCTAATGCTCTTTTAGAAATAGAGGAGTATGTTGCTGCCTTAGTTGACGAGATAGGTGCTGCGGAACCCAAAGTTGAGAAACCTCAACCAAGAGTTTCAAAGCAGGTTAAACCCAACCCTGCACCAGAGGTTGAAGGTGAAGATATAGAATCGGAAGAGGAAAATCTTTACACGATGCCAATGGATGAGTTAGAGAAGAGAGCAAATCAAGCTCGAAAGAGATTGATGAGCAAATAGTAATTAGTTTTGCAAGAGGAGTTTAAACCAGTATGGCTGGAACAGTAATGACTAGAACAGAGGGTGCAAACGAAATCGAAGTCTTTAATGTCCGTAAGACACTAGAGTTCGCTAAACCTAAACTGGTCTATCCTCAGTTTGGTCAACCCGACCTTGTTCTGCAAAGAAAAGGTCAGACAGCAAGATGGATTAGATTCGATAAGTTAGGGATTCCTTCCTCGACTTTAGATGACAACCCAACTTGGACACCTGTAGCGGTTACAGACAATGTTATCCAAGCAACTTTAGAGTTCTGGGGTAATGGGGTAGAGCTAGTCGAGTTCTTGCAGGAAACTTCTTACTTGAATCTTCCCGATGAGTATAAGAAACTTATCGGTCAGAACGCAGGAGAAACTATCAACGCCAAGGTTCGAGATGTCTTAGTAGCTGGTTCATCCGTGAACTATGCTAATGGTAAAGCGGCAAGAAATCTTTTGACTTCTGTCGATACCATTGACCTAGACGATATCTTGGATACTGTAGAATCTCTTGAAGTCGCTGATGCAATGAAGATAAATGACAACTATGTTGCCATTATCTCTCCTTACACGAAGACCAGGTTAATGAAGGATTCTACATTTAGAGAAGCTGTAAGATACCTTGCTAAAGACTCTACAATGTTTACAGGTGAGTTGGTCACAATAGACGGAGTAAAGTTTGTAGTAACATCTACGGCTCCCTCAGTAGCTAATAGTGGTTCTAACAACGCAGTTGCTAATGTCGAGCAAACCATAATCCTTGGAGACGGGGCTTATGGTATCACCAGACTATTGCCAGGTGACTTTGATGTTATCGTTACACCTCCAGGTGGACACGGTGATGAATACAAGGTCAAGACCTCAATAGCTTGGAAAGCTTACTTAAAAGCTGTAATTCTCAACCAGTCTTGGATGAGAAGGTTAGAGCACGCTAGATAAGCTATTCTCTAAACGAGACCTCGCTTTGTTCAGAAAAAAACAAGATGCGGACCTAGCTGCTGGAGAAGGACTGCTACACGAAACAAATAAGGTAGTCGGGAACTTCACTAGGTAAACTTCGGGAGGGTGTGTAAAAGCACCCTCTTGTTGTTTTTACAGGATTATCTATAATAGGATATATGGAGCGAAAGAAAAGTACACGACCAGTAAAGACATTCAAAGAGCTTATTCTACCTTTTAGCGTATCTTTCCCCATCGACATTCAAATATCAGTAAATAAAAACTTTTGGAAGTATAAAAAAGGAGAAACTGTTTTATTAAGTTTTGAGGAGTATGAGGTGCTCGCCCACTCTGCTTATGCACAATATCTTGGACATTAACTACTATGGTTACTTCACACCTTTTGGGGGCTATGGAATAGCCAATATTAACTCTGCCAAGTATCTAAGACGGGCTGGTGTTAATGTAGTTCCTCATGCCAAGTTTATCCCAGATAAATCATCCCTTGAGTGGAAATCAATAAGTGACGAGGAGCGGGAGCTTTTTAGTATTCCTTGGGAGAAACACAAAATAGGTATTGTTGGTGCAACACCCTTTGATTTTGGGGTAGTAGATAATCAGATAAGAATAGCTTGGACCATGTGCGAGTCTGATTTTATAGGGGACCCGTGGGTTAATGCCTGTAATGGAATGGATTATGTGTTTGTTCCTAATGAGTTTAATAGGCGTGTGTTTGAGCAGTCTGGGGTCTTGAAAGAAAAGCTACGCATAGTTAAGCAAGGAATAGATACAGAGCGTTTTGAGTTTTATGAACGCCCAGTTAGAGATGTCTATACTTTCGGCATTGTTGGTTACATGAACGATAGAAAGGGCGTGTTTGAGCTTATCCGTGCTTTCTGTTCTGAGTTTAAGCCTTATGAGGATGTACGACTCTATATTAAATCTTCTAATAAAGACTTTGGGTATTACTCCAACTTTACAGATAAAAGAATAACGGTGGATATTAGACACTTGAGTACGGAGGAAATGGTCAAACTATACCACTCGTTTGATTGTTTTGTGTTCCCGTCAAAGGCAGAAGGTGTTGGTATGCCTCCAAGAGAAGCCATGTCTACAGGACTCCCAACAATACTTACGAAGTATTCTGGTTTAGAAGATGTTTGTAATCCGCATGTAAACTTCCCGCTTGAGCCAGTAAAGCTGGTGTCTGGTCTTAATCCAATGACTATAGAACAGCCAGGAAAATGGGCTGAGATTGATATTCAAGAGTTGATGTATTGGATGCGTTGGTGTTATGACCATCCAGAAGATGCACAGGACAAAGGGAGAGAGGCTGCTAAATGGATTCGTGAAGAAGAGTCGTGGGAGTCCGCAACTAGGGATATGATAAAAGCCTTAAAGGAGGTATCCTAATATTATGGATTTTTCACACTTTGATTATTATTTGAAAGCATCGCAGGAACTTGTTAGAGATTTCAAGGACAGGGGTATAAAACCTAATGTTTTAAAACTTGATGCCTACAACGAGATTTTTGATTTACCAGAGGAAGGCGGCATAGCAGACAACATAGGTGCCAAGTGCACCCTACTTGAATACGAGTATGTATTTGCTAGAAAGGCACGAAACATGGGGTTTAATGTAATTGAGGGGGACATAAGAAAGTTACCTTTTGACGACAAGAGCTTTGACCTTATCCTCGATTTATCCACATTAGACCACATAAAGCCAGAGGAAGTTCCATCCACACTTGATGGCTACAGACGGGTATTAAAGCAGGGCGGTTATATTCTACTTATATGCTGGGTATCCACAGCCCCTCATGTAACTGCGATAGGAGACGGAGTTACTTGGACCTCTCTTAATCAGTATTTTTTCGACCCAGAGTTTATTAGGGAAGAGTTCGGAAAAAGATTTAATAAGATTAAAGAGGACTATATTTTCAATAAAGGTGGTAAAGATATGTACCTAATCGCCTTAGAAGGGACAAGAAGATGATTTTGGATGTTGGATGTGGTCCAGCAAGTGTGGCAGATATTCAAATAGATAAAGTCTATTTTGATAACATGGGTAAGTATAAATACTTTATACAGGATGCCATGATTGAAAAATGGATGGTAGAAGATTCTTCTGTAGAAGAGGTACGGATGGAGCAGTTTTTAGAGCATTGCCCTGTATCCCTAAGGTTCATAAATCCATACATCACAAACGAAGTTGTATGGCAAACAATATATCCAAGAATACATTGTATGAAAGAAGCCTATCGTGTTTTGAAACCTAAAGGAATACTCCATGTATCAGTTCCTTCTACTTTAGACACACATTTTCAAGACCCTACACACGAGGGAACTATGATTACAGAAGGATGGTTCAACTATTTTTGTGGTGAGTGGGGAGGTGCTGAGAAAGGCTCTTTTGCTAATGATTCTTACGGAATAGATTTTAAGTTTAAGAAGTTGGAGGCTTATATGACAGGACCAGTCCTGACAATAAGATTACAGAAATGAAAATACTTATACATTTTCGCCATTTTCCTATGGCTTTGGGTAGATATTTTGACTGGGCTTTCAGAGACCTAGGTCATGAGGTTTTTTCTGTTGGGTGCTATAACGGAGATAGAATACCTTGGGGAGAGGAGTATAGGTTTCCAGAGTACGATAGTCCCCCAGATTTGGTAATTCCAGAGATTGAAGCATACCCCCTGGAGGAGGTATTAAAGTTAGTTCCGTGGACACCAGATGTAATTATACAGGCTTCCGATACAACATACTTGTCAGGTCCAGCACCTTGTCCTAATGTTATTCTAGCTACCGACCCACATTGTATAGATTATAATCCTAGGCTTATACACGCTACACACCTTGCCTGTATGCAGAATAACTACATGCAGAAATACTCCTTTGAGAAGAAGTTTTGGGTTCCATACGCATATTATGAGGGAATACACAAAAGGTTAAATCTGGAACCAAAATACGATGTTGTATTTATTGGGCTTCAATATGAACACAGAAAAGCTGCTATAGAAGGTATGAGGGCTAAAGGATATAAAGTATTCTCGGAACTTGGACACTTGTTTGATGAGTATAACCGAATATATAACGAAGGAAAGATTGCTTTTAATTGGTCTTCATTGGAGGATACACCAGCTAGATTCTGGGAAGGGATGGCTATGGGTAGGTGTTTAATAACCAACGAAACACCAGATATGGCGTTGTTGCCATTTAAGGCGTATGAGCATTATATTCCCTTTAAGGATGTTGAAGGTGCCGTGGATGCGGTTCGTTGGGCGTTGAAAGATGACCACTATTTAGCAATAGCTGAAAACGGATACAATGCCGTAACTACGGGTAAAAACAAGTATCAAGATAGGTGTAATCAGATACTTGAGGAGGTATTTAAGTGAGCAAACCAGAAGTTTCAATAATAATGCTTTGCTATAACGGATGGAAAGATATATCCGAGCCTGGAATCCGCAGTATTTTAAGCAAAACCGAGGGTGTGGATTATGAGCTTATTGCTGTAGATAACGGCTCTTCAGATGAAACAGCCAAACAATTAAGACTTATAGCATCAGAAGATAGCAGACTTGTACCTTTATTGCTAAAAGAAAATCTTGGTTTTAGTGGGGGCAACAACGAGGCGTTCAAAATAGCCAAAGGTAAATATATAATCTTTATAAATAACGATGTTTTAGCTCATAATAAAGCCTGGTTAAAGACTCTTTTAGATGAAAAAAAGAAAAATACCAATGCCATAGTAGGACAACAACTGATAACGGGAAATACTTGGGCATCCTATAGAAATGTTATATATCCGTATATTGGCGGGTGGTGCGTGCTAGCAAGCAAGGAAGACTTCAATAAAATAATTGGAAGGTGGGGTGGTCCGTGGGGTAATGATTTTGGAAAAGGCTTCTTTGAAGATGTTTGGATGAGTATTCAGTTTAAAGACTTGGGGTACGAACTTGTGGAAAAGGAAGCTGGTCTGGAACACCTTGGTTCTAAAACAGTATCTAAACTTAATCCCGATGAGATGACTAAATATGCCCAAAAGGTCTATAACCATTTTCATATTATGCGGGAAAAGTGCGGGAAAAAACTCAGATTTGTTTTCTACTACCCATTTAACCGAAGATTTAACGAAGAAGATTATGAAGGTGCTCTGGGCGTTGGTGGCTCTGAAGCAGCGTTTATACAGCTAACAAGAGAACTTGCTAAGATGGGACATATTGTGGATGTGTACAATGACTGTACAAAAACAGGTAACTTTAATGGTGTTAATTGGAATCATATATCAGACTTTAGTCCAGATGATTATTGTGATGTATTTGTTCTTTTTAGAAATGCACACCCAGCATTACATACAGCGTTTGCAAAAACAAAAATATTTTTTTCATGTGACCAATACACAAATGGCAACTGGTTAGTAGATGTTTTCCCTTATGTTGATGGCATTATTGCTATATCTCCATTCCACAAGAACTATATGGTAGAGAAAAAGGGTGCTAACCCAGACAAGGTTCATGTCATGGACCTTGGAGTATCTTATACAGATTATGTATCTAAGTACGATAAAGTCAGAGATAGACTTATTTTTTGCTCTGTACCAGAAAGAGGGCTTAGATACATGCCAGAAGCTTTCAATAAGATTAGAATACAAATACCAGATGCAACTTTAATGGTTACTTCGGATTACACTTTATGGGGAGCAAAGGCATTGAACGAGGGGTATAAGAACGAACTTGCTGGTTATTCTGGAGTCACTTTCTTAGGTAAGGTTCCAAGACACGAGCTTGTTAGATTGCAAAATGAGGCGGAGATTATGGCGTATCCGTGTAATTATGATGAGAACTTCTGTATATCTGCGGCTGAGTGTATGGCAGCAGGAGCAGTACCAGTAACAACCAGGCAGGGGGCTTTACCCACTACTGTTGGAGATTGCGGTGTGATAATAACTAAAGTAGAAACTGATGATGGGTTTGTTTCGGACTTTGTTCGGGAAGTGGTCTCTTTGTTAAAAGACAGGGAAAGGTTGTTGAGTTTATCAGAAAAAGGCAGAGAAAGAGCAAAGAAGGATTTTTATTGGAATACCCTGGCTACTAAATATGTAGACCTGTTTAATAAGTTTTTGAACGAAAAGGAGGATTTATCTATGGTTAAATGTAATGTTTGTGATAAAGAGTTTACTACGGCGTTTGAAATGTTTAGACATAGGAATAAGGAGCACCCCGTGATAGAAAAGCTAAACACAGCTCCTGATGCTATTGTTTACAAAATACGAACCAAGAAGCCCGTAACCGTGTCATTGAATAAGTATTACTGGGAGGGTAAAGATATAGAGGTTCCAAAAGAGCTAGCTGGGGAAGTAATTAGAATAATCAACGAGTGCTACGGACCAGAGGTTATAGACCGCATGGCAATGGGATTATAGATGTCGAGTTGCTTTGATTTCAACACACTTCTATGATAAAAGCATGGCTACTATAAAAGGACCTAAGTTTGACTTGGGTAAAAAAGTTAAAATCAAGGGTTCCTCAGACTTCGATGGTGGGGAAATCCTAAGCGTATCCTACATAGATGATAAGTGGTTCTACAAGTTCAGTTCTAAAGAAGTTGACCTTACTAAAAAAGAGGTTATTGATGGTGTAAAAACCTGTTCTGAAGAAGAACTTGAGGAGGTCAAAAAATAATGAAGTT
>CAZQTZ010000029.1:0-16344 GCA_964596465.1 uncultured Candidatus Bathyarchaeia archaeon | reverse complement strand
ATCTTCATTTTGAAGTAAGGAGATTTGGAAAAACTGAAGATCCTACAAAATTCAATGAATTTTATAATATAGGATCATTACTTTGGTATAAAAAAAGTGAATAGTTACTTGACAATAACTGAATTCTAAAAGCATTCCTGAAAGAAAAGAAACACCCAGTTGTTGCAAAATGGCAAGAAGAAGCGCCAGCAGCAGAAGAAGTAGCCACAACCGAAACTCAAGCAGCAGAAGGTACAATGATGCCAGTTATGACAGCTTCAACACTTCCGTTAACCGCAGGCGGATTCAAAATAATCCTTACAGACGCAAAAATCTACGCCTCTAAAGTAGTTGTTAAAAAAATCTCAGATGAAAAAACCGAGAAACGGTGAAAACCTTGACGCAGCATAAAAAGGAAGAAAACAGCAGTGCCGGACTTGACGTTACTGAACTGTTGGATCTCCTCAAAAAGTTCCAACAGATAGAACTTCATGACTTCGAAATCGAAGCTAAGAATCTAGAATTCCGATTTGAGACAGGCATCGGTGGCTCAATCATGCCTCAACTCAAGCTCCCTTCCGCAATAGCAACAAAACCTACCTCTTTACTACAACAGACATTTACCCCTCCAATCGATAAATATAGTGGAAAAATCGCTGAAGTAACACTAGGTGCCACTAAAAGCCAAGGTGGAACAAGGGGCAAGGCAATAACCATCGGCGGAGAAAAATCTCCCGCTTTCTACACTTTTGAAAGCCCAGTAATTAATCCGCCAATAGTCACTTTAGACGTTTTCGACATGGAAGTTCCATTATCTAAAGCTGTCAAGATGCACTTCAAAGAGGTCCTCCATGACCCCGCAGAATGGGCAAAACTTGCAGTCAATAAATATGGCGCCGACATGGTCACAATCCATCTTATCAGCATCGATCCCCTACTCAAAGATGCCAAACCAAAAGACACACTCAAAACCATCGAAAAGGTTCTACAGGCAGTTGATGTTCCTCTAGTAATTGGTGGATGTGGTGACCCAGTAAAAGATACTGAATTATTTGAAGAAGTAGCAACTGCATTCCCTGGCGAAAGATTCCTGCTTAGCTCATTTACCCGCGATATGGAAATTGAAAAAATCGCAAAACTCGCAAAGAAAAACAACCATGCTGTGCTATCGTTTACTCCTATGGACCTAAACATGGCCCGAGAATTGAACCGCAAACTCTACGATTACCTATCCCCACAGGATATAATTATCGACTTATCCACTGCAGCTTTAGGTTATGGTCTAGACTACGCCTTTACCAACATGGAACGCGCCAGACTCGCAGGCTTAATGGGAGATAGCGAACTTGCACACCCAATGTCTTCAGGTACAACAAACGCTTGGGCGGCACGTGAAGCTTGGTTAAAGATGGATGACAAATGGGAACCACGCGAACTTCGAGGTCCTCTATGGGAAGTAACCACTGCATTAACACTGCTACTAGCAGGAGTTGACATGTTTATGATGATTCATCCTGCAGCTGTCAAGACCCTCAAAGAAGTAACCAAACGATTATCTAGTGGACAAAAAGCCGATGCTAGCAAATACCTAGATTGGGTAAGCGCGAAAGCATAAACTGAGGATGGTATGTATATGAGTGAACAAGGCAAAAAAGCTGAAAAGAAAGAATTAAGCCCAATAGACATTTACAAACTCCTCCCAAAAACTAACTGCAAAGAATGCGGTCAAGAAAACTGTATGGCCTTTGCAACAAAAATAGTGAACCGTGAAGCAGACATCGATCAATGCAAACCCCTGTTTAAGAAAGAGCATGAGAAGAACTACAAGAAACTCAAAGAACTTCTCAAACCCGCAGTTAAGGAAGTTATAGTGGGTGTTGGTGACAAAGCCCGCAAAATCGGCGGCAAACTCGTTATGTATCGTCACGAATTTACCTACTTTAATCCAACCGCTATAGCAATCGATGTAAGCGACGAAATGCCTGAAAACGTGCTTGTCAGCCGAATAAAAGACACTGACGGCTTCAGCTACGAATACATTGGCAACACCCTAAAACTTGACATGATTGCGGTCCGCTCAACCTCTGGCGATCCAGAGAAATTCAAATCATGCGTCAAAAAGGTTTCCGAGACAACAAGCCTGCCACTAATTTTGTGTGCACTTAACCCAACTGTCCTAGAAGCTGGCTTAATGGCTGTACCAAAAGCACGTCCATTACTCTATGCCGCTACAATGGAAAACTGGAAAGACATGGCTGAACTTGCACTGATGTATAACTGTCCAATTGTTGCAGCTGCACCTAACGACATGAATAATCTGATGACACTAGCAAAAACTCTTCAAACCTACGGAGTACAAGACATAGTTCTTGATCCAGGAACATTCTTCAATGAAGGCTTAGCTGATACACTAAATAACTTCACTATGCTTCGTAAAGCAGCAACCAAAGTCGGTGAAGAACTCGCAGGATTCCCCCTTTTGGGTATACCTGCGGCAGCTTGGGTTAACAAAGGCGAAATCGCAGACGAAATCATAAAATGGCGAGAAGCCCAAACTGCAGGGATGCTCATAGTAAGATATGCAGACGTCCTTATAATGCACGGCAACGATGGATGGGCTCTATTGCCAGAAGTAATCCTCCGCCAAAACATATACACTGACCCAAGAAAACCAGTAGCCGTTGCACCCGGCCTCAAAGTATTCGGCACTCCAGATGAAAATTCGCCAGTATTCTTTACCTCAAACTTCGCACTGACCTACTACACCGTGGCATCAGACATCGAAAGCGCAAAACTCAACGCCTACCTAATAGTCGTCGAAAGCGAAGGCTCAGCAATCGACAGCGGAGTCGCAGGACGCAAACTCACCGCCGACAAAGTTGCAGAAGCACTAAAAACCTCCGGCGTAGAAAGCAAAGTTAAACACCGCAAACTCATCATCCCAGGCAAAGCCTCAAGAATCAGCGGCGAAATCGAAGAACTTACCGGCTGGAAAGTCCAAGTCGGCCCACGAGACAGCTCCGAGATACCCAAATATCTCGTCGACAAGTGGCAACCATAAGCCCACTCTTTTCCTTTTTATTATTTTAAAATTTTGATTATTCCTTTGTTTGATTAATAATTAAAGAGAAGTTCTTTCGCGCTTTTTCATTCAGGTATTAAACTAAGACACTCAGTACCATTAATCTAATTTTGGAATTTTTAAATGAGAGGTACTTATTCAAAAACTTTTCATGATGTTTCCTGAATACCTAATTTCTACGCATAAGGGCATCAATGTACCATTTAAAAACCAATTTAAGTTGATGAAAAAAGTTTTAAGAAAATTATTAGGATTTTGTCGATGTAAGGACTAATTTTGCGTTGTTTACATCTACTTCAGTTATGGCGCAATTCTTAATTTCTTTTATCTCACCAAGTACATTCTTTAACGTAACGTTCCCTTTTTCGTTTTTCGCGTAAAATACATCTTTAAAGACAGATTTTCCGTCAAGTAAAACATTAAATTCGCACATCTCGAATCACTAAGGATAATGAACTTTTCGCGTTTATAATCCCTTTCTGCTTAATTTGTTTGTTTTTAAAGTTAATTCTAGCTTTTTGGTTAAGATAGGTAATTATAATTCTAATCTCAATATGCTAATATTCATGTGTTCGTGAGGCGGTCTTGACGGCTGATAAGAATGCTTCGAATTACGATATATTCGATTTGCTTTCAGACAGTGAGGAAAAATCAGAGAAAGACAAAATTGCTGAAAAGTCAGCCCAGAAAAAACAGCGTGAAGAGCTCTTGGCTCAGACACGCGTTAAAGATATCTTCCCTGAAGGCACTATAAGTATAAATAAAAATACGTGCATAGGTGTTCAATGTAAATTATGCGTAAAGGTATGCCCGACTAATGCTTTATATTGGCAGTCAAGCGGTGTTGGGATTATCGATGATTTATGTGTTCATTGCGGTGCCTGTGTTCTGGTTTGTATGGTCGACGACTGTATCAAGATAACTCGTAAACGTGAAGATGGTACTGAAGAACAGTTTAGTAAGCCAAGTGATGTTTTAGCTCTAACCAGTGAGGTCAATGCGAAGAAGCGTTTTGGGCGTGTACGTGAAGTTTTTCCTACAACAACAGAATACTGTAAAAAATATGCCTGCTATAAGTAATGCCTGTTGAAGTTAAAGTTTTAAGGTTCATATGTATCTTGAAGAGTAGATTTATAGAGTAAGTTTTCGGAGAGTTTGGGGGTGCTTACAATTGGGCGTGGAGTTAAAATATGGGTTTTTGCTAGCTTATGCGCTCTTCTATTATGGGTCGTCTGCATGTTGCCCTCAAGTTTTAAGCATCTTTTCAACGTCATTTTAGGACACCCAGACTTCTACGCTGGTAACCTGGGTATGTTTGTAGCTTCTCATATTGGTTTGCTTGCCCGTTTCTTTGCAGTCATATTGGCAATAGCAAGCGGTTTCATGTTATGGAGTACTAATCTAACTTCATACACAAAACTTTCGCGTTTAATTGAAACCTCGCTCTTTTTAGAAGGCACCTACTACATATTGCTCTTTCCTTCTGGGTTATGGTGGGTAGGTTTAGGTTTCAATTTCATTGGTTTAGACTATCTTTTAAGAGCCATCTTGGCTGGATCAGCATTGCTTATGCTAAGTTTTAAGGTTCAAGATTTTGCAAAGGGAATCAACGTGTTAAAATGGATTGGATTAGCGGCTGTATCATACATATTAGCTCTATGGTTTAATGTTGTGTTCGGTTGGTTCGATATGATTGCAGTTATCGGTGGAGGCTTTCTCTTAATGGGCGCTGCCTCTTGGGCCTTTTTAGTTTCACTAATCTCGATGTCTCTAGCAGTAGTTTTTGCAGTAGCCGGGGCACATCTTCTCTCAAAAAATCTTGGTGAAACTATAAAATGGTTCGGCCTATCATTAGCCATGATAGGAATACATTACATAGTATACCTGCTCTATTCTTTCTTATCTGGAAATCTTGATCCTGCTATGGCAATAGACCTTTGGGCTCTTCCGTTTCTTGGTCTAGGTATAAGTCTGTTCCGAACTAAAATTCCAAAAAATATTCTGGATTCTTCAAAACCTGATTAACAGGGAAGTAAGTAGTATTACTAAAGAAATAGAGCTGTTTTAGTTGTTAACCTAAAACCGATTCTATATTCATATTGAGTACTACTTCTGCAACATCGGTGGCGTATTCTGCGGTTCTACGAACACTTTCTATAAGCAATCTTAAAGTGGCGACCTGTTCAATGTCAAAGGTTTTTGATGAGAGCACAGCCTCTTTTTCTAATTCAACAATCTCATCGAGCTTTTGGATTATAGATTCGGCTAGATTATAGTCTTTTCTGAATAAGGATTCAATAGAGTTTTCAAACATGCCTATGGCTAGGTTACTCATATGTTCAATTTTTTCCATTAACTCGACATTTGGTTTCTCTTTAAGAAAAGCAACTTTCTCAGCGATTCTTGTAGCATGATCAGCAGTACGTTCGATTGCTTTTGTTATTAGTCTATATCCTAAGCTGCTTTTTGCGTCATCTAATCCGATTTCTTTGAATATACGAGGATTGGCTACTGCCAATTTAAGTAAACGAATAATGTAAAGATTGAAGCGGTCGACTTCATCATCGGTTTCAATAACCGCTTTAGCCGCTTGTATGTCCTGGTTTCTTAAAGACGCTACTGCTTCTTTATGCATAGAAGCGGCGATTATTGCCATTCTGCGAAGCGCGTTTTGAACAGAAAGCTCTGAATGGTTCATTAGGACCTGTAAGGTTAAATTTGCTGGCGTATCAATTACGATTTCTGTACCTACAAGTAAGTGTCTGGCGAAGATTTTGATTGTGTTCCTCACTTTTGTAGGAAGTGGGAGTTGTCCTTGCGCTCGAAGATTAAGCAAAGTATACCCTACTAAGTAGGCAGAGACGATTTTGCGTATTACAGCGTCAGGTTTGTCGTTTATCTGTACCCGAATTATTGCTTCTTCTTGTTTTTCATGCTTTCGTAGTCTGGGGGGAATTATTATCAGTGAGCCATCATCTTCCTCGCGGAGTTCTAGAGCACTGCCTTTTTTGAGTTGGTTTCTGTTAATCCACTCCTTCGGCATTGATATTATGTATGTTGAGCCGCCAGTTACCTGAAGTTTTCTTTGTTCTATGTTTTCCGCCTCTTTTTTTATCGTCAACTATGACACACTCGATTTGTTATATAGTTACTCTGAATTTTATTATTTTCTATATAGTTTATGATGTTTACTGGGAACAATTATATAACATGGCGCTTGGTACTAAAAATATACTGCGAGGTGAAGTAAAACGAGGGTAGCATTAATGCTTGCCGCAATAATAATTATTGTCGCCATTATAGGTGCTTCACTCGGTTATACTTATCTTAGTCCCCCTCCTCCAGATTCAACTACCTCTCCAACATATAATCAACAGGGAACTATTGCGCTAAATGCGGCAGGAGCAACTTTTCCATATCCCCTCATAAACTCTATTATCGCTCAATATACTCATAATATAAAATCCAATGTTTTAATCAATTACCAACCCATGGGAAGTGGCGGTGGAATCTCTGCGCTTAAAGCAAAAACAGTTGACTTTGCAGCTTCAGATGCGCCTTTAAAAGCCTCTGAAATAATAAACATGCCTAATATACTGCACATACCTGAAACAATTGGTGCGGTAACTCTCGCATATAACCTGCCAAATATTCCTTCGGGCCTAAACTTAACTGGTGAAGTAATAGCTGATATTTTCTTAGGAAAAATAACAAAATGGAACGAGGCTAAAATACAAGCTTTAAATCCTGAACTTTCTCTTCCGGATAAGAATATTCAAACCGTGCATCGTTCTGATGGCTCGGGAACAACATATATCTTCACTAGTTATTTAAGCGCGTCAAGCTCTGAATGGCGTGATGAAGTCGGTCGTGGTAAATCAGTTGGCTGGCTTGCTGGAATCGGTGCGCCCGGTAACACTGGGGTGGCTTCTGTTATTCAGGGTAATAAATACATGATGGGCTATGTTGAATTGTCTTATGCGCTTGAGAACAATATGACATTAGTTGCTGTTCAGAATCCTGCTGGGAACTGGATTCTGCCTTCTCTTGAATCAATACAGGTAGCGGTTGAATCTGGAGCCGCTTTAGGTTTACCTAACGGTAATGAGAGTTGGGCAAATGTTAGTATTCTTAATGCCCCAGCTCCTAGTGCATATCCTATAGCCAGCTTCACTTATATCCTAACCTATCAGGAGCTTAACGTAATTCCGAGTATGACATTAGAGAAAGCAAAAGCGCTCGTTGAGTTTCTTTGGTACGTAATTCACGATGGGCAAGAGCTTGCCTCTGCTTTGATTTATGCTCCTTTGCCATTAAATGTGGTGTTTGTAAATGAAGTAACCATAAAATCAATTACTTTTAACGGTCAACAATTACTAACAGGGTAAAATAAAGGAGTTTTCACAGAATGATACCACAAATCCTTTTTATCAAAAAAACAAATGATTTACGAGCAGATGTGCATGATTATAAAACCAACAGCCGATAGTTTATTCAAAATTTTTGTCGCGGTAATCGCGGCTTCAGCTGTTGTAATTCTCATTATTAGCACCTATGCTCTTGTTAGTGGTTCTTCGATAATTCTGGAAAAATTTGGTTTTGATTTTTTTATAGGCACTAAATGGAATCCGGCTGAAGGAAAAGAAGCCTTCGGTGTATTACCTTACATTTTAGGTACACTTGTTACCTCGGGAATTGCCCTTCTAATTGGGGTTCCGTTGAGTTTAGGAATAGCTATCTTTCTATCAGAAATGTCTCCAAGAGCACTGCGTGTTCCAATCGGCTATATAGTTGAGCTACTAGCTGCAGTGCCAAGCGTGATTTATGGACTTTGGGGGCTTTTCATTTTTCGCTATTGGCTGATGGATTACATCGAAATCCCCTTGTCTAATGCTTTAGGCTGGATTCCAATATTTAGCGGAACACCGTTTGGTCTTGATATTCTTACTGCAGGTGTTATTCTTGCAATCATGATTATCCCTACAATTGCCTCGGTATCACGAGAAGTAATCAGTTCAGTTCCCAATTCAATCCGAGAGGGGGCCTATAGTATTGGTGCAACAAAATGGGAAGTGATTCGATATTGGGTTCTGAGTTATGCACGTTCAGGCATATTCGGCGCGATAATTTTAGGGTTAGGTCGTGCTGTAGGCGAAACCATGGCCGTAACAATGGTTATCGGAAACGCAACAGGACCTTATGCGATGCCTACTTCACTATTCAAACCAGGCCAAACATTATCCTCTCTTATCGCTAACGGCTTTTTAGAGGCCACCGCAGCAACTGAGAAATCCGCCTACATAGGTGCTGCGTTAACTCTGCTCATTATTAGTATTCTAATCAATATTCTAGCTTATCTGATGGTAACCCGAGTTATGAAAGTCAAAGGAGGCGCAGTAGAATGATTGATCGTTTTGCTTTTCGAAAGTTCAAAAACAAGCTCTTCTACATTCTCTGTGCAGCATGCGTTGTCATCGCTATTATACCTCTTTTAAGTATTCTTTTCGAAGTTATCGTACGAGGCGCGCCGCAACTTAGTATTAATTTCCTTATCCAAGACGCATCAAACGGTGGTATTGGTCCGGCAATACAAGGTACTTTAATTCTGATTGGGTTAACAAGTCTTATCGGAATTCCAATAGGGATATTATCAGGGGTTTACTTGGCGGAATATGGCAACAATAGGTATGCTTCGATTATAAGATCAATAGATGATGTGCTCACTCAATTTCCATCAATTGTGGTGGGCATCACAGTCTCCGGCGTTTTTGTTACAATGATTATCGGATATTACTCTGCAATAGCAGGTGCCATTGCGCTATCTTTCATATTAATTCCAGTTGTTGCTCGAACAACCGAGGAATCCCTTAAACTTATCCCAAACAGCATCCGTGAAGCTTCTCTCGCTTTAGGTGCCCGCAATTGGAAAACAACATTAACTATAGTATTGCCTGCTGCCCGCACAGGTGTACTAACGGGTGCTCTTCTTGGGATTGCAAGAATTGCTGGAGAAACGGCGCCTTTAATTATGACTATCTTGGGAAATACTTATTTCTTCCAAGGTTTCACACAACCCATGTCCGCTTTACCCTTAGTGATTTGGAAAAATTCGCTTCAGCCTTATCCTGAACTGCAAGCACAAGGTTGGGGGGCGGCATTGGTGTTAATTCTGATAGTTTTGAGCTTGAATATAGCCGTTAGAATGGCTAGCAGAGGTAAACTAAAAAGGTGAAGACAACATGAGCAGTGTCTATAAAATGGAAAGTATCAATCTAAACGCTTGGTTTGGCAGCAAACACGTCCTTAAAGACGTTAGCATTGGTATTAAAACCAATTCTGTAACGGCAATAATCGGGCCTTCAGGCTGTGGAAAATCAACATACATCCGAAATCTAAATCGAATGCATGAACTTGTTCCGAACGCAAAGATGACGGGAAAGGTCCTTCTTGATGGGAAAGATATTTTTGCAGGTGATGTTGACCCAGTTCTAATTCGTAGAAGAGTAGGTATGGTCTTCCAAAAACCAAATCCTTTCCCAACAATGTCCATCTACGATAACGTAGTAGCAGGTTTAAGGCTAACAGGAATTAAGCGAGGTACAAATCTTGATGGTGTAGTTAAAGACAGCCTTGAACAGGCAACACTATGGGACGAAGTCAAAGATGACCTTAAGAAGCCTGGAACCAGTATCTCAGGTGGGCAACAACAGCGCTTATGTATTGCACGAACAATCGCTATGCAACCCGAAGTGATATTGATGGACGAACCTTGCTCCGCACTTGATCCTATAGCTACCGCAAAAATTGAAGCTCTCATAGTGAAACTTAAAAAAGATTATACAGTTGCTATTGTCACGCACAGTATGCAGCAGGCTGCTCGCGTCTCAGATTATACAGCTTTCATGTATCTAGGGAAGCTAATCGAGTATGGTGAAACTTCGCAGGTGTTTGAGACTCCTAAAAATGAGTTAACCGAAAAGTACATAACTGGAAAATTTGGATAAGTGAAGAAATATGGATAGACTTTTAGACAAGGGTTTAGAGCAATTGACTGCAATGGTTTATAAAATGGGTGAAGTGGCAGGAAAAGTCCTGTCAATATCCTTAAACGGATACACTAAAGGCAGAGATACAACTGATAGCACTCGCGAATTATCTCAGATTCTAGTTTCTATGACGCAGGAAGTTGAAGACAAAGCCTTCAGTTTAATCGCTAAGTACCAACCAGTAGCTACTGATCTTAGAATAATAAACTCGTACATGAAAATTGCCTATGATTTTGAGAGATGCGGTAGATACTCCTGGGATATAGCTTATATAAATAAGACTATGGGCGGACTAACCGAATGCAGTACCTGGATGCCTGAATATATCGCAGGTATGAGCGAAAAAGTTCTTAACATGGTTAACATCAGTGTTAGTGCCCTAAAAAAACTAGATACCGCTCTTGCTAAAAGTATAAGTCAAACCGAGCAAGAAGTGGATAAGCTTTACTTCCAGTATCTTACAAAGCTGGTCGAAGAAGCCAAAACCACCAATATATGTACTGTCTCAAGTGTACTAGTCATTCGATATTTAGAACGTATAGCAGATCACGCTACTTACATTTCAGAAGCGGTTGTTTACATAGCTACGGGAGAAAAAATCAAACTCTAACCTTATTTTTTATTGTCTGAGCTTTGTTTGATGTTTCAAAATGGGCAGTTTTTTTATTCATTATAGGTTAAACAAAGCAATTAATATATAGTATATTTATTTTATAAGTTAATATATTGTTTATGTCGAGATGGAATATATTTCTGTTGGCGTATTTATAGAAAAAACGAGGAATTAAGAAAATGAAAAACAACCTTAAAATCAGTATAGGTGTTTTGGCGATTGCTGTGATAGCCGTAAGTATTTTTGTAGTAACTTATTTTAGCCAACCAAGTAATCCAGCAAATCCCTCTCCAAGCCCTTCTCCGAGCTCAACCGCAAACCCAACAACTACACCAAATCAAAATTCCAAAATAATACTTAATGGCGCAGGCGCCTCTTTCCCATATCCTCTCCTAAGTGGTATAATCGATGTCTACAAAACAATCGAATCAACCACACAGATTAATTATCAACCCACCGGAAGCGGTGCAGGGATCACGTCCTTAAAAGATAAACTGGTTGACTTTGCCGCCTCCGATGCTCCATTAAGTGCCTCTGAAATGCAAACAATTCCTAACGTAGTTCAAATACCTGAAACTATAGGGGCCGTCGTCATAACTTACAACTTAGGCCCCGAGACTATTAATGGTCTAAACATCGATGGACAAATAATTGCAGACATATTCCAAGGAAAAATAACCAAATGGAATGATAACTCAATAAGCGCACTTAATCCAGGAATCCCTCTTCCTGATCAAACAATCAACGTGGTTCACCGCTCAGACGGTTCAGGTACAACATATATCTTCACCAGCTATCTTTCAGAAGTGAGCACTTCTTGGGCTAATGAAATCGGAAAAGGCAAATCAGTAGCATGGCCAACTGGCGTAGGCGCGAGCGGCAACGCAGGAGTAGCAGGAATAGTAAACGGAACACAATTTTCCATAGGATATATTGAGCTAGCCTACGCAAACGAGAACAGCATGTACGTAGCTAAAGTGAAAAATCCCTCAGGCAACTTCATACTGCCCACTACAGTCTCAACTGAAGTCGCAGCTGCATCCGCAGCATCTCAAGGGTTACCGGCAGGAGACCAAAGCTGGACAAACGTAAGCCTACTGAATGCGCAAGATCCCCAAGCATATCCGATAGTGAGCTTCAGTTACCTACTAGTCTATAAAGAACTCAATGTAATCTCAGGAATGACCCAAGAAAAAGCAACTGCCTTAGTTAACTTCCTATGGTATATTGTACACGACGGCCAAGAAATTGCGCCTGAACTCTCTTATACACAATTGCCTACCGCCGTAATCCAAATTAACGAAGCTACCCTGAAGACCATAACATACAACGGGCAAACCCTCAAATCCTAAAACCAACCACCAACTCACTCTCTTCCCTTTTTACCCCAATATTTTTGTAAACACATAATCAAGGCAAGAGGTCGCAATACCAAAACCGATTATCCCTAAACAAGATTTGCCCTTTAGTAAACTTTACTGGTTTACTAAAATTTGGGCCATCATATACAAATGAATGGAATTCTCCATTTTCGCCACAAGGATCGATTTCTTTAGGCAAATCGGCCAAAAAATGTTTATCGTATTCTCTTCCAGCAAATTCTTTACCTAACACTTGGGCGTCTACAACCGTAATTAAAGCTTTAAAGCCACAGTCAATAAACTCCTCCGAAAATTGTTTTGTATTCTTTTTCCACAACGGAAAAATCGCTCTCATGCCCACATTAGCTAGTAGCTCTTCACGGTAATGTCGTACATCCTCTAAAAAAATATCTCCAAACACGCCAAGAGTTACGCCTCGATTCAAATATTGTCTGAGGATTTTTAATAGACCCTCTTCATATTCGGTATTGGAAGCACCTTTTTTTATGAACATTTTTTCAAGCGTTAATCCCAATGCTTCTGCTTGTTGCTCAAGCAGAATCCTACGTACTCCATGGATGCTAATCCTGTCATAATCCTGTGTCATCGTGGTAAGTAAGGCCTCAACTTTGTACTTTTTACTCTGCTGTATCTTATAGAGGGCAAATGCGCTGTCCTTACCGCCGCTCCAACCGATAATGACCTTTTCCTTCATAGTTTTAGTTTCATCTCTATTAGTGAGTCAAAGCCAGACACAGACTACTAAATAAACTATATTAGGTTTTATTCAAGAAAAAATACTCTTCAAATTTGCTTTCCACTATTAATAAAATATATTTTTCCTATTTTGTTCTTCTCTCTTTAGAACAACACCTGTCAAAAATTATCATTTTAATGAGAAGTTTATTTTAGGTCGGATTTTTGATTTAGAGCCTATTTATTTCTTAAATCGTGTCTCATTCTGTCTTAAAAAGGCTAAAAAAGGCATTTTTCGGCTCCTTTTTTCGCTTTTGAATGCTTATCTATTGCATACAAATTTGTCATCTAAAAGAAAATTAAATTAATCTCTTACTTGATTTTATAAATACTCAGATTAATTTTTGTGTAATTATTATAGCGAACCCGCTGGGATTTGAACGTAGGACTTCCGGTCGCAGGCTTCAAGAAAGCGTTGCAGACTTTATTGAAGGTCGCGTATCTAAACGTATAGTGTAAAGCATTATATGGCGCTTGGTCGACAAGCTGATAAGTTCTTACGGAAAATATGCAGAGTATCTAAGTAAGTTGGATTTATCCTATTCATATTACTGTTTACACCTTGGCGTCACTTCTATGTGACGAAAGGAAGCTCATGTGCTGTAGGTATGCGTTCTCTATGTGGAACAAATTGTTCTTCGGGGAGAGCTAAGTCTTGCTTGCCCCTAGTAGTTCCTGATAGTGAGATGCATGGATAAGAAAGCAGCGCTGACTTGCATCATCGTTTGTCTATCCAATTTAATCGTAGTTCAAGCCATCTGGGCTCAACATGTCAGTATCATTTACATCAATTCCGACGGCTCAGTCTTGGGAACCAACCTGATCAGCCGAGAAGGGAACCTTTATCGCCTCACCAGTAGCCTCAATACACCTATCATTTTGCTCTGCAACAATGTTGTGCTTGATGGCGAAGGTTACACGCTACAAGGTAAGGGCGGCTGGGGCATTCCCGGAGCTTTAGGAGTGGCTACAGGACCAGCCATAAACATCACTGCTAGTAACGTGGTCGTGCGCAACTTCATTATATATGGTTGGCAGACAGGTATCTTAGGCGCCTATAACAATAACACCATCCAAAATAACTCAATTACAACAACCAGTAATGCTATAGCCATCTATGCTCACAACTACAATATCTCGGCTAATTATTTGGCAGCTAGCATCTATGCCTTACGCATAAAAGGTAACAATAACTTTATTCTACAAAACAAGATGGAACGAAACTATGGCGGTATTTTAATAAGTTCCAGCACAGGAAACACTATAGTAGGAAACAGTTTCGCAAATAACGGCACTGCAATAAACATTGATGATAGCAACTTCACTATCTATCAGAATAACTTCTACCTCACAAATAGCTATAACACAAGTGTAGTCAGTGGAACATTAGACGCATTAGGGTTCAACGTAGGTATCATGCCTATATGGGATAACGGTAAAGTAGGCAATTACTGGAGCGACTACAAAGGTATCGACCAAAACGGCGATGGTATAGGCGACTTGCTTTACACAATTCGTGTTCAGCCACAAGTTATCGACCGCTACCCACTTATGTCGCCCGTCAGTTCCCAAAATATTACCCAACCCCTAATCTCATCTCCCCCTACTACATCAACCTCTGAAACACTTGCACATTCCGGCAACCCAACTTCACCGCCATTTTTAACTACGCTGCCAAGTCTATCTGCTCTCTCCTCACCCTCTGCTTATCTGTCACCTTCACAACAGCCAACTAAATCACCTGAATTAATGGTTGACCCTCGATCAACTTTAGTTATCTGCATGATTATCGCAGCAATATCCGGTATTATATTTGCGGCAGTAGCGATTGTAATCTGGCTAATCAAGAGCCACCGATTATTTTATCAAGCATAGAATAAAAAATCAAGTCGACGCGTTGTCAGAAGAACTTAAGCTTCTAAAAAGTATGAGCTTGCTTAACCTTGCAGAAAATAGTAAGAAACGTGCGGAATTTAGTAAGGTCAATCAGAGTATAAATCACGCTTCTTCAAGTAAAATAATGGCGGGCCCGCTGGGATTTGAACCCAGGGTCTTCGGCTTTCACCCACGCCTAGGCGTGTCCGGAGGCCGACGCCTTAATCCGTACTGGGCTACGGGCCCAAACCTACAAGGTAACTAAGTCTGTCTAACTTAAGTTAATCGCTACTCTTGTTGAATTAGCTCCTCGTTAATCCACCACGCCTTCTTTTTTCCTGACTTTTCTCCTCCATAATAGTCTATTACTGGTTTACCGTATTGCTTTTTACTTGTTTTCTGCATTTTACGCAGTCTATTCAGAACCATCCATCGGTTGACTTTCAGGTACTCTGCAAGTTCAGGCGTAGTTGCCCCCTTATAATGCATCAAATAATCAACTATTTTATGATCAACTTCGTCTATACAGAACCCATGGGGATTTACCCTCTCATGTCCATAAGTAAGCAACTCTAAGTCTGCTAGATATTTTCTTATTTCACCAAGATCCTGCTCTATTTTATTTATTCGTTCTTCCATTTCTAAAATTTTGTTCGCTTTAGGAGTTTTTTGTAACTTCTCAATTATGGCTTCTCTAATGAAGTCGCTTCTGTCTCCTTCTGGAATACGTAAAATCATTTCTTTATAGACTTCATCAGAGACTTTAGCTGAAATGACTCTAAGCTCATCCAACGCAACCACTATCCAATGATTAGGTATTCTTATTATTTCATGCTTTTTGTCTAATTTAATTTTTAATAGGAATAGCTTTTCCCTTCTTTATCCAATTCAGTTGTTTTAGCGAATATCGCACCGATTGATGATGTCTACCGTAAAGATGTACGGATGAAGTCACAAAATATATTTAGAGTAAGCACAAAAGGTAGCATAGGCGAACTAAGTTGACTGATTGGACCCAAAAACAATTGTTAATTTTAGCCTTCGATCATCGTGGATCTTTTACCGAAAAATTATTTGAAATCAAGAACCGTAAACCCACATCTGCGGAAAAAGTTCAAATCGATGACGCAAAGAAAATTATTTTTGAAGGTTTTACCTCTTCTTTGAAAAAGAATGTACCTAAAGACATTGCAGGTATGCTGGTTGATGAAGAGTTCGGAGCCAGCATCCTTAAAGAAGCCAAAAAAAGCGGCTTTACTTTTGCTATGCCCGTAGAAAAGTCAGGTCAAGATGAATTTGATTTTGAATATGGAGAAGATTTTACTAAGCATATTCAGGATTTCGACCCTACTTTAGTAAAAGTGCTTGTACGTTATAATCCTGCAGGGGATTCTGCTTTAAATCAACGTCAATTGAAGAGACTAAAAAAACTAAATGATTACCTTATAACAGCTAAGAAACCTTTCCTTTTTGAGCTTATAGTACCCGCAACTGCTGACCAACTCGCAAAAGTTGGAGGCTCAAAAGAAAAATATGATCAAGACATCCGTCCCGGTCTGATGGTTGAAAGTATTGCTGCTATACAGGACGCAAAAATTGAACCAGCAATTTGGAAACTTGAAGGTGTAGATA
>CAZQTZ010000028.1:3611-16533 GCA_964596465.1 uncultured Candidatus Bathyarchaeia archaeon | reverse complement strand
GATGCTGGATAAAGAACTGCAGAAAACTTTGAAAAGAGACTTGAGCCTCTGGAAAATCAAATACTTCTTATCGGCAATCAAGTGGATTATTTCAATTCTTCTATTAACAGAATTTCAGAAAAAAACATAAGAACGCTTGAGAAAGTCTCAGATATCGATTTGAATGCAATAGGTTCGATAAGTAATATAGACAAAAAGGTAGTCGATATTGAGACTTCCCAAGAGGCGTTAAAAAACAGAATCAATGTAATTGAAACTCGTCTAGAAGAGCAGGTACAAAAGCTAGCGGGTATTCCAGAAATTAAGAGTGATCTATTAGTTTCATCGGTACCTGTTTTACCTATTAAGAGGGATAAAGCTATGGCTTCTTTAACTGACACTGAAGTTGCAGTGCTAGAGTTTCTTTCAGCAGAGGGCCCTAAAACAGCACCTGAAATAAAAGAAAAAGTTGGTCTTAGTAGAGAACATACCGCTCGATTAATGAAGAAACTTTACGAAGAAGGATATTTAGAAAGAGAGACGGGAAAGTTACCTTTTAAGTACAGTGTTAAAAAAGAAATGGAAAAGCTTCTTAAGAAACCAGAAGCTCAAACATCTTCTTAATTTTTAAAATGTTCCTTTTTTGCAAGAAATAAGCGTGCTATTTTTACAAGTGTGTCTGAAAGAAATAATAGAAGTCTAATATGCTTTTAAAATAATAATCATTTAAAGCAACATTACCTTAGTTTTTGTTTGATAACCGATTGTTGTGTATTTGAGGCAATCTTGTATTTTAGACTGTTAGAACCTCCAGTTCTTACAAGATATCCTTTATTAGTCATTCGAGAAAGATATGTTGAAATTGTGCTTAGACTTATAGGTTCCTTTAGTTCTTGCTCATAAATTGATTGAACATCTTTTGATGAAAACCAGACTAAGGGAAAATTCTTTTGTATTGTTAACTGGACTTTTTCAAAACGGGAAGAATTACCAGGCAACGGTGTTGATGATGTTGAAGAAGAAAGATTTTCTCCGGGCATTCCTCCAAGTAATTCAACTAAGTCCATAAGCCGCAGTGCCTTATCTCGAGTGATCTGTCCTTCGAAAGCAACGGTATATCGATTGCCTTCGTTATCAAATAGCTCTACGCGCATTTTCCGAGCTGGCATCTAAATGTACACCTAAGCGGCGTTCACAACTTAACACTTCACACCTTATAGCTGTTATGGTGAACATGAAGATTTTAAAAAACTTGAAAATTGACTTAATTAAATAAATAACAATAATTTACAGATATTTTAACATTACAGGTTTCACATGTTTATCTTTTTACAAAATAACTCTAATCGATTTTCAATTCCCTATCTCCAGTAGAAACGAAGGGGTGACTAATTCACAGTTAATAAACAAGAATTAAGCTTTTTAATCAAAAAAGAGACTAATAAACAGACATTTTTAATATAATTTCACACGTCATTCACAAAAATGTGAACTGAAAAAGGAAAATGTGAAAAATAATCTAGACCACAAAATAGCCTATGGGAATTATTCATAAATAAAGAATCTGCATCGACATACTCAAAAACCATAAAATGATTAAAATTATACTAAAAACCACGAAAAGACAGACACCCCTCCATTTCCTGTCGAAAAACTTTTGAAAAACAACCAGACGAATGCCTCTATAAAAAAAATGGATAAAAACTATCTAAAACTTTAACACTAATTATTAATATAGTTAATTTTGCATGTTTTTCACAGAGTATTATCTTTTCAACTAATATTATCATATTCTTTCAAGAGTATTATAAAGTTCCAGTAGAAATTTTGGGGTGTGTCTTTATCATTAATTAGTTGATTTGCGCAATATTTTTCCATTTAATTTTAAGAATATTATGCAGCCAAACCATTTTTTTGTACTGCATGGTTTATTTGGTCCACACGAAATAAAGGTGTTACCTCTGAAGAAAGTGGAGGACTACTGATGGGGAACACAAATATACTTGACGACGTATTTGAAAAATTCGTTAATGACGCTAAACTATTCAAGGATCGCGAAGTTCTGAGACATGATTATTTACCTGATAAACTTCCTCATCGTGAAGCTCAAATTCGCGTTCTTGGTCAAGCTGTAGCTCCAGTTTTAAAGGAAGCACGTTGCTCAAACATATTTATCTATGGTAAAACAGGAACTGGAAAAACAGCAGTCGCAAAATATGTTTTAAGTCATTTAGAAGTTAAGGCAAAGGAATATGGTGCACCTGTAAAATTCTGTTATGTTAACTGCAGAATGATTGGTTCAGAATATCGAATTTTTGCAAATCTTAGTCAAAGTCTAGGCTTATCGATTCCTTTTACAGGATTATCAGTTGGTGAAGTTTTTGAGCGCTTTCGCGTTGGTTTAGATTCTACGCGTACAATTTTTATAGTAGTATTAGACGAAATCGATGCTTTAATCAAAGATCGTGGGGATAGCCTTCTATATGAATTGACCCGCATAAATGAGGCTCTAAGTAAGAGCAAGGTTGCTATAATCGGTATTTCAAATGATTTGAGACTAAAAGAGTTTCTGGATCCACGAGTTTTCAGTTCGCTAAGCGAAGAGGAAATGGTGTTTAGACCCTATGATGCAGCTGAACTACGCAATATTCTTTTAGAACGTTCGAAGCTTTCGTTTTATGACGGTTGCCTCTCTGAAGGTGCTCTCAGTGTTTGTTCAGCTCTAGCAGCTGCTGAACATGGTGATGCTAGACGCGCTTTAGACCTTTTACGTGTTGCAGGCGAAGTTGCTGAACGACATAGTTGTAAAGTAATCACTGAAGAGCATGTACGAGATGCTGAGAAACATATTGAACATAATCGGGTAGTTGAAGCATTAAAAAATCTTACCCTGCATTCAAAATTGGTACTTCTCAGTGTTTACCATCTAGGTAAAACTGGCGGTGGTAGTGCTTCTACAGGCGAGATTTATGATGTCTATAATGAGCTGTGTGGAGAAATAGGTATGAGTCTGCTTACTCAAAGACGCCTAGGTACTTTAATTAACGAACTTGATGTCATGGGATTACTTAATTCAAAAGTTGTAAGCATGGGTCGATATGGACGTACTAAAAAAATTCGACTGGAAATATCTCGAACTCTCATTCAAGACGTTTTAGGTACAGATGACAGAATTGGACCAATAATTACTTATCAACCTAAACTACACTTAAAAAACATAAAAGACAAGCATTAACTTCCCATTTTCAATAATTTTTTAAAGAAAAGAGAGTACCGTGACTTCTAAGGTTTGTAAATTTACAATAGGTACTTTTCCAGGAGTAGGAACTAGACCCAGTTTTTCCATATACCCTGTTTGTTCTTGCCATCCTCCTGAGTTTACAACTAATACCCCACGGTGGTTACATGCACCATAGACATGTATGTGCCCTGCATGAAAAATGTCTGGTACATGATCTATTACCATAAAATCTCGGCTTTCTGGTGATAAAGTTGTTTTTCCCCCGTATATTGGTGCTAGATGGCGACATTGCATTAGAAGACGCATTGCTTTTTCTGGATGTTCATGATCTGTTCCTGGTACTGTTCCAATGATATCATCTAGGCTTCGACCATGATACATTAGAACTTCAACTCCGTGAATACTCACGGTACATGGGTTTGATAAGGAGTAAATTCTTCTTTTTCCTTGGAGGCTTGGCATATAATCTTCCGATATGGCCGGTTGGGGCAAAGCTTTTCTTGGCGCATCATGGTTGCCTGGTGAAACTATAATTTCTATGTATTCAGGTATTTGGGCAAAAAATTTTAACGCTAGACGATATTGTTTGTGAACATTTCTTACATTGAGCTCTCTTGCTTGACCAGGGAAAACGCCGACACCGTCAACAACATCTCCTGCAATAAGAAGGTATTTCACGCGTCCTGCGATTTCTCGCATTTGCGCATTTCCATATTTACCATTTAGCCATAGCAGGAAGCGTTTGAATGCTTGTTTGTTAAACTTATTACTGCCTACATGAATGTCTGAGGTGAGGACTGCATAGATTGGTTCTGATGCTCTTCTTTGAGGTTTTTGACCTACTTCTGGGAAAATAATATCTTCAGCAAGAAAGAGTTTACCAGGGGTCTTTTTTACTGCAGCACATATAACTTGGTCAGGCAAAATTTGCTGCGCTTTCTTTTGCACCTCTTCCGAGGCTCGAGTAGGTACAAGGATAGTTGCACTTGCATCTAAATCTTCAATTGTAATAAGTAACTGTTGTTTAGCATCTCTTTTTTCAGTTACCATCCCGATTATTTTTAGTTTGGTTTTTGGAGGTGACTTCAGTGCCTCTTGGATTGGTGTTGCTGATTTGAGGTCCATTCTTTGTCTTAGCAATTTTTCTAATCGCTTAAATCGGTCTTGGAAATACTGCAGAAACTCTTCCATAGTTCCGTTAGCTGTAAGTTTTTCTGTTGAATCTTCTAAGACATCGATTTCAGATTTCACATATTTCGCATAGGGATTAAACGGTCCTAATTCATCAGCCATCTGTATTTCTTCTATTTGATTCGCCTTTTCAGCCTCTACTTGGTCTACCTTAGCTGAGGGATGAATTGAAACTGGTTCTTGAGTCTCTGATTGGTTTAGAAGTGGTTCAAGAAAACCTTTTTCAATGAACATTGGTTTTTCTTGTATTTGCTCAATCTTCTGAATCGCTCTATTCATTAAGTCTTCGGGATCATGTGTAGCAGCTATTGCGCTTAGAAATTCGAAGGCTTCTTTATCTATTTGGTACCCTGCTGCAATTGAAATTTCAACTGCTTTTTGAAGCCTTCCTGATATACTCATCTTATGAGGGTTCTCCAATCTCTTTTTTTCGGTATTATTATATAACCTTCTTGTTCATCGCCTATTTTTTCTGTTTGATTTCTTAAGTATAATTCCGCCGTAAGTGCTGTAGTAATTGAGTCGAGTTCATGGGCGGTTAATCTTTGTGTTTCTATATTTCCTTTTAATCCCATTTGTTTAAAGATTTCTTCAATAATCTGCCATTCTTTAGGTGGTAGCATCTGCAATGCTTTTCGTGTGGATGTAGGATGAACTTCTATGGTTCTATACGACTTTTGTGTTATCAAATTGTTCAGATTAACCGCTCTGTCAGTTAGTTCTTTCATATGAGGAAAATTGGGTGGTAAAACTCTATACCCCTTTTTCATCATTTGCCGATCGGCATTTCTTAAGAACCCTTCTTTTGGAAAACTTAGTGGGGCATCAATAGCGATGAGATTAGGTTTATTATCTGTTATGCTGTCAATTATTTCCTCATCAGAATATACCAGTTTAGTTAGTACTTTTCTTTGTCTTAGGATAGCTAATCCGCTCGGATTCTTCTTTAATCCAGCCAAGTCTATTCCGATTATACAATCGGCTTCAGGTTGTAACATTCCCTTTCAAGTTTATATACGCGCCCCGATTCATAGATATTACTTTCCCTTTAGTTTACTCTGAATTGGAAGTGGACTTTGATGGCTGATTTACGTAAAGTTCAGCGTACTCCAACTGGCACTTTCTTTGTCTGTCTGCCTCGAGACTGGTCTGAAAATCACGGCCTAAAAAAAGGTACCTTAGTTGCTCTTAACAAAACCAGTGATGGTAAACTATTTATCAATCCCAAATATAACGAGGAACCCCCTCCTAAAGTCACAACCATAATGGTTGGACCCTATTTAGGACGCGAAATTATAGGTCATTACCTTTTAGGCTCTGATACCATAAGAATTGAATCCAAAGGAAGAATTGACGTTGAAATTCGTAACACGGTTAAGACAACTGTGGCTTCTTTGATTGGTTTGGAGATTTTTGAGGAAAACCATTCTCAAATTGTTTTGCAATGCCTTTTAGAACCTTCGGGATTTCCACCAGAAAAAATTCTCCGCCGCAATTACGCTATCGTTGCAGGGATGCATCGAGATGCCCTCAACTCCTTCATTGACGGCGATTTTCAGCTAGCTAAAAGCGTTATTGCTCGGGATGATGAAAACAATCGCCTCTACTTTTTGCTAGTTCGTATTCTCCGCACAATCCTTCAAAGTCCAGGATTAGGTGAAAAGCTGGGATTAACTACAATCGAAGGTTTAGACTATCGCTTAGCAGCAAGTCTTATTGAAGCATTGGGTGATGCCTGTGTGCAAATTGCGACAAAAACAATAGAAATAGGAGGCACTAAACCTCCTGAAGAAATACGAAAGTTGCTAGCTGACTTACAGACAATTTGTTACTCTTCACATGATCAATCATTGAAGGCCTTCTTGAATAGTGATATAAACCTCGCCGAGAATGTACGACAAGCAGGTGCTAAGATAGATGCAATAATTTTGGGAATCGAGCAAATAGCAAAAGATCAACCGCGCGAAGTCATGCCTCAAACCCTAGCAGTAACAGCCTTTCTAAAGCAAATATACGAATATAGCGTAGATATGGCCGACTTAGTTGTATAGATCCTCTTAGTCTATATAAATCCGAATAAGAATAAAGCATAGCTCGCTCTATAGCTTTTTAATGTTCCAAAAATAAACCTTAAAAAATAATTAACGCCTTTTTCCGTTTCTTTTTCTATAGTATCTAAAAGAAGAAAAAATGCTAATTTCCTGAAAAATAGGTTATTTCTTCTTCTACTTTTATTGTGAATAAATCATATTAAACACATTAGACGTAAAGGGGCACCCGCAAATCTTCTAAGGATACTCTTTCTTGCCTTGTGCTTTGTTTTATGAACTGGAAATGTTTTTAGTTTGCGTTATCGATTCTTCTATCTAAGCCGGGGTGGCGGAGTGGTTATCGCGCTGGCCTCGAGATCCAAATTCGCACAAATAGGGCCTGTGCTTTTGACAAGCCAGCCAGTGGGCCTTTGGCTCGCAGGGGTTCGAATCCCTTCCCCGGCGCCATTATTAAAAGACTTTCACGTGTGTTTGACTTAATAATACATTTAAGCATAATCAGTCATAAACCTTAGCTGGTGAGTGGCAGGTCACATTTGGGAAGGTTGACATAATGCCGTTACCACAATACGGGGTACTCTTAGGCACTTTGAATAGATTTGTTAGAGAAGACCCAAATAACTATGGTTCTTGGTATCATGGTAAAATGTATATCGATACACCCAATGGTCAATATGAATGTGCAGTGGATGTATCTACTCCTAGTGGGATTGGAGTACAATACAGGGTGATTCATAACTTAGATAAGAAATTGTTAGCCCCCGTCCTCACATTATCTTCAGGTTGGCATAATCTTGCGAAAACACCGAAGTCGGGAGCAATTGACTACATCAGGGATCCGTTATTTCGAAAATATATGAAAATTTTTACTTTTCTTCCAGATCCATGGTTAATTAGTTTAATTTCATGCCTTAATAAAATAATTAACCGATGGATAGACAGCACAGGTGATAACGCACTCAATGCACTAGAGACTTCTCTTAATGGATGTATCAGAGTATTTGTTTACGGAGCGCCATATACCTCAGGTCTTGGGGTTCATGACATTCATATGAACCAAGGAGATCCTCCAGGACAGTTTCAACATCTAGATGGAATCTGGCAAGATGGTGGAACAATAGTTGAACGCCCAAATGGGGAGTTCGTAGCTTGCTTAACAAAATTTGAAACACAGTCCCTCAATACTGACAATAACGGCTTGCCCATATGATTGGGGGTACCAATTGCCTTAGTTTTAGTAAAATTTTTTTCAGAAGAAAAACACATTCCTCCCCTGCATTACAAGGAACAATAAGAAGTGTTTTAATAATAAATTGGCGCTTAATTTCTTCCCTGACGTTTTTCTTATCGATTTATATTCAAATAATCTTAAAAATTTTGGATTTAGAAACCAAACATTGTTTTTGGTTTCTTTTCCGTGTGATGTTCTTCTTCTTGGTCGGCTTCCTGTATATGATGGGCTACATGGATTGCTAGTCCTGTTGCTGCGCCTGCTGATAGCCCAAGTAGTAGATTGTTAAGCCAGGCGAATTCTGAGGCGCTAACTAATGCTAAAACTACTAGTATATCAAAGCCTATGGCTATTACGAAGTAGCCATAGCACCATGTTTTCATGCTGACTCCTCTGGGTTGGTTTATTCCGATGCCTACTAGCATGCCGAACATTATTAGAAAACCGATTACTGCATAGATCAGGTTTAAATCAATAGTCAATATCCTTTCACCTGTTTGAATACTCATTTCTCGTTCAGGAGACTTAAGAGTCTATCGGATGGTCAAACATTTTCCTTTAAGATTAATATGAGACCTCTTCTTTTGATTAACCGTTATCTTTTTTACTCTTTAATGGCAGTTAATACCTTTCAAGCTGGTGGTTAAGGTAACACACTTTGATGAAAGGCATTGTCATAAATGGGCTCTTTTACTGCATGAAAGACGCCAAAAGGTTGACCAACTCTTAATAAATCTAAAAAACGCAGATTCTTCAGCAGCAGGCCATCTTTTTCAGGAAATCTTTTTTGGCTCTTCAGGTAGAAAAGCTGAACCTGGTATGTCTGGCTCACTTTTATATCATATGGCGATGGTTACTAAGATGGAGACAGAGACACGGTTTCTTATCGAAGAACTTAACGTTGCAGCACCTGATATTGAAACCAATCTTGACCATTACTATGACCTTTTTGTTTCTGATGTAAAAGAGCTTACCAAGGATATTTTTGCTCTGAACATTGACGCTAAAGAGGTAGCTTCACGTAAAAGTCCAACTACTAGCGAAAAAATTAATTTGTTCACAAAAATAACTCAAAGAACTCGTGCTACTTCCGCTCTGATTAATAGTAAAGACTCTGCAGCAGCTAATGCGGTTGAGTCTTTATTTCGAGATTGGTCACAGCATGTTATAGAGGTGCGGTTACGTCAAGAATACGAAACAATAAAGGGGTTGTTAACTCTTGCAGCGTTTGCAAAAATCTTTGGTGTACCTCGAATTAGCGAGGCAATGATAAAGGTTCAAGACCGTTTTGGTCAAGAAACCGTTAACATTGCATTAGAAGTCACGCTTAAAGTAGGTTTACGTAGAGAAAAATTACAATCAATTATGCTAAGTGACCATTACATTAATTACTCAATGAATATGACCCAACTTGATGGGCGTATGGAATTCCTTAATTGCCCCATACATGGTGGCCATAGGTTCATCGGGAAAGAACTGGGAATAAATGATGAAGTGGCCTCATTATTCTGTAAGCACTTCTGCTTTGCCCATGCGAAAGCTATGCTAGAGACGGTACTTCCCTTTACTTTTAACTTGTCTCAGCCCCAAAGAATGGGACCGCAAGACAAATGCGAATACTACATGAAACTTGGTTATTCACCGACCTCTACAGTCACCTCAGAAAAACATATTCCTTTAATCATTTCCTGGAACGTAACTAGAAAATGTAATTTAAAATGTTCTCATTGTTACATAAACGCATCATCGGAGTCACAAAAAGTTAAGTCAACCGACGAATTAACTACTGAGCAAGCTAAGAACTTGATGGATCAAATAGCCGAGGTAAGCTGTCCAATGCTTATACTGAGTGGTGGTGAACCTCTTCTTAGAGAGGACATATTTGAATTAATCCGATATGGCACCAAAAAAGGCATAAAAATGGCTATGGGTAGCAATGGAGCATTTATAGACCCTAAGGTTGCAGAGAAGCTCAAAGAAGCAGGCATAAAAACGGTTTCTATAAGTTTGGATTCTGCAAATCCAGATAAGCATGATGAATTCCGCGGTGTAAAGGGGTCGTGGCAAAAAGCAATAAACGCCATTAAAGCCCTAAAAGAAAGCGGTATACTTGTTCAGGTTAACACTACTTTAACACAGGATAATTATGATGAAATAGACGACATAATGACATTAGCAGAGAAAATGGGTGTGGAAAACTTCCATTTGTTCTTCCTAGTTCCCACTGGAAGAGGGAGAAAAATAACAGACGTTTCCCCCGCTATGTATGAACGCATGATAAAGGAAAACTTAGCGAAGACGAGTCGTCATAGACTAAACGTTAGGCATTCATGCGCGCCGCAGTTTATGCGAATAGCCAAAGACATGAACATAGATATGCGTCAATGGATACGTGGGTGCATCGCTGGATTATATTATTGTAGGATTTTCCCTAACGGTGAAGTCACACCCTGCCCATACTTGCCTATAAAACTTGGAAACGTAAAGGAGAAGGCCTTCAAAGACATATGGTTCAATTCGGAACTTTTTAAAGCATTGAGAAATCCGGATACATTAAAAGGTAAATGTGGAGCATGCGAATACAAAGTTATCTGTGGTGGTTGCCGTGCACGTGCATATGGGCTTTCAAGTGATTTCATTGACTATTGTGGAGACCTTCATGAACCTGCTGAATTAAACGGCGACTATCTTGCTGAGGACCCTTGGTGTGTATATCAACCAAAAAAACCCTAACTTTTTTCTCATTAAATTATATTCAGGATATAAAATAAGTTAAAGGTAAACAAAACAGGCTCTTAAGATGAATCAAAAGACCTATGTAATATTACTATATATTTTAAATCCATCAATACTATAAATGTCTAGTGCACTTTAATCCCTTTAGGAGGGTTATTAATCTCCCCACCGGAGGAAACAATAAAAAACAGGATATTCACCTGTCCAAACGCCTCTTGCGGCAAAACCTTTACGCGCCCCCTTAAAGCTTTAAATGTTAGAGGGTCAGGGAAACCTTACGATGCTTGCCCCTACTGTCTAACAGAAATAACAGAAACAACAGAAACTGAGGTTCCCGCTGTCACAGAGGAAATGCCAAAATATACTGAAGAAACGAAAGAGAGCGAAGCTTTTACCGTTGAGACAACTGAAAGTAAATTACCTGAAAGCAGTGCGTCTTCTGATAATAAATTACCCGGTTGTAAGTATCATCTTGGTTATCTTGGCGAGAATTCAATAAAAGACATTCCTGATGATTGCTTAATTTGCACTGCCATAGTACAATGCATGCGTAAAGCAAAGGAATAAGTCGGTAACTCATGAGACACACATCTACTTTTTACTCCCCAACGAGCTTTCTAGTTTTTCTAAACAAAGTAGGTGAATAATTAGGTGTCAGAGACTGTCGCACAAGAAGGGGCTCCTGGCGTTTTAACTTCCGCAGTTCCTCACGTGAAGGAACTAAACGCTGAGGCAGTTACTGCAATGGCGGCAGGCTTTCTAAAAAGGATTGGTCATAAGGGGAACTTAAAGCCAAAGCGTGTTTCTCTAGAAGAGAACCTTTACAGTGTTGAGGTAGAATTAAAGAAGTTTAATGCCACAATTAAAGTCGATAAAGAAACTCGCCAAATTAAGGAATATGATGTGCAACCTAGAAGTGAAGAAAGCTCAAGTATGCTTACCCCTAAAAATCTGATGATTCCCTTTATTGTTTCTTCAATAGTCTGTGTGGGTATGTACTTCTGCTTTAAACTTATGGGCATATAAAATAGCTATTGTTTAGTAGATAGTAACTAATAAAGAAAAACTATAGATTAAGAATTTTGGGTTTAAGAGAAAAGAATTAGATTTATTGTTTGTCGTTCTTTTTCTTCTTTTCAGGAGCTGCGTTTGCGGCGGTAGTTTCTTCTGTCTTTAATTCTTCCTTCTTTTCTTCTATCTCTGTTGTAATTTCTTCAATCGGTTTTGGCGGTGGGGTAGTTGCCATTGTCCAACCTATCCAAGCTCCGATTAGAAGGATTGCAATAAATGCAATAAAGACAGGTATGACTACAGCATAAAGACGAGCAGTATTGTCAGAAATATTCATGCCTAATGGACATGTAATCCAACTCGGCGCGATTATCAGAATTGTATATCCTATGGCGACAATTACGCAGACAGCAAGTATTGCTCCACCTATCGCTTGATCTTTACTCATAGTGATTCACCACGTTTATAGACCAGTTTATAGTCTTAGTCCTTTTAAAGTTTACCATGAAAGCTGATACGTGCTCTTATTATGTTGTGCCCATTTCCCATGTTGATAGGTATTTTTGTTGTTCTTCGGTGAGTTTATCGATTTTTATGCCCATGGCTTTGAGTTTTAGCTCAGCGACGTTTTCATCAATTTCTTTTGGTACTGTGTAAACTTTCGATTGCATCTTAGTTGATTTAGCTATGTTTTCTGCGCAAAGTGCTTGGTTAGCAAATGACATATCCATGACTTCTGATGGGTGGCCTTCTGCGGCTGCTAAGTTTACGAGACGTCCTTCTGCAAGTAAGAATATCTTTTTGCCATCTTTTAATGTGTATTCTTCCAAGTTTGGTCGGATGGTCCTTTTTGCTTTTGATAAAGACTCTAAATCTTTTAGACTAATTTCTACATTGAAGTGTCCGCTGTTTGCAATTATTGCGCCGTCTTTCATTTTTTGCATATGTTCTTTTCTTATTACATTGATGTCGCCTGTTGCTGTGATGAATATATCTCCTTCTGCGGCTGCTTTTGACATAGGCGAAACTCGTAGACCGTTCATTGCTGCTTCTAATGCTTTGGTGGGTTGTACTTCCGTTACTATGACATTTGCACCTAATCCTTGAGCACGCATGGCGATACCTCTTGAACACCATCCATAACCGCAAACTACAAAGACTTTACCTGCAAGTAGCGTGTTCGTTGCACGGATTAAGCCATCGATAGTGCTTTGTCCTGTTCCATATCGGTTATCAAACAGGTACTTTGTATAGGCATCATTTACGGCGATTATCGCATATTTCAGACTTCCAGCTGCTTCCATGGCTCTTAGTCTTACTACGCCTGTTGTGGTTTCCTCTGTTCCGCCTTTCACATTCTTTAAATCTTCCTTCCGTTTAGTATGTAATGTACCTACAAGATCTGCTCCATCATCAAGAGTTATTGTAGGTTTAAAATCCAGTACTTTATCTATACACTTGTAGTAATCTTCGGTTGTTTGA
>CAZQTZ010000028.1:0-3601 GCA_964596465.1 uncultured Candidatus Bathyarchaeia archaeon | reverse complement strand
AAAAACATGAACGCCCTCATCTGCTAAAGCAGCTGCGACATCATCCTGTGTAGAGAGAGGATTAGAACCGCAAACTGCAATTTTTGCTCCTCCCGCAACTAGGGTTTCAACTAGTACTGCGGTTTCTTTGGTAACATGAAGACAAGCGGCTAATGTGAGTCCTTTAAATGGTTTTTCTTTAGTAAATCTGCTCTTAATTTGGTTTAAGACTGGCATATGAGCCGTAGCCCATTCAATCTGAAGATGACCTTGTTTTGCCAAACCCATATCCTTAACTTGGAATTTTTCCATATTGATGACTTCCTTTAGAAGTGTTTGTTAGCTACCTATTTAGGAATTACTCGGGTTAAACACGCAGACTTCTTTAAGCTTACTTTTTTCATGAAAACTTAATATCTAAATCATAATTAGGATAGTCTATGGCAGGAGATTCCATTTGAACGAAGCAAATGCTTTACCTTTATCTAAATCTGCAGTTCATGATTATCTTACTTCAGTTTATAAGACTCCTCTAGAGATTAAGAGGGTCTGGAGACTGGGAGAAAAACCTGAAGACTCAGGTGACATCAAAGGATTCGGGTACGGCTTTCCTTATGTTATTGAATTCAAAATAGCCGAACAGACAAAACGCGTTGTTCTAGAGACTATGCGCCCAGGTGGTTTTGGACATGACCATTTTTCTGACCGCGCACAGGTTCTTCTTTGGCAGAATTCGACCTATAATAAACTTCCAAGGCATGTTCATTCAGTAGATGCAGGGGCCTTCGAAAATACTTCTTTAAAATCTGTGGGAAACTGCAGAGAATTTTTCATCTTAACAGAGTTCGTGGAAGGTAAACTTTACCACCTTGACTTAGATCGTATAAAGGAAACAGGCAAAATAACTGAAGATGACGAAGATAGATGCTTAGTTTTATCAGAGTATCTATCCGAAATTCATAAACTAAAGCAAGATGAGCCTTCGCTCTACATAAGACGTATTCGGGATTTAGTAGGCCATGGAGAGTGTATCATGGGCTTATTAGATAGCTATCCTAAGAAATTTGATTTTATGCCTTCCTCATATTTTGTAGATGTGGAAAAGGACTGCGTTGATTGGCGCTGGAAGCTCAAGGAGAGATGTCATAGATTAAGTCAGGTACACGGTGATTTTCATCCTTGGAATTTACTGTTTCGCAAAGGTACCGATTTTACTGCCTTAGATCGTAGTAGAGGTGAATGGGGCGAACCGGCAGATGATGTAGCCGCTTTAACTATCAATTACCTTTTCTACTCTCTGCAAAAACATGAAGAGTTAACTGGTCCTTTTGAGCGATTATTTAGGAAATTTTGGGAAAATTACCTAAAGAAAACGGGGGATTCGGAGATACTAGAAGTCATTCAGCCGTTTTATGCTTGGCGAGGCTTAGTCGTTGCTTCTCCAGTATGGTATCCTAACCTTAGTTCTGTTGTTCGCATAAAACTTCTAAATTTCGTAAAAAACACCTTGCAGTCTGATACTTTTGACTTAGTCGATGTAAATTCGTATTTTGATACCGTATAATAACTTTCGTCCTCTTTTCTCTATCAATAGCTTTATGCTGCACTGTATTACTATTTTGAAAATAGGCGATGTATGCTTTGAAGAATGCATGGTGTGTTTGGGTTACTGGTTTGCCTGGAAGCGGTAAATCCGTTGTTTCTCGCGCTTTACTCACTTTGTTAAGCCAAAACGGAATTTCAGTTCAGCTTCTCTCTTCCGATAGTCTCCGAAAAGTTCTGACTCCTACCCCCTCTTACTCGCTTGAGGAAAGAGATGTCGTCTACGAAATGCTTGCATATATCGCGCAAATGTTAGTTCAGAATAGGGTAAATGTGCTCATCGATTCCACAGCTAATCTACGGCGTTATAGAGATAAATTACGTGAAAAAGTGCCGAATTTCATAGAAGCTTACTTAGATTGTCCAGTCGATGTTTGTATGTCACGTGAAGCTAAACGAACAGAAACTTACAATGCGCCTCGACAAATCTACTCCAAAGCTTTTGAGGGTAAAACAAAAACAGTACCTGGAGTAGGTCAGCCTTATGAGGTTCCTTTGCATCCTGAGGTGGTGATATACAGTTATAAAGAAAATCCAGAACAAGGGGCGAAAAAAATATTGGATGCTATCCTTGCTCTTCAATAAAGTTACTTATTTTTTATATAGTTTGCAACTGCGTCTGCTTGGGCTTTAGAGATGCTTCCTGCTTTGTATAGGATTTCAACAATTTCGGAAATTCTAGCTAAGGAGTGAACTTGGAAACCGATTTTTTCCAGATTTTCTTTTCCGCCTTGCTCTCTATTAACAACAACCAGTAAGTGCTTTACGTTTGCGCCTAATTCTTTTAGAGGTTTTATCCCTTCTATTTTAGACAAGCCTTCACTGACTACATCATCAAAGAATAGTATATTCTCTGCTTTAGATACATCTGCACCTGCGATTCTACCTGTTACTCCATAGGCTTTTTCCTCTTTGCGAACTATTATGCAGGGTAAATCAACTTTGCATGCAATACTTGGAGCTATCAAAGCGCCTTTGAGCTCAATAGATGCAACCTTATCAATGTGATCTGTGGTCATAATTTCCTTTATTTTGTCGGCTGCTGCTTCTGCGATAATACATAGCTCTTTTGGGCTAGAAAGTAACTTTGCCATATCAACGTAATATGGGCTTATTGCGCCGGATTTTATTTTAAACGTTCCAAATTTTATACATCCCGATTTGAAAAGAGCGCCTGCAACTTTTTCTGCCATGTTATTCATCTGATATCCCAACTTTGATTGGGTCCTCAACAATTTAACCCTTTATCACTCAGAAAATGGCTGATCCTACTGCACAGACCTCGACTGCTTTATGCCTAAAGAACGTTGTTGGAACCGTTACTCTCAAATTAGTCGAGAACACCAATATTTTGTTAACAATGTCTAATCCCGTTCAAAATACCTATTGTTTCATTTCTGGCAAGAATTGGAAACTTTCTCTAGCTGAGCTTGTTTCTTACTTAGAAGCTAGAAATTATGTTTTTCAGGTTATTGATTTTTCCCGCTCTTTCTTTACCATCCGAATTGATTCTGCTCTTGATGCTTCTGTGATTGATGATTTAGGTGGCATACTTAAGATTGGTGAAGTTAAGGCACTGATTCCTACAGAAATTGTATCTGAAGCTTTTCTTAAGGGAAACAAGCAAGCTAAGAACCAGCTTCAGCAACAGCTACCTTTTGATGCTTTAGCTGAGAAAATACCTGCGGTGGATTCTGGGAAATCTCTTTTCGGAGTAAGCGTTTACTGGGCCGCTGAATTATCTTTTAGTTCAGCTGGAATGACTATTGACCATTTTTTAGGGAGCACACTTAAGGATGAATTAAAAGCGCAGGGTAAAAAGACTCGCTTTATGGGATTCCCTCGAGATAGAAACCAGCCTCAGCTTACCCCTGTTGAGGTTCTTAAAAAGGGACTTGACGAAACCAACGCTGAGATTCTGTTCTGTATTGGAAAAAACCAAACGTCAATAAGCACAAGTATATCCGTTCATAATCCATTCGAATTTCAAAAACGTGATGTAGAAAAACCAATTCAGAGA
>CAZQTZ010000027.1:284-16616 GCA_964596465.1 uncultured Candidatus Bathyarchaeia archaeon | reverse complement strand
TCGTATTCCACAAACACAATTGTAGGGGAGTTTTTGAACATGAGCAATAGTCTGCTTGATTTATTCACTTACCAGTTCTTTCAAAACGCACTTATAGGCGGTATAGTCGCTGCAGTAGCATGCGCATTAGTGGGATTATTTTTAATTTTAAAAAAAGAGTCGATGATTGGGGACGGCCTTTCGCATACGGCTTTTGGCGGTATTGCTCTAGGCTTATTCTTAGGGATTAGTCCTCTAATAACTGCCCTCTTAGTTTCTATATTGGCGGTTTTCGGTATTTCTTATATGAGACGAAAAAAGCTTGCGGCATCGGACTCTGCTATAGCCGTAATGCTAGCTTTGGGTTTCTCTACTGGCTTGATTGTGATTAGTTTAGCAGGAGGCTTTAATGTTGAATTATTCAGTTACCTTTTTGGTTCGATATTAACGATTGATTCGATAGATTTGGCTTTAATCTCGATTTTAGGATTAGTAGTTTTATTTTTTATTGGGTTTTTTAGACGTGAATTGTTATCGATGGTTTTCGATGAAGAAGACTCACGTATAATGGGGGTGCCAACAAAAAGGCTGTCGATTATTTTTGATCTACTCGTCGCTATCACAATAGTTCTTTCAATTAAAGTTATAGGTACAATCCTTGTGGTAGCCCTTCTGGTACTGCCTGGCCTTTGCGCTTTAAAGCTGAATTTCTCTTTCCGAAAAACGCTTTCAGCAGCTGTTGGTTTTAGTGTTCTCAGCACAATTACTGGCATTATGTTGTCTGCGGTTTTTAATATCACAACTGCAGGGTTAATTGTTTTTGTTCTAGTAACGCTTTTCTTATTAACCTTAATCTACAAAAAAATAGCTTAATCTCTTATTATTTCTTTATAACAAAATCCAACGGGAGCTAGTTCAAGTTTGGCTCAGGCATCAATAAAAACTTCGACCCTAGCTTTAAAATTATTTTCTGCCGTTATTGATACTTTGTCTATTTACCTCTTTTATAGATAAGTTTAAAGGGTGTTAAATTGAAAAAGTCAATTTAGGATCTCATTATGGCGCTTCGGTTTATTCGTAAGTTACGAAATGTAGTGATTAACTCCAAAAAACCGCAATACAAAATCCCTTTTGGTGAACATAGTTATGGTGATCAGCCGATAATCGAGGGGGCAATGCCTTGGCTTCCTTATTTAATGCGTGGAACCAAAATTGGCAAATACTGTTCATTGGGCTCTAATATACGATTTGTCTACTTCGGAAAACATGATTACGACTTGGTTACTACCTATCCCTTTGTAGCTTTCCATGATAAATGGAAAACCAATGCTCCAGCATGCCCAACATTTCATAACGGACATATAATAGAGTCTGAGATTAAAGCAGCCCCTATTATAATAGAAAACGATGTTTGGATTAGTAACGGTGTTACAATTAGACAAGGAGTAACTGTTGGAAATGGGGCGGTAATTGCATTAAATTCCCTTGTAGTGAAAGATGTTCCTCCTTATGCCTTGGTGGGCGGTAACCCTGCTAAAATTATCAAATACCGATTTAATCCTCGACAAATAGACGATTTGTTACGCGTTGCATGGTGGAACTGGCCGGATGAGAAGGTATCTAGACTCTTGCCTTTACTGTTATCTTATGATATTGATAACTTCATAGAAGTGGCTTTAAAAAATGAACATCCGTGATGAATACTGAGCAATTTTCTCTTTTAAAAAAAGAAAGGCAGAGTTAGTTCATTTTGTGGTTTATTCTGGTCTATCTACTATAAACGCAATTTTCACTACTGCTCTGTATTCAACAATCTTATTTTTTTCTACGTTTGCGTTAATCCGCTTCACATAAACAGATTTAATATTCTTGACTGTTTTTGCCGCTTCTGCAAGTGCGTTCTTTACTGCATCTTCCCAGCTTTTTGGTGAACTGCCTACTAATTCAATGATTTTTACAATTGCCATTTTTTTCTCCTCAAAATATAATGCGCTCACTGTCATATTATTATTTGTGTTAATCCTAATTTTTTTTATCAAATTTTATGTTGCTTAAACAATGTTGTTTAGCTCGAAAAGTTTGATTAAATACTATGTTTACCATCAAAATTTACTCCAATGAAAAAAGATAGAAAAGGAGATTTTTGTTTTTTTACTCAATTATCTTCCATACTGCTGCAGCTAGTAAACCGCCAATTATGGGGGCAATCCAAAATATCCAGATTTGATTTAAAGCTAATCCGCCTACTATCAGTGCCGGTCCTAGACTTCTAGCTGGATTGACAGAGGTTCCAGTTATGGGTATTCCTACGAGATGGATAAAAACTAGGCTAAGTCCAATGGGTATTCCTGCGAAGCCTTTGGGTGCCTTTTCACTAGTAGAGCCAAAAATCACCATCAAGAATACAAATGTAAAGGCAACTTCGGCCATAAAACCTGAAATTAGAGAGAAATTTGTTATTTGATTCTGGCCTAATCCGTTCACAGCTAAGTTATATGCTGGATTCCCTGTTGCTATCGCCCAAATAAGTGCCGCTCCTACCGTTGCTCCTATGCATTGGAAAACAATGTATGCGCCCGCGTCTTTTATGTTAATTTTTCTGAGAGCCAGCATAGAGATTGTTATTGCAGGATTAATGTGACATCCAGATATGTTACCTATAGCATAAACCATAGCAAGTACTGCTAAACCAAATGCAAACGAAATTCCGACGTTTCCAATATAGCTTCCAGCAAGTACTGCACTTCCGCAACCGATTAGCACAAGCACAAAAGTGCCAACTAGCTCAGCTAAATACTTCTTAAAATAATTTACTTCTGTCATCTCTCATCCTTCTTTTATATGAAGTGAGATTTCTAAAAAAGTTACTTATAATTTTTTCTCGGCAATGCTTTATCTGAAGCCTCTAAACTTTGTCTTTTAATGCCAGAATCTTTTTTGGATTAAAAACCGTAAATTTTGCTTTTCGGAGTCTCTTGCCAATTTTCGAGATTAATCCTGTACCATCAGTGCCTAGCTTGCAGATTAATGCGTTCTCAAATATTCCTAATGATTCAACATCTATTACGTCTCTATTCAATCCTTCTTGTTCGATTGTAAAATTTATCTCATGCCGAGATGCGCCAAATACTAATAACCTGTCAAGAAGCGAATCTCGCCAAAGTATTAATCGCCTAATTTGCGCTGCTTCTATCTCTGCTTCAATTTTTTTCTCTTCAGAACTTATATCTAAAACCTTAATTTTCAAAGGCAGATTCTCAGTTATCCCCCAGAGTTCACATATTTTCTTTAGAGGAAGCTTTTTACCATAAGCAAGTTGAGTTTGTAATTGACTCAATGGTACTGTCACGTAGGTCGTATTGGGTTGAAATAATCCGATGTCTATTGACAATCTTTCTCCAGCTTTATCAGAGCCTATTACATAACCTTTTACGGAAGCGAATTTTTTTATGCTCTCTATATTTACTGGGCAAAATCCTACTTCTCGAGCTAACAGATTAGTCGCAATTTCCTCATCTTCCCCCGAAAGCTCAAGTTGAACCCATCGTCCAGCCATTGTGCCAATAATTGTTGCCTCAATGTCTAAGCCTTCAAATAAATCTCGCAAAATATTGTCCATTTGTCTTAATTGGTGTGTATTATAAATTCTGATAAGTAATGTTTGTTTGGTCAAGTTTTTTCGCCAATCAATTCTGCTATTTCATTATGCAGCTTCATAACTCTTTCAGCAGCCGCATCCATTTTTTCTTTACGGAGTTTTATAATTGTGGGCTCAATCGGTACGCGTTCAGATGTTTCAATTAACTTGTCTGCATAAGAAACAATCTTCTCTTCTAATGTTTGAGGAATATAATTATCTTTTGGCCATCCTAGCTTCTCGGCTTCGGAATCTATTATTCCGCCGCCGACATGTCGTTTAATTATGGCAATTATCGAATTAGGCAGTCCTTTTTTCTTTGCTATTTCTGCTCCAGCAATAGCATGGTTTACTGAATGAGTTTTAGATCTGCCAATATCATGAAGAAGTGCTCCGATTTCAACAAGGTTTACGTCAACTATGTGTCCTTTTCTTTGGCAGATTTCTGCTGTCTGCTTAGCCAGTTCAGCTACAGCTTTACAGTGTGAGACGACTTCTGGTGAACAGTTGGTTTCATAAAGAAGTTTAAGTGCCTGCTCCCGGGAAGGAAGCTTTTTACTCACCTAATTCCTTCCTCAACTGTTCAACTTTTAACGCCAGTTTTTCCGTCATTTTACCATTTTCAAAATGAGCAAGTGCTTTGCCACAAGCGGCACAATGAAAAACTGCTTCCACGGCTTCTTCAAAGGTTACTCGTCTGCATCCGGGTGTATCACAATAGTAAAAATCATGAGTCGTTTCATATTCAAGTCGAACATTTAGTTTCTCAAGAACTCTGCGCTTTTGGCTTAAAATAAATCCTTCTAATTGATCTGGTTGTAGTTTCCAGTGAAAAATGAACCAGCCTGTTTTAGGATCTCTGGTCCTCCTAAGGCTGACTAAAGAGTGATCATAGAGTTTGTAGAGGATTTTTCGTACTGAATTTAGCCTTATGCCAGTTTTGTTGGCTATTTCGTCATCTGTTATTTCCTCTGAATTCTTCAAATACTCGATAAGTTTGACTGCTTCTTCTTCCCCTAAAGAAGATGCTACTTTCATCAATGTTGCATCGTCAATTGTTGATAACATAGTCTGGTTCCTTAGCATTAAATACTGTAGTGTTCTTCCATAAAACTCTTGTTGGGAGAAATCAGTAAATTTTCCATACTACTCTACTTTTTTTCCTCTTTTTTGCGGTATTATCCTCTTCTTAGCATCATTAAATGCTCTTCCTAAGGTTTCTCCTTTGAAGTATCTGTCAAGAAAAATTGCTAAGGCTGCACATTCCGAATGAGGTTGATTGCCGACTGCTACATTATAATCTGAAACCTCTTCTGAATAGAATTCTCCTGGTACTTTTTGGCTTCCGACAATTATTAGAATATCTTTTCCAGATTCTCTTAACCTGCCAAGCACGTTACTTGTCTGAATGTTTTCTCCATATGCAGTCAGATGAACAATAAGGCCATCGTTATTTTTCCAGTCCCGAACAATAGTTCTCCACGGGGTACCCATCTCGAAAGAAAATTCGCCTCCGAAATTATCGTTAATTTTAGTTACAGTTTGTTTTATGCTTTCGTCAATAGTATCTGATAGAATAAATCCTGATGCGCCTAATGCTCGAGCTGCCAGAGCTACATGAGTTGTTAATCTAGCATCTCTATGTGGGCGATGTCCCCATCTTAAAATCAGAATTTTAGACAAGTTCTTTTCCTCTAGGTTATGGTTATCTGTTATTTTTTGCTTTTTCGAATTTTCCATCAAGTTCTTCCACGCGATTTCTAACTTTCTCTGCAGTTTCAGGGCTAGCTTCAAAAACGACTTCTACTGATGTTTGAGTGTAATTAATGTTTTTCACGTCAGTTTTTCCATGAACCCAGGAGATTAGGGGCATGATGTGATTACCCAATGGAACACTAAATTTCGCTTGAATATAGCCTTCGAGTGTTCTTAGTATTTCCCGCCTCAAGCTCTCTAAATTGGTTTTCTCAAGGGCTGATACGAGTATCGGATTACTAGTTTTCTCTTTTAGGCTCTCCAGTTTTTCTTTTGCTTCTTTTTCAGTTAATCGGTCGATTTTATTAAGTACAGTAATAACTGGTACGCCTGAAGCTCCAATACGTTGGATTGTTTCTTGGCAGGTTTTGTTTTTCTTTTCTATTTTATCAAGTGGTTCACTTATGTCTAAAACAAGGAGTATAAGATCTGAGTAGATGGTTTCTTCTAATGTGGAATGAAAAGCTTCGATTAGAGTTAACGGTAAACGTTCAATAAAGCCTACAGTGTCAGTAAGTAGGAATTTTCTTTTAGAAAACTCGATCATTCGGGTTGTAGTGGATAGTGTTGTGAACAGCGCATTTTGTACCTTTGTATTTTCTTCTGCTAAAGCATTAAATAAAGAGCTTTTTCCTGCGTTAGTGTATCCTGCTAGTGATATTGATGAGAATCCTAGTTCAGTTCTACGTTCACGGTGCAAAACTCTCTTCTCTCTAATGGCTTTAAGCTTCTTCTGAATAGTGTGGATTTGTCTCTTTATGGTGTCAACATAGACTTCCGCCTCATAGACGCCTATTCCCATAAAGCCCGGTTGTTCCCCATGTTTAGTAAGTCTAACTTTTTCTCTAGCATGCTTCAACTCGTTTTTCAGAACAGCTAATTGGATTTGAAGATTTGCTTCTGTTGTAGTGGCGCGTTTAGTAAAAATTTCTAAAATAAGTTGGAATCGGTCAATATTTTCTACTTTTGTGATTTTTGCCAGATTGTATGCTTGGATTGATCTCAAAGGGTTGTCAAAAATTATTTTTTCAATTTCTTTTTCTTTGACGATTTTTGCAAGTTCCTCTACTTTACCTGCGCCTATTTGATACCTTGGATCTGCCCTTCTTGTCTGTTCCATCTCGGCAACTACAGTATATCCTGCAGCTTGGGCTAATCTCTTAAGTTCAGGCAAACTCGTTTCTTCACGATTTAGACGTCGTTGCACTATGATTGCTTTCGTTGCGGGGGTTCCTCTCCCTTGCCTCTCTTAGTGACTGGTAATAAGTCTCCCAGTGTCAATTCACGACTTACAGCCCTAGCAGTCGTCTGTGTTACTTTCTCATCTGGTACAGGAACCAGCAACTTGATTTTCATCAGATGCTCAAGTTTTGAAACAAGCAATTCGTTGGGCGCCGTTTTTCCTGTTTCGATTTTTCTTAGGAAGGACTCTTTTTCGTTAATTTTTTTCCCAAGTTCTTCGTGACTTAAGCCAAGTTTTTCTCTAGCTTCCCGAATGACTTCTGCATAGTTCTCAACTAGTTCTTTACTAGTATCAACTCTAGCTTGGATAACTCTCTTTTTAATTTGGATAGGTCCTTGAATTGGAGTATAACTTGGTGCTGAAATTACTTGACCTGCTGAATCAATTTTTGGTTTTGGTTGATCATCCCAGCTTACTGTTCCATGTTTTGAGCATTCCATACATACGGTAAGCTTAGCACCTTCAATTACTACTCGCATAGGATTTTCGCGAATTTTTCGCCCGCAGACTTCACATCGCAAAGCTAATCCATCCAGATTGTTTTTATTGTATCCGTATGTTTATAGTTGTCGAATAAAATAAGCCCTATTTACGGTGAAATTATTGGAAAGCTCTCTCCAACGCATCCGATGTATCGCAGATTACCAGTATGGTCAGGGTGTAGGAAGTTTACTTTTTCCAGAAAATGTTGAAATTCAGTATTCGCCTGCAACTGGTAGGATTCGTTATATTAACCTAAACAGTGAACGAATTGCGACTCTTCGCCCAACTGATGGTCTGCTTTCAATTAGTATTAACGCAGCTAAATTCATAAAGAAAAATGTGCTTAATGCTCGCTGTTTTGTTACAGTCTGTTCTGATGTAGCCAAATTTGTCGCGGAAGGTGGTGATGTTTTTGCCGTACATGTAGTTAAGGTTGATGAGGATATTTGCTCTAAGGACGAAGTGATTGTTCTTAATGAAACGGATGAAGTTATTGCAGTTGGTCGGGCACTCCTCTCCAGTTTAGAAATGTTGTCTTTTAAGACAGGCGTCGCTGTTAAGGTGCGTCATGGACGTGGAAGCGAAAGCTAGTTAAGTATATCTGTTCGTAGTGTAAAATAATGGAAGTGGGACCTATATGCAAAGACGTATGAATCCTCGAGATGCAAAGCGCATGATGCAGCGCATGGGCATGAACATGGAAGGTGTAGATGATGTTGAAGAAGTAATCATTCGTACACCTGTTAAAGAAATCGTTATTGAAGGACCTGAAGTAGCCATTGTGAACGTACAGGGCCAAAAAATCTTCCAAGTTGCAGGCGGAAAAGTAAGTGAACGCGCTCCTCAAAGTAAATCAGAGAAAGCGTCTGTTGTATCCGAAGAAGATGTACAGCTTGTAGCTGGACAGACAGGTAAAAGCCTTGCTGAAGCACGAAATGCGCTTATAGAATCTGAGGGCGACTTGGCAAAAGCCATATTATTACTTCAATCTTAAATCATGAATACCTCAATTCAAAATATTTTTTCTTAACGCTTCGTGAATTTCATGAATCCTTTACCTGTTGACCTTGCAGTAGTCGGTCATTTTTCAATAGACTCCCTAAAATTGCCAAGTAATTTGCAGCCTGTCTCGGTTATGGGTGGGCCAGTTGCATATATCTCTTTAATTGTTCGAAGATTAGGTAACTCGGTGGCAATATTTTCTAAAGTTGGCTCGGATTTTCCTGATGATTATCTAATGCAACTCTCAAAAGAGGGTGTAGACATTTCAGGCATTCTCAAGACCGAGGAACCAACGACCAGTTTTGAACTTATTTATAATACAAACTTGTCTTCACGCGCCCTAAGACTGAAACGGCAAGGCTCTGCTATCAATATAGCAGATTTACCTTGTAGATTTTATGCTAAGGCTATTCATATCGCACCCATCGATTGTGAGATTAATTATGAGGTAGTAAAGCATCTGAGGAATTGGGGCGGGGTCTTGTCTATTGATCCTCAGGGGATGACTAGGCGTTTTAATGCTACTGGAGACGTTACCTATGGTGTTGAAATGGATAAGCGATTGCTGGGCTTAGTTGATATTTACAAGTCGGCTTTTGATGAAATCACCGTTTTAACGGGTTATTCTGAGCTAAGTGAAGCTGTTGCCGCAGTTCACAAATTAGGCCCAAAAATTGTCATCGTTACCATGGGATCTCATGGTTCTGTACTTTCATCCCAAGGAAAAATCTACAAAATTCCCGCCTATTCATCTGAAAAAGCCATTGATCCCACTGGTGCTGGTGACGTTTTCATAGGCGCGTTTTTGGCCGAGTTTGTTCATCGAGATGATTTACTATGGTGTACTTGTGTGGGTTCAGCTGCGGCTTCATTAATTGTTGAAGGCATCGGGACTGCTTTGTCAGGTAATAAAAACCAAATTTATTCTAGAGCTGAAGTCATCTACAAAAAAATGCGCCGTTAAATCTGCCGCTGTATAGTCCTCTACCAAAAAGCGGTTTTTACTTGCTTAATTTTTTTCTTTCTGGTTTAAGTCAAATTTGAAAAATGCTTATAAGAGATGCCAAGCAGCATCTATGGTAGGAGAGAAAAGAATTCTTATGTCAACCAAGTTAGTTATAACTAAAAATAAAAAGAACTTAGCTACCATGGCAATAATTCTGATGCTAACTTTCTCCGCGATGCTCACAATTGTGCCCGCTGGCAATGCTAGTACACCCCCAATCAGTATTCCAACATATGCATATCTAGTTGCAAGTCCTGACCCTATAGGAGTTGGACAAACCGCATTTCTCGTAATGTGGCTTCATATGGCTCCTCCAACTGCGGCTGGTAATGCCGGTGACCGTTGGACTAACTTCAGAATTGAAGTGACAAAACCTGATGGTGGAAAAGAAACATTAGGTCCATTTATGTCCGATCCAACTGGTTCAACATACACACTATATACACCCACTCAAATCGGTACTTACACTTTCTTGCTTACCTATCCAGGTCAGGTGGCATCTCTGTATCACCCTACAAATGGTCTGCCCGGATCTCCCAGCGTTTATGTCGGCGACACATTCTTGCCTAGCCAAACTTCAGTCACTCTAACTGTACAACAAGCACAAGTAAATCCGGTTGAGGAATATCCCCTTCCGACTAGTTATTGGACTCGCCCGATTTCTGCTGACAACATTCACTGGGCTGACGTAGCGTCTAATTGGCTCCGGGGTGCCCAAAGTGGAGGCTATAATCAATGGGTATCTGGATCTGGTCCCAGCAGTCCACACATCCTTTGGAAGCGTTCTATTGAATACGGTGGTGTAGTCGGAGCTACGTGGGCAAATGGCTTCGGTATTACAAATAGTGCAGTTCCAAGTGCAGGCTTTTACTCTGGCGGTTCATATGAAGGCAGATTCGCCAATTCGATCATTCTCGGCGGAATGCTCTTTTTCAATGAACCTCTAGGTCACTCAGGTGGAGGTGGCGGATACACAGCTGTTGATTTGAAAACTGGCGAAGAAATTTGGCACAGAGACGATTTAAATACTTACCGCGATGTTGCACAAGACACGTCAATTTCGAACTCCTCTGCAGCGCCGACAATTGCAGGACCTTCATTTGCTCAAATATACGAATATGAATCTCCCAATCAACACGGTGGCGTTGGCGGTATCTTGTGGCAATCTTCCTCTTCTGGTGGTGTAACCACATGGCAAGGCTTTGACGCTTATACTGGCAAATGGGTCTTTAATCAAACAGGTATACCTTCAGGTAGCGAAGTATACACTAGCAAAGGCGAAATCGTTAGATACGTACTCAGTTACAATACTACTGCAAAAAGCGGTTGGCTACGCTTATGGAACAATACAGCAGAACAGCAAGGATTACACCTTAGTCTAGGAACCGGTACCAATGCTTGGCAATGGAGACCTAACGGAAAAACCGTTAACATGGCTAACGCATATTCATGGAACGTATCCATAAGCGCAGATCTAGTAGGAAATGCAAATCCAACAATTGTGCAAGTTATACCTGGTGACATAATACTTGGCAGAAGCAGCGCAGTTCAACCAGGCGTCGGTGATAAGTATACTCCTGATCCATTCACACTATGGGCAATTAGCGATAAAGAAACAAGCAGAGGACAATTACTCTGGAAACAAAGCTATCCCGCACCAGCAGGCAACCTAACTCAGAGATTAATGACCTTCCCAATAGACCCAGTTAACAGAGTATTTGTAATGCATTTCGTGGAGAACATGCAGTTTATCGGTTACAACCTTGATACAGGCGCTAAAATCTGGGGCCCAACAAACATACCTCAACGTGCCTATCAATACTATGGCAGCGGTGAAGGAGGCGGACAGAGAGGTTCAATGGCTTATGGCAATCTATACATACAAGGCTTCGGTGGAGAAATACTCTGTATCAACACTGCAAACGGCAACCTAGTATGGAAATATAACAACACCAACAGCGGCTTAGATACTCCATGGGGTCTTAGACCCATATTCTTAGCAGCAATCGCAGATGGAAAAGTATACGCCTTCAACAACGAACACTCACCCAACGACCCATTATACCGAGGTAACTCAATCTACTGTCTAGACGCATACACAGGTGCAGAAATCTACAAGATGCTAAGCTGGTCCGGTCAAACAGGCGGTCAAGGTGGATCTACAGCTGTATTAGCTGACGGTGTACTATGCTACTATAACTACTATGACAACAGCATATACGCCATAGGTAAAGGACCTAGTACACTTACTGTTGAAGCTCCATTAACTAGTGTAGCTAAAGGACAAAGTGTAATCATACGCGGTACAGTTACTGACCAATCAGCAGGTGCAAAAGCAAAAGTAGCTAGCGGCGAATTTAGCAGTGTAGCCGCAATATCCGACGCAAATCAAGCCGCATATATGGAGTACATCTATATGCAGAAACCCTGCCCAGACAAAGCAATCGGTGTTCCAGTTATATTATTTGCTACTGACGCAAACGGAAACACAAACCAAATTGGAACTGTAACAAGTGACGGCACTGGTATGTTCTACTTCAAGTGGACTCCACAACAAGTAGGTGCATACACAATCACTGCAGTATTCGAAGGATCTAACTCGTACTGGGGCTCAAGCGCAACTACCGCAATAGGCGTAGATGAAGCAGCCGCAGTTGTTACTCCAACTGTTGCTCCAACCGCTACTGTTGCTCCAACCGCTACTGTTGCTCCAACCGCAACAGTTAGTGCATCTCCAACTGTCGCTCCAACTCCAGGCACTGGTGTTTCTACTGAGACTTTGCTCATCGCAGGCGCAGCTGTAGTAATAATCATAGCAGTTATTGCAGCGGCTTTAGTCTTAAGAAGACGCAAATAAACAACCAACCTTCTTTTCTTTTTTTGAATTATTTTTAGAATATTCTGCGAAATGTATTAGCAAAACCTATTAGGATTACGCTTATATTGGTAAGCATCTCTTCGAATGTGTAAGTGGGAACAATGCAATTAATGTATAGCATTTGTTTTCATTTAATCAACCAAGAAAATAGTATCCAAAAACAATGTTGCTTGGACTGAAGGTGTAAGAAAATTGGGTCGTATAGATAAAGGGGTAAAATGCAGCGCTTCTGGTTGTGGTCGAGAAGCTGAACGTTCAATTCCAACTGATAAAGCTAAATCTGCTGGTTTAAATGTTACAAGTAGTGAAAAACGCGTCTATCTCTGTAAAGAGCACTATAAAGAGTACAAAAAGAAATCTAAGAAAGATAAGACTCTTGAAAAATGGCGCTATGGGGCATAATAACATAAGATACGTCTAAGAGGTTACGATTGTATGCGAATACTTCAATTACACTCTAATTTTATTGTTTATACTCCTGTTGAAAAGGAAATTAACATAGCTGAGGAAACTGAGAAAAAAGAAAACCGCGTCGAAGAAGTGGTGGTTCTCTTTACTGCTATCGAAGAAGGAGATACCTCAGCATTAGCGCAAAAAGCAATCAACGATGTTAGAGCTTTCTTAGGAAAACAGAAAACCAATCGTATTCTAATTTATCCTTTTGCTCACCTGAGCAGCAACCTGAGTAATCCTGGTGAAGCTCTAAAAATCATAAAAGCAATGGAAGCTTTTGCTAAAGAGAAAAACATCGATACTTATCGCGCTCCCTTCGGATGGAATAAACAGTTTACTATTTCCATTAAAGGTCATCCACTCGCCGAACAATCGAGAGTTTACGCGGCTGCTACGTCTGAAACCGAAGCTACTGTAAAAGCCGAAGAAGGCGTTAAAAAGGATGAGGAACCCGTTTCTGCAGCATTAAAAGCCGAAGATAAAATGCAATCATTTTGGCATGTCCTGCAAACTGACGGTTCTTTAGTTCCAATTGAGGACTTCAAATTTAAGGGGCATGTGAACCTTCAAAAGTTTTCCCAGTACGAGATTAAGAAAGCCAGAGCGGTTACACAGATGCCTCCTCATGTACCTCTGATGAAAAGACTTGAAATAGCCGATTATGAGCCTGGCAGTGACCCTGGAAACATTCGTTGGTATCCGAAAGGTCGGATGATTAAATCATTACTTGAACAATATGTTAGTGCTCGAGTGGCTGAATATGGCGGTATGGAAGTCGAAACCCCACTCATGTACGACTTTAACCATCCCAGTTTGTCAAGTTACCTCAACCGATTTCCGGCGCGTCAATATGTACTCAAATCAGAAGACAAAGACCTTTTTCTACGATTTGCAGCATGTTTTGGTCAATTCTTAATGGCGCATGATGCTCAATTCAGCTACAAACAGATGCCTATAAAACTTTATGAGTTAACTCGTTATAGTTTCCGACGCGAAAAGAGTGGTGAGGTTGTAGGTTTAAAGCGCCTACGCGCATTTACAATGCCTGACTGCCATGCCTTCTGCACAGACCTTGAACAAGCCAAAAAGGAATTCATGGTCCGTTTCAACTTATGCATCGATGTCTTAAGTAATATAGGTCTATTAAAGGACGATTATGAAATAGCTATGCGCTTCACTAAGGATTTCTACACTGAAAATAAGGACTTCTTAACTGATTTAGTTAAGAACTTCGGCAAACCTATTCTAGCCGAAGTCTGGAATGAGCGGTTCTTCTATTTTGCACTTAAATGGGATTTGAACTTTGTCGATAATCAGGACAAGGCGGCTGCACTTTCAACGGACCAGATAGATGTTGAAAATGCTAAACGCTACGAAATAACCTATGTTGACGACAAAGGAGAAAAACAATACCCGTTAATCCTACACTGCTCACCCAGTGGCGCCATAGAACGCGATATCTATGCTCTCCTCGAAAAAGCATATCGTGAACAGATGACTGGAAAAGCTCCAATGCTTCCGTTATGGTTGTCTCCGACTCAGGTACGCCTCATACCCCTCTCAGATAAATACCTAGAAAAAGTCGAAGAAATAGCTGGAAAAATCGAATCCAACTGCATACGCGTAGACATCGACGATAGTGCTTCTACTCTGCAAAAGAAAATCCGTGAAGCTGAACAAGAATGGATACCCTACATCATAGTATTAGGCGAAAAAGAAGTTGAATCCGGAATGCTTTCAGTCCGAGACCGCGAAGTCAAAGGCGCCCAGCAAAATCTGACTCTGGATGAATTAATAACTAAAATTAAATCAAAGATTACAGGTAAACCTTTCAAGTCTATACCGCTTCCCAGACGTATTAGCAAGAGACCTCAATTCCATGGCTAACATGTGAATCATATACTTCATTGCCACAAGCTATATCAAATCAACTCGCAATATGAAGGTCATCACTAGAGGGAAATCCATTGACCAAAGAACTCCTGATTTATATTGACGGAGAATATTACCCAAAATCCCAAGCCAAAGTAAGCGTTTATGATCATGGCCTATTATATGGCGATGGTGTCTTCGAAGGCATCCGCGCCTATAACGGTTCGGTTTTCAAACTCAAAGAACACGTCGCTAGGTTGTATGAATCAGCTCATTCTATGATGCTAGAAATCCCCATGACCCAAGAACAAATGGTGCAAGCAGTAATCGACACCTTGCGGAAAAACGAAATGAAAGATTCCTACATCCGTCTGGTAGTAACTCGTGGCGTAGGCGATTTAGGTTTAGACCCGCGAAAATGCAGTAAACCCACCACAATAATCATAACTGATACCATTAAGCTGCATGATGGCGTAGCCAAAACCAAGGGGATAACTACGCTGGTTTCTTGGGTAAGGCGAAACCCAATTGACGGGTCCTCACATGAGGCGAAGTCTCTCAATTACCTTAACAGTATCATGGCAAAAATCGAAGCAAACATGAGTGGTGCAGACGAAGCTATTTGCCTCACACCTAACGGATATGTCGCTGAAGGCGTAGGGGAAAATATCTTTCTAATTAGAGATGGTAAAATCTATACCCCGCCAACATCTACCGGCGCATTATCTGGCATCACATCTAAAAGCGTAATTAAGTTGGCTGAAAAACTCGGCTACACTGTAACTATATCTAACTTGACCATGTTCCAACTATTCACTGCTGATGAACTATTCTTCACGGGAACTGCCGCAGAGATTGTACCGATAAGGCAAGTTAACTGGCGCCAAATCGGAAAAGGCGTAGGGGGACCAATAACGCTAAAGCTTGCAGGTGAATTCAAAAAGGTAGTGCAAGATCCTAACGAAGGCGTAAAAATCTAAAAACAATTAAAAAAAGTAATGCCAAAAGGCATTAATTTTTCTTTTTCATGAATTGCTCAATTTTGTCAAATGCTTCTTCAAGTTGATTTATAGGGGGTAAAAAGACTATTCGGGCGTGACCAGCACCGTATACAGGGTCAAAACCTGAACCGTTTACAACCAGAACCCCTGTTGCTTTAAGAAGCTCTATGACAAATTCAAAGTCGGTTTTCCATCTTGTGCCTACGTCGTGAATTTTGGGGAAAATGTAGAAGGCGCCGTCGGGTTTGGTGGAGCTTATGCCTTGGATTTCGTTAAGGCGTTTATAGGCGTAGTCTCGTCTTTGCTTGAGTTTTTCTACGTATCCTTTGATGTGGTCTTGTGGGCCATCTAGCGCGGCGACGCCCGCTTTCTGTACTGGGGTGTTAGCGCATAATCTTATGCGACACTGTTTTTCTATGCCTTCCCTTAATTCTTCAAGTTCGCCATTGTGACCTTTGAAGTACATATAACCAAGTCGCCAGCCAGTCATCTGATACGCTTTAGAAAAGCCATTGAATCCTACCACTGACATGTCTTTAGCCAGATAAGCGGTGCTGACAAATTCTCTGTCAAAGATTATTTGGTCATAAATCTCATCTGACAATACTAGCAAGTTATGCTCAGCAGCTATGTCAAGCATTTGCTGAATCATTTTTCTGCCGTAGACAGCCCCTGTGGGATTGTTGGGGTTGGTTATGACTATGGCTCGGGTTCTGGGTGAGATCTTCTTCCTCAGGTCATCAACGTTGGGTTGCCAACCTTCTCTTTCATCTGTTTCATAAGCCATTGGAGTTCCATCAAAGAATCTTGTGTATGAAATGTAAGGTGGATAAGTGGGTCCGGGGAAGAGTATCTCGTCGCCTCTCTCAACTAGGGCAGCTAAGGCCATCTCGATTCCTTCAGAGATGCCCTCGGTGATAAGGACTTTATCAGCAGAAAGGTCCAATTTGTTAACGCGTTTCTCTTTTCGTACTATAGCTTCCCTGAGTTCAAGTAAACCCTCTGAGGGTGAATAATAGTTAT